>NZ_VOZF01000005.1:0-145502 GCF_013419905.1 Acinetobacter sp. YH12046
GAATAATTCAAGTGAATTTGTTTGAAAGAAGAACTTTAAAAGCTTTATTTTCACCCGATAAAATACCCATAAAACAAGAGGAAGCTCATTTGAGCTTCCTCTTGTGAAAAATTGTGGGACAGCAATGGGCTTAAGGCCCCTTTTCTTCATCCTGAATCTTTAAATCAAGCTTCTGCCGGATTCGTCAATTCTGTCATTGGCCAACGTGGAGTTGTGGTCACAGCCAAACCATCTTGCTGTCCGGCTTTTAGACGTTGATAACCCGCAAAGGCAATCATCGCACCATTATCGGTACACAGCGCAGGTTCTGCATAGTACACGGTGGCTTTGATTTTCGCCAAGTCTGCTTCCAGGCGTTCACGTAAACGCTTGTTGGCACTTACACCACCAGCAATCACCAGACGTTTTAAGCCAGTCTGTTTCAATGCCTTCACTGATTTTTTAACAAGTGTATCGACAATGGCTTCCTGGAAGCTCGCAGCGATATCTGCATCACGTCTTTCTTCACCGAGTTTCTTCATTTGAACAGAAACTGCAGTTTTTAAACCACTGAATGAAAACTCCAAACCTTGATGCAGCATTGGACGTGGGAAAGCAAAGGCGTTCGGATCGCCCTGCTCAGCTAGTCTGGAAATATTCGGGCCGCCCGGATATGGCAGACCCATCATTTTCGCAACTTTATCAAATGCTTCACCCGCCGCATCATCAATCGATTCACCGAGTAATTCATATTGTCCAATGCCATAAGCGGCCATGAGCTGTGAGTGACCACCAGACACCAGTAATGCCACAAATGGAAATTCTGGTGGCGTTTTAGAAAGTAATGGTGCCAGCATATGACCTTCCATATGGTGCACACCAATTGCCGGTTTATTTAAGGCAAAGGCCAAAGTCCGACCAAACAGTGCGCCAGTCATTAACGCGCCCATCAGGCCCGGACCACGGGTATAGGCCACCGCATCAATTTCTGATTTTTTGATGCCACTTTGTTCAAGCAGTTCATTCAGTAAGGGAATGAGTTTACGCACATGGTCGCGCGAAGCCAGTTCTGGTACGACGCCGCCATATTCAGCATGCAGTTTAATCTGGCTGTACAGCACCTGTCCGCGCAAACCCAACTCGCTGTCATACAGCGCAAGTCCTGTTTCATCACACGACGTTTCCAAGCCTAAAACGATCATTAAACTGCCTATAACCTGTATCAAATCTATTGCAGCAACTATTATAGACTTGTGATATGAGATGTAAATGAGTAAAATACTGACCTTCACTTGTGATCGAGGGCAATTCGGCCCTGATCTTATCCATAACTTAATGAGGATTCTTCATGCCACAAGTTAAATTGAAAGAAGGCGAACCAGTAGACGTAGCTATCCGTCGTTTCAAACGCTCATGCGAAAAAGCGGGTGTTCTTGCTGACGTTCGTAAACGTGAATTCTACGAAAAACCAACTCAAGAACGTAAACGTAAAAAAGCTGCTGCTGTTAAACGCTACCAAAAGAAATTGGCGCGTGAATCAGTACGTACTACTCGCCTTTACTAAGATTAATTTGTGATTGACTGCTTGGAATAAATAATGACTACTTTAAAAAACCAGATTACTGACGTATTGAAAGCCACCATGCGTGCCAAAGATATGTCAAAGTTGACGGTCATTCGTAGTCTGCAAGCAGCAATTAAGCAAATCGAAGTCGATGAGCGTAAAGAACTTGACGATGCTCAAGTTCTTGCGGTCATTGAAAAGCAAATTAAACAACGTAAAGAATCGATCAAAGCCTTTGAAGGCGCTGGTCGAGATGATTTAGCTAGTAAGGAACAAGCCGAAGTTGAGGTTCTCTCTCAATTTCTACCAGAAGCTATGACTGAGGAAGAACTTGATTCCCTGATTGCGCAAATAATTGAAGCGCAACAAGCTACTAGCATGAAAGATATGGGTAAGGTGATGAATTCTCTGCGTCCGCTCATAGCCGGGCGCGCCGATCCTGCACAAGTTTCAGCAAAAATTAAAGCAAAACTTGCTTAATTCCCCCATTCTATTTCAAATCTAAATCTGCGTTGAACTGCCTCCATTCCGGACAGTTCTCAGCATTTTCTTATTTATTCTTACTGTAAATTACAATCCACATTATAACGTTTCAGCAACTGCATCTCTTTTGAAGATTTTACCTGCAGTATGACATCCTGCTTGCCTACATTTTGATACTGACGATCCAGATAAGCCCGGTTCTGGTCTGCCGCTTTATATAAACGATCCACATAGCGCTGCACAATCGCGCAAAACTGCTGATTCTGCGATGCGCTAAAACCCTGCTGCTGTGGATTTAAACCTTTTAAAAACTGGCGTGATTCTTTTTGATAATCAGCATTAATCTGCTCAACGGACTGTACGTATTCTGCTGCACTAGCCGCCAATACATTACCGCCGTACCCCAATATCAATAAACCCAATAATATTTTTTTCATAAAATAATTAAAATAGACAACTTAGCTTTGCCCGGATTGTAGCGTGATTTAGTGAACTTCGGCTATATCTACTGAAGCTAAAAATCATTAGAAAAATAGACTTAAATTTTAAACTGTCGCGTTTGCTGCATCTGTTTTAAACGCTGGCCAATCGTTGCCGATAAAGACTGATTGCCTTTGCTGATGCGTTGAGCATGTATTAAGGACTTAATCGCAGTTTCTTCATAGCCTGACCAGTACTCCACTTCAGCCCGATAACGCAAGACATTCGCGGCTTTTATCGATGAATCAGGTGCTGCATTCGCTGCCAGTTGCATTAATCTCCAGCCACTAACATCACGGGTATTGCTATTTAAAAAGCGCTGCACAATCGTTCTGGCCTGATCAGGCTGTTTAGCACGAATCAGGGTTTCAGCATATTTATAATTTAAAGCACGGTTCTCCGGCATGATCCGTGCGGCTGAACTAATGCTTTTTAGCGCATTATCCAGCTGATTTTGTCCCAGATAAATATCAGTTTGAAATAACACCTGCAAAGGATGCATGTTATTGTGCTTTTTGGCTTGATCCAGTGCGACTTGTGCCGCCTGAAAGTCTCCCTGCTGAAGCTGATAAGCCGTTAAAGCCAGCTGGCCAGGAAAATCATTGCGTTGCACCATCAAGTTGAGCTGTTGTTCAGTGGTCTGACGTGACAGTACCCGTGTATACCATTTAATGATTTCAAAATCCTGATCATTTAAATTACGCTTAACCGCAGGCAACTGATTGGCACGCAAACGCGCTTCACTCATACGCTCAGTAGTTAAAGGATGCGTCAGCCAGAAATCTGGCATAAAGCTTAAACGGCTAGTGGACCGATGCATCACTTCAAAGAAATCCGCCATACTGTGCGGACTGTATCCGGCAGCATACATATATTGCATTCCGATCCGGTCCGCCTCACGTTCCTGATTACGGCTATAAGTTAATTGCTGATCAAGTAGTGCTGCCTGAGAACCCATCATCACTGCTGCACCGGCATCACCATCTGCCTGTGAAGCGACTAATGCACCCACCAGAATCCCTGCTAGGGCCAACAGTCCTTGTCCTTTAAAGGTTTCTTGCGAACGACTGTAATGACGTTGTGTAACATGTGCAATTTCATGTGCCATCACCCCTGCCACTTCATCCGTATTTCGAGCAGAATTAATCAAACCCGCATTTAGGGCAAATAACCCACCGGGTACTGCAAAAGCATTAATTTGCGGATCATTGATTAGCATTAAACCAATCGGTTGCTGTAATTTGGTCTGACTGAGAATGTGGGAAAATACGGAAAGCAACTGATCTTCAAGCCATGGATTCTGAATCACAGGCATTTGTTTCTGGACTTGACGATAGACCTTTTCGCCGATCATTTGTTCTTTTTGCTGATCGATCAATCCGACGCCCGCACCAATATCCGGTACAGAAAATTGTGCAGCAGGCTGATTAAAATAATTATTATCACTATGTCCTGCCGTTGCACACAGACCTAACCCGCACGCCAATACCAAACGTTTCAATGAAAAATCTCTAAAATTCAGTTTCAACCTGTCTCGAATATAGCATCGAAAAATGAGCATTGATGCAGGAAAATGTTATTTAATATTACTTAGATGAACCAATCACTTGCGGATTCACCACATAGCGTGGCACCCGCCCTTCAAGTACATCAACCAGATTCTGATAAGCCAGCTCAGCCATTTTTCGACGTGTCGCCACTGTGGCCGAACCGACATGGGGCAAGGTAATGACATTATCCAGTTCAAATAATTCTGATTCTTTTAAAGGCTCTTTCTCATAAACATCCAGACCCGCAGCAAAGATTTGGTTGGCTTTTAAAGCTTCGATCAAAGCCTGCTCATCAATCACAGGCCCACGGGAGATATTTACCAGCACCGCATGTGGCTGCATCTGTGCCAGTTGTTCTGCTCCAATCAGTGCTTTTGACTCAGCATTTAAATCCACGGTAACCACCACGAAATCTGAGCGCTGCAAAAGCTCATTCAGAGAACAATACTGTGCACTGAGCCCTTGAGCCAATTCCGGTTTTTCATGGCGATTATGGTACAAGATATTCATATTGAAACCGTAAAATCCACGGCGTGCAACTGCTGCCCCAATATGCCCTAGCCCGATTATCCCCAGCGTTTTTCCGAAAATATCCATACCAAACTGTGCTTCACGTGTCGTGCGGTGCCATTGTCCCTGTTTGGTCCAGTGATCCAGATAAGCCACTTTGCGTGCAGCTGCCATTAACAGCGTAAATCCCAGATCTGCCGTGGTTTCAGTCAGGACATGGGGGGTATTGGTCAGATAGATATTTTTTTCATTCAGATAATCAACTTCATAGTTGTCATACCCTACACTGACACTAGAAATGATTTTAAGTCGGGTTGCTGGTGCCAGATTATCGCGATTGAGCAACCTTCCTGCCCCGATCATGCCATCGGCATCCCGCACATGTTCCAGCAACTGCTCATGCACATTGCCCAGTTTCGGCTGTAAAGTTACTACATTAAAATTTTGTTCGAGTTTTTTTTGGACATCCTGATCGATCTGGCTAAATACAATCACTTTTTGCTTCATATGTCCCTATTCCACATCAATATTATTCTGAGTTCGCTGGCCTGTTTTGCATAAATTGCCATAAGCGTTTTTTAAGTATGGGCTGATCCAGCATTTCCTGTAAAGATGCCAGTTGAATCATTTTATTATGTGTCACATGCGGAATAGAGCCAAGGGAAATGATATTTTTTTCCAGGCTCATCATGTCCAGAAAACCCTGAATATAAGATTCAACACCTCGGCCATCTTGTAGATTCATCCATGGAAATGGCCAGTTTAATTCATAAAATTCACTTTGCAGAGCACACTGGATATTGCTCCATAAATGCTGGGTTTGCTCGGTCATTTCTGTGGCATCGATGACAATCGTGCAATGTTCCAAGCTTAAAGCCTGCAAGTTGAATGGCGGAATATGCAGAATTTCCCGCTGTTCCTGAATTGATGCAACAATTACTGGTACTTCACTTTTAACTTCAGCTTTTGCTTCAACTGTAACAGGCTCAGGCGCAATTAAAGGAGCTTTTTCTACCGGAGCAATCTGAGTCGGTTGTGGCAGGATGATTTCGCTATGTAATTCTGCTGGGGCCTGATCACGCCAGATCGAAACCTGATGCTGCTGACATACGTCGCCCTTGGGAATCCAGATATCGATTCCTAATGTTGCCAGTATGTCACGCTGATGCCCAATCATCTTTTCTTCATCACCTATTTCAGGTTGAACATTTTAACGGGATTCGCTTTTCTTTGCCGAACTATTTCCAGCTTTTCACTCTCTTTCTTGAGTCATTTTAACTCAGAATAGAAATCAATTTATAAGATTACTTTTTTCTACTGCAAGTTGGCTTATAGATCAGTTCTTGAAAAACTGGAGTTAAATACATCTTATTAATTTAAAAATACTAGATAATCATCAAGCTGTTTTTCTTAAGCATTTGCTGGGTAATTTCATTGGATTCAAAACCCAAGCGCCAGTACAGAAGTTCCATTACATCCAGCTCATCCTGGGTCATGATCCGGTCGCTCCACAGGCAAACTTCTGCAATACCCAACATGCTCAAACGATCACGTAATAACAATCCTGCAATATCATTTAAAATCTCAGCCAAATCAATCGGCTCATCTGAGATTTCACTATACAGATCAAGTTCTCTTGGGCTAAGAATACGATTTAAAATCTTTTCCCGAACCTCTAGCTGATTATCGCTGTTAATCTGCTGCACATGCAGCAAGGCATCAATCAGACGTACAATCTGTGGTTTGACTTCATCTAAAGACGTCGGTGTATGCATCGGCAGCAAATTCAGTTCATACTTCACCCGTTCTAGCAATAAGGCATCCAGCAAACCGATTTCACCATCTTCCTGAATAATCCTTGCCAGCTTCATTAAAAACTGCCGTGCCACCGTGGTAGGCATTCCACCAATATTTTTACAGGCCTGCTGGAAAATCGAGATATGTACCCGTCCATCCAGATTTAATAATGAATCAATAATCGCACGACTGACCTCTGCCTCGGTTGGAATAAACTCACGATATTGCCGGATCATCAGAATCGCGACCATCACCTCACGTGAACCGGTCGAAGTTTGCAAAGCACGCTCAATCAGTTCCGGACGCGGCATATTGGCACGTAGTTCAGGATTCAATGGCTTGATGGCATCTTTAATGGCGAAGCTAATTGGAGACAAGCGTAACAAAGGCAAAGGCTGTGGGGATTCCCAGACTGCTGTGCTTTCAGGTACGACATCTTCCAATGAGCGGAACAGACTAAACAAAGGCTGGTTTTTTAATTTCTTCAGATTTTCAAGCTGCAGATCCTGAATCAAGGCAGGATTTAATTCATAAATACGCTGATTAATATTCGGATGAATATTCAACCAGTTCTGTGGACTTAAAGAATTGGCAAAACACATATGTGAAATGGATTCGGCATATTCACTATAGATCTGTGATCCTGAATGATGCACATGAATGCGCAATAAAGTCTGAATATTGGCATCATTCTGAATCAGGCGTCGGGTTTTCTGGTCATTTTTATAGGTACGTCCGCCCAATGAAATATATTTAATAAAACGTGTAATCAAAATACCCAAGCTGCCAATCAACCAGATGACTGCTCCGATTGAGACATAGAAGGTTTCAAACTTGTTTTCCCGAGGTACATCATTTCGATAAAACCCCAACTTCGCAATCTTGCTGCCCCACTGGCTAAAAGTGGTCAGACTGCTATATAGAATTTTCAGGCGGGTATTTTCAGCTGTTTCACCAGATAGAATCTTGTTAAATTCATGACTGAGCAAGCCATAAAGTTCAATTTCATCAAGAGTTTGTAATGCACCCCAAGTCAGAATAATAGCAGTATCACGTGGACTAAAACCCGCTGTTAATGCATTGACCCCCACTTCATTCGGCAGGACATACATAGCTGGCGGTTCAATCAGGAACGTATCTGCCAGTTGAGTATTGATCCGTAGTGCAGCACTTTCTTCCGGAATACTTTCCATTTGGTTCAGTCGACGCGCGCCCATTTGCTGGGCTAAAGAATAGCCGCCGGCACGAAACGTATAAAATTCATAGATGACCGAAATAATCATCAAGAACAAAACCAGTGCTACCAGATAAGGACTAAGGACATGCCACCATATCGACTGGCCAGGATCAGCATAGAAAACAAACAGGCCAACCACTGTATTGATAATCAGAACTGTTAATAGTATCGCAATCAGACAAAAGCTGGCTAGCAATAGCATATTCTTGTTTTTGACCAAAGCATATCCTACGCTTTTCAATCTACCACCCTAACTGATCTGGTCTTTCCTTGGGCTCATCATAAAACAAAAAAGCGGGAAATTCCCGCTTTTTCATCATGATTTTAATTGCTTAGACTTCGCGTACACCGGTCAGGTCAACTGATGCTGCATCAATATTCACATCAATAAAATTGTCGCCTTTTTTGGCGCCATCACTGCGTTTTTGCTCTAATTGATCGAGGTATTCAGCATTGATTCCACCTGCGACATACACACCATCAAATACAGAACAGTCAAATTCACGCAAATGAGGAACTTTTTTGGTACGTACTGCATCTTTCAGGTCTTCCAGATCTTGGAAAATCAGACGGTCAGCACCAATGATTTCACGGATTTCTTCTACACTGCGTTCAGAAGCGATCAGTTCAGATTTCGCCGGCATATCAATACCGTATACGTTTGGATATTTCACCATAGGTGCCGCAGAAGCGAAGAATACTTTTTTCGCACCCGCATCACGTGCCATCTGAATAATTTCATTACAAGTCGTACCACGCACAATCGAGTCATCGACCAGTAGAACGTTTTTGCCCTGGAACTCGAGCTCAACCGGGTTCAGTTTTTGACGTACTGATTTTTTACGCAGTTGCTGACCTGGCATAATGAAGGTACGACCGATATAACGGTTTTTCATGAAACCTTCACGGAATTTCACGCCTAGCATATTGGCTAATTCTAATGCCGAAGTACGCGAAGTATCCGGAATTGGAATCACCACATCGATGTCATGCTCATCGCCCCACTCGCGCAGGATTTTTTGTGCCAGTTTCTCACCCATTTTCAAACGGGCTTTATACACAGAGATCCCATCAATAGTTGCATCTGGACGAGCAAAGTACACATATTCAAAAATACATGGACGATATTCTGGATTCGCTGCACATTGCTGGGTAAAGAAGTTACCGTCAGAATCAATGAAAACTGCTTCACCTGGTT
Source organism: Acinetobacter sp. YH12046 (assembly GCF_013419905.1). Taxonomy (NCBI): domain Bacteria; kingdom Pseudomonadati; phylum Pseudomonadota; class Gammaproteobacteria; order Moraxellales; family Moraxellaceae; genus Acinetobacter; species Acinetobacter sp. YH12046. Next base: position 8,799 of record NZ_VOZF01000005.1, read on the forward strand.
CGATATCACGTTCAACCTTAAAGCCTAGTGCCGTAATCGCTACAGATTCAGAAGCAATGATATATTCCATACCACTTTCTGTTTCGCGCGAACCGTAAATTAATGGACGGATACCGTTTGGATCACGGAAGCCTACCAGACCTTGACCGGTAATCATCGCAACAACGGCATATCCACCTTTACAACGCTCATGTACACGCGTTACAGCCTGAAAAATATCTTCAGAGGTAGGTACCAGCTTGCCACGTTTTTGTAATTCGTGCGCCAGTACGTTTAGTAGCACTTCTGAATCTGAATCAGTATTCATGTGACGCAGATCAGTTTTAAACAGGTCATCATGAATTTCTTCAGCATTGGTCAGGTTACCGTTATGCGCCAGCGTAATCCCATAAGGTGAGTTTACGTAGAATGGTTGCGCTTCGGCACTGCTTGAAGTACCCGCCGTTGGGTAACGCACATGACCAATACCATAATTACCCTGTAAAGCACGCATATGACGGGTATGGAATACATCACGGACCATACCGACATCTTTACGCAGGAACAGGCGGCCTTCCTGACAAGTCACAATCCCAGCTGCATCTTGTCCACGATGTTGTAACATCGTTAATGCATCAAACAACATTTGGTTAACAGGTGATTTACCAGCTATACCAACTACTCCACACATAGCAACCTCGCAGACAAGCTAGGATTAATAAAAAGGATTATTCGTTGACGCATCTGAACTCTTGGCCTTGGATGCCGGTTCAGATGAGGAATCTGAAGGTTTCTGTGCCCCTTCAGACTTGATATGTTGCAGGGCGCCATTTGCGGCTTCTTTGGAGAGCTCTGTTGCCCAAGGCGCATATGGCAATAAGACCTGTATAAATTTGGACTGCTTCCAGTGCGGCGAACTTTCCACCCAAGGGCCAATCCCCTGCATGGTAATCAGAACAATCAGCAAACCTTTCAGGCTACCGAAAACACCGCCCGCAAGACGATTCAGCGGACCGAGTTTCAGGGTTTTTAAAATGCGGTTGAGCAGAAAGGTGACAATCCAGGTGAGTACCACAATCATCAGAACGATAAAGGCAAAGGCTGCAATCTTCTGTACCACTGGATCTGTACTGAGAGCAACCATTGAGGGCGCAAGTAGTGTTGAATATTTCGCCGCAATAATCAAGGCAAAAATCCATCCCACTAAGTTCGCAAAGGCTTTAATAAATCCTTGGCGCAAACCGTTGAGCCCTCCAATGAGCAAGATAATCAGTAGAAAGATATCAATGGCATTCATAGGATTTAAAGCGCGGCTACACAGTCTTTAACCAGTTCCGGCCCAGTATATATGAGGCCACTATAGACTTGTACAAGGCTTGCACCAGCTTTTTTCTTGGCCAGCGCATCCGCACCTGAAAGAATACCACCCACACCAATCAATGGAATTTGTCCCTTTAATTCCTCTGCAAATGCAGCCAGACATGCCGTGCTTTTCTCAAAGACTGGCGCGCCTGATAAACCGCCCGCTTCTTCTGCATGCTCCAGACCTTCCACACCTTCACGTGACAATGTGGTATTGGTCACGATCAGACCATCAATCTTGTATTGCAATAACTGCTTGGCAATAAAGGCAATATCTTCAGCTTCAAGATCCGGTGCAACTTTTAATACCAGAGGAACGTAATGCTGATGTTCCTGAGCCAGTTCCAGCTGACGATTCTTCAGCGTTTCCAGCAATTCAGTCAGTGCATCGCCACTTTGTAAACTGCGCAGGTTCTTGGTATTTGGAGAAGAAATATTAACGGTGATATAGGAAGCATAATTATAGACTTTTTCTAAACAAATAAGGTAATCATCTACTGCTTTTTCTACCGGAGTATCAGCGTTTTTACCGATATTGATTCCCAGTACACCTTTAAATTTTGCAGCTTTAACGTTTTCAATCAGTTTGTCCACACCATCATTATTAAAACCCATACGGTTAATAATCGCTTTGGCTTTCGGAAGACGGAATAAACGTGGATGAGGATTACCAGGTTGCGGGCGTGGAGTAATGGTACCAATTTCAATAAAACCAAAGCCTTGACTGGCCAAGGCATCAATATAGGCACCATTTTTATCTAACCCTGCTGCAAGACCGACCGGATTAGGAAATTCGATTCCCATACAGGTCACAGGTTTCACAGCAACATTTTGACGCATCATGCCCATTTTATGGGATGATTTTAATAGTGATAGTGTCAGCTCATGTGCACGCTCTGGTGCTAAAGAAAACAACAAAGGGCGGGCTAGAGAATACAACATATCTAGAAAAGTCTACTGCTTTTTAAGTCGGCATATTATAGGCATAGGCTGACAAAAAAACCATGCTTTGCAAATCTTTATTTTTACCAGTTATTGCACAGTCGCTGTTAATTTAATCTGCCCTGCTTCATTATTTAGTTCCATTTTCTCGATACTTAGCCCCATTTGTGCCAACTGTGTCAGGAAGTTGGCCAGCACAGAATAATTTTCATGAGACAGCATCAACTGAATTTTTCCATCCATTTGCTGTGATGCGACCGACAGCCCTTGTTGCTGAGCAATACGCTGCACTTTTTCTGCTGCATCTAATTGCAAGTCTCCTGCCGGCTTCATAGTAACAGCATTGCTTTGCATCCAGACCAGCGTATCTTTTAGATCATTTAAACGTTTCTGCTGGGTATCTGCTGCCTGATGCATTGCCCAGAGTGCACTCGCAACAGCGGTCACCAGCACAAAGATTGTGGTAAAGATTACCAGAATGCGTTCACGTGCTGACAAACGATCCAGATAATCGGTCAGTTTTTCAATTTGCAGATCCATGCGGTTCTGTAAGGTTTCAATAGCTTTCATTATTGTATTTTCACCAGCCCTACGGCGCCTGTTCCATTCGCCTGTATATTCCCCAATTCTACTTTAAAGCCCTGCTGCCCCAGTTGCTTGGTCAAAGTATTTAAACTTTCAGATGAATTGGACTGTAACTGCAGACTCAATCCAGACGGATCATAATTGACACGCTGTGCCACAATCTGGTTTTGCATCAACACCGGCCCGACTCGGCTAATGAGCTGCAAAGCCTGAGTATCCGCAGTCTGACTTTGACGAAGCTGGGCTTCAAACTGACTTTTAATATTCTGCTCAGTGACCGGATAATTTTGTCCGAACCAATATTTAAACTGGTCAATCGCCTGCATCGCAGTGGTATTGGCGACTTTTTTATATTGATACCAGCGCACCGCATCATAAGTAAACTGTAGTACTAAAATCCCAAGAAAAACCGCCGCACAGGCTTTCCAGTAACCGGAAACAGTATGATCCGATTTACCCTTTGGCAGGATATTAAATGGATGCTGTTTCAGTTTTTTTAGCATTGGCAACGTATATTGGAACGAGTTTAATTGTTCACGTGTTGCTACCGCTTCTAAACTGCTCATTTGTTCAGGGCTGAGATTGCTGACCTGATATTCCAGATCTTTAGACTGAAAATCCAGATAAAGGCTCAGATCATCCACTGACTGGCCGATATATTCAGCTTCACGTACCAGCAAATGCCCACCAATTTGTGCAATAACGCGCTGCTGCGCATGTTCAGGCACTGGCAAAACCAGAAAGTCTGGCAATAATGCAGCGAGTTTAACAGGAATCAAATTCAGGGCATGCTGCAAAGTTTCAACTGTAGAATTTGCAATCCCCAGAATACTGATCTGGTCAGGCTGCTGAAAATGATGCAGCACTTTCATGGTATCGACAGGCAGTACTACATATTCTTCTAACAGATATTTAATGCCATCATTGCCCATTTTTTTATATTGGCTCTTTGGCAAAGTCTGCTGCAAAATTTGCACATGACGACTTGGAAAAAAGACCGTCGCCTCTTCTCCATGATAAGCCTGAATATCCTGAATCAGCTGCTCAAGTGTTGCAGCAGTGTTCCAGAACTCCCCCTTTGACCATTGCCAAACCCCATTGGCTTCCGGCATCCATAAATACAACATCGATTGTGTTCTACCGTTTTAATTGGTTTTTATACTGTTGGAATAAAGCTTTTAACTTGTGTTGATAAGCCTGGTGCAATCACGGCCTGATCATAAATACGTGCTTCTGATAAATGAAATGGATGAAAAGACTCAGTCACGAGAATGGAGGCAATATGCGCCACAACATTCATATGACAAACCACCGCAATGGACTCATACGGCAACTGCGATAACCATTCAACTGCAACTTTAGCATCATCATCAGGCTTGATGGTATTACAGATCACCACGGGCACATCTTTAAAATAGTGCTGTAAATGCGCCAGAGTTTCCTGCGCACGCAATAAAGGACTGACCACAAATACTTCCGGTTTAATGATGTCCTTTAAATACTGCGCTGTCTGTTCCGCCTGGTGATGCCCGCGTTCCGTTAGGGGACGTTTGCTATCATTCCCACTCACTGGTGGCGCGGCTTCGCCATGTCGCACTAAAGTCAGTTGCATCTTATTCCCTATTTATTTTGTCGCTACGGTCATCAGTCAGCATTATAATCATCGCTCTTCCTGTGTTATAGATCAGACTTGATGATGTGGCAAGACAAATTCCACATCACTGCGATGACCATTTTTCATCAAAGATAAAGCGATCGTCAGCGGCGGCGCTCCTTCAAAGATCACTTCATACAAGGCAGTTGTAATCGGCATATAAACATCCAGCTCTTCTGAACGCGCTTTTACCTGCACAATGGTGTTGATCCCTTCCGCAGTTTGACCCAGTTCAGTCGTCGCCTGCTCTAAGGTTTTACCCTTACCTAATGCATAACCGACCTGATAGTTACGACTCAGCGGACTGTTACAAGTGGCAAATAGATCACCTACACCAGAAAGCCCCAAGAAAGTTAGCGGATTTGCACCCAGCTTGACTGCAAATCGGCTCATTTCAGCTAGCGCACGAGTTAGAATCATACTTTTGGTATTTTCACCGACATTATAGGCAGCCGCCATTCCCATCGCGACCGCATAAATATTTTTCAATGCGCCACCCAGTTCTACGCCATGCACATCATCACTGGCAAAGACACGGAATAATGCACTATGGAGTGCCTGTTGCACTGCATAACGTACCAGTTCAGATTCACTGGCAATCACCGTACCTGCCGGCTGACCTGCGACAATTTCTTTGGCCAGGTTTGGACCAGACAGCACACCATAAGGCACTTCCGGTAGTTCTTCACGAATGATGTCACTCATAAAGCTGAAGGTATTGGCTTCGATCCCTTTTGTCAGGGAAATCACCGCTTGAGAGGTTATAAAGGGCTTGATCTGCTGCAACACATCACGGAAAGAATGGCTTGGAATCGCGACTAGAATAATATCGCGATCACGAACAGCCTTCTCCAGATCGGACACAGCAAGCAGATTTTCTTCCAGCTTAAAATCCGGTAGATAGCGTTTATTGATATGTGTTGCATTAATATCTTCAGCTACTTCCGGATCACGAATCCAGATCATGGTATCGCAGCCATTTCGAACCGCGGTATTGGCCATTGCAGTACCAAAACTACCACCGCCTAAAACTGTAATTCTTAAAGCCGTATTCTGGTTGACCACTACCGGTTCAATCAAATCGGTAAAATTTAATTCTGACATCTTGTTTTCTAATATCCTGTGTCTTGAAATGCCTTAGTTTTGATTCCAATAACTTACATAATTCTGGGTCTGGATTTCAGCACGTGGTGCAATCGCTTTTGCCGCCGTACCGATATAGATAATGCCAGAAACCAGATCATCCTTACCAATGCCGAGCGACTGCTTGAAAAATTTTGATTCTACTACTGCGCCACTACGCCACATAGTTGAAAAACCTTGAGCCTGCAAAGACAGCAAGAAGTTTTGAATAGCGGCACCTGAACTCAAAATCTGCTCAAAATGTGGCACTTTCGGATGATCCTGCAAACGGGTTAATGCCAGTACCAGCAAAGGTGCACGAAAAGGATGATTCTTGACCCGTTCAATCTGAGCTGATTCAGTTTGACCCAGATCTATCAGTGCTTGCGATAACAGTTCACCAAATGCTTCACGTTGCGCATCCGGGATGATCACAAAAGTGGTAGGTTTTAACCGGTGATGATCCGGTGCTGTCAAAGCAGCTTTAAATGCCATTTCTAACTGTTCTGCATTCGGCGCAGGTGCCAGCAAATGTCCTATTGATTGACGTTGGTGAATATTTTGATGAACGATGTCGACCACAGATTCCGTCATTGCTTTATAGATCTATAACTTAAAAACTACGGTCAAGATTAGCATATTCCACTAACAATACTCTAGAAACTTGCAAATACCTCTACCCCGAAAATATTTAAGGAAGATTACAATATTTTCCGTGGAATCAATAAAATGTCTCTTTCATTCACTTTTCTCTCATAGAGCAACATCAAAAATTGCCAAACTTATACAACAGCTCCTAATTCTGTGCTTTTTACTGTGTTTCAATATTCCCAGTTCTGTTTTCAAGCGAGATTTTATGATGAAAAAAACAATTGCGATCAGCGGATTAGCAGCTTCAGCTCTACTTTTAACTGCCTGTGCATCTAACCCGACTTCAGTAGCGGTTCAAAAGGAAAATAATCAGTTTGAAGTAACAGGATTAGGTAAAAACCAGTTAACCTCTAAAAATAATGCAGTGAATGCAGCCAGCAAAACATGTGGCTCTAAAGCAACTGCGATTATTCTGGATGAAAAAACTTCTTATAATGGTGCACTAAAAGGTGTAGTCGATGAACAGACCGGACAAATGATTCAGGCTGCTGCGACTGTATTAGGCAATATTGCCGGCACCAACACCGGATTGAACCAGAATGATGATTATCAGACTGTTTTAACGTTCCGCTGTGAAGCCAAATAAGCTTCAACATATGCAGTAATAAAAAACCGCTCTTAAAGAGCGGTTTTTTTGCAGTTTAGATTAGCAATAGCCTTCCAAACGGGTCAGCGGTAATTTTTGTCCAATCGCTTTTTCAATCTCTGGCAAATAGAACGCATCATCTTCCGCCAGGAAACTGATACTTACACCACGCGTTCCCGCACGACCAGTACGACCAATACGGTGTACGTAATCATCGGACTGTTCAGGTAAAGTGAAGTTAATCACATGAGATACGCCATCCACATGAATACCACGACCGGCAACGTCTGTCGCAATCATGATGTTATGTTTACCATTTTTGAACTGGTCTAACATTTTTAAGCGTTTGTCTTGGGCAATTTCACCTGACAGCATTACCACCTTATAACCATCACGTTTTAAATGATCATATAGCTTACGTACCTGATCACGACGGTTAGCGAAAATCATGACCTTTTCAATCGGCTCATCACGCAGAATGTCTTGCAGCAACTTATATTTGTCTGCTTTCGCCACCATATACACACGCTGTTCTACGTCGGCATTGGTTTTTTTCTCTGGCTCAATTTCGACAGTGACCGGTTCAAATAACCATTGCTGTGCCAGATTCAAGACATCATAGCTAAAAGTTGCAGAGAACATCAGCGTCTGACGCTGCTCTTTGCGTGGCGAGAAACGCACAATACGTTTTACTGATGGAATAAAACCCATATCCAGTAGACGGTCAGCTTCATCAATCACCAGGAATTCAATCTGATCCAGCCAGACTTCTTTTTGCTCGACAAAATCAATCAGACGCCCTGGAGTAGCAACCATGATATCCACTGGCGCTTTATCCAATTGAGCTTTCTGCTTGTCAAAATCTACACCACCTAGAAGTGTTACGACACTCAGGTCAGTAAACTTGGTCAGCTCATGCGCGTCGCTTTCGATTTGCAGGGCAAGTTCACGTGTTGGTGCCAGAATCAGTGCACGCGGTTCACCACGATAACGCTGTTCTTTTACCGGATTATTCAGCAAGTCATTAATCACGCTAATCAGGAATGCGGCTGTTTTACCCGTACCCGTTTGTGCACGACCAATAGCATCATGTCCTGCCAAGGTGAATTTTAAAACCTTCTGCTGAATCGGCGTCATGGAAGTAAAGCCTAAAGCATCAATTGCCTTTTTCAGTTGGGGATGTAAATTTAAGGTTTCAAAACCAGATGACATAAAGCGCTGCTCTAATTTGATAATCACTAAGATGGAATAGTATAAACAAAAAACGCCCCAATTTATATTGGGGCGTTTATTAGCTTAATCCGAAGATTAGTCTAATGGTTGAACTTCTTCAGCTTGGAAGCCTTTTTGGCCTTTAACTACACTGAATTCAACACGTTGGCCGTCACGAAGTGAACGGTGGCCTTCGCCTTGGATTGCACGGAAATGAACGAATACGTCATCACCGCCGTTGCGTTGAATAAAGCCGAAGCCTTTAGTGTCGTTGAACCATTTAACTACGCCTTGTTCACGAGCAGCTGTCATAAGTTAATCCTCATTGATACTAAAAAAAGGACCACCCGGTGTTGCAAACAGCAGAGCAAACAAGTTTGAAAATATTATTTTTAAGCTTGTAATCATTCTGTAAAACTATTAACAAAATCCCGGTTACATCCATTGTGTATAGGGCGAAAAACAATCAATTTGTTTATCTGAAATCCTAAATACGCAACGAGCTTAACATGGGTTTATGACAATTAATAGATATTTTTTAGCTTTGTTCCTTTTGATTTAGTTATTTTTTTCACAATATATATCAGAAAAATTATATATATTATTTCATGTAACTTTTTAGCCAAATAGTTGGGTTTTGGCATCCTATTTGCTAATATTTATAGCCTTTTTTTTGCGATATGAATAAAACGGAAATGAGTGATAACCACAGTCAAGCGCATATTATTGATGCCATGGGTAAGCCCTGTCCGATGCCGCTCCTGATGTTAAAGCGTGCATTAAAAGCAGATCAGGGCAAAACATTCTTGCTAAAGTCATCAGATCCACATAGTCAAACTGATGTTACACGGTATTGCCAAATGCATCAGTTAAAATGCGAATCTCAACAGATTTCTGCAACCGAGTATCACTACCTGATTGAATCTTAAAAATTTTCAATTAAACTGGATGCTCTCCATACTCGTATAAAAGTTTACATTTCTCTACCCAAATATCCATTATTTGAGGAGAGTTTGGATTAAGATAAAACCTAGTTAAGGGTTAAATCCCCCGCACTTCAAGGAGAACACATGAGTGACAGCCGCAATCAATTGATGCCCCTGTCATTATCGGCGCCAGGTGTCAATCTTGGTGCTTATATTAGCACTGTCAATCAAATTCCTATTTTGACGGCCGAACAAGAAAAAGAGTTGGCCGAACGCTATTACTACGACCAGGACCTGGACGCAGCAAAAATGCTGGTCATGTCTCATTTGCGTTTCGTGGTACATATTGCACGTAGTTATGCAGGTTATGGCCTGCCTCAAGGTGACCTGATCCAGGAAGGCAACCTTGGCCTGATGAAAGCCGTTAAGCGTTTTGACCCTAGTATGGGCGTACGTCTGGTGTCATTTGCGGTGCACTGGATCAAAGCTGAAATTCATGAATATGTAATTCGTAACTGGCGTATTGTCAAAATTGCGACCACTAAAGCGCAGCGTAAACTGTTCTTCAATTTACGTAGTCTGAAAAAGTCTTCTAAAAAGTTAACGCTTGAAGAAGCTCAGTCGATTGCCAATGACCTGAATGTAACACCAGAACAGGTGTTGGAAATGGAAGGCCGATTGACGGCTTATGATGCAGCATTTGAAGCATCAGGTGACGATGATGACGAAAATTCAACTCACGTTGCTCCAGCACTATATCTGGAAGACAACCGTTATGACCCGGCACGTCTGATTGAAAATGAAGACTATGAGGAACAAAGCACCTCTGCTCTGCATGAAGCGATGGAACAGTTAGATGACCGTTCCCGTAATATCTTGCAGCGTCGCTGGCTGGATGATGAAAAATCAACCTTGCATGAACTGGCAGCTGAATATAATGTTTCCGCCGAACGTATCCGTCAGCTTGAAAAGAATGCAATGGAAAAGATTAAAGTAGCAATGTCTTCAAACTGATGTATTGAATTAATAAACTACTAATCTTAAGAAAAAGCCTTCATATATGAAGGCTTTTTTTGTCTTTTAATGCCGTGTTTCAGCCTTAGCTTTTATGCTAAGGTTAAGCGCAAACTTTATTGGGAAGGTCAATTCAAATGTGGATTGCGATTTCAGCACTGAATCTTGCGCTTGCAGTCATGCTCGGCGCATTTGGTGCCCATGGTTTAAAGACTCGAGCGACTGAAGCACAGTTGACCTGGTGGCAAACGGCCACAGATTATTTCTTCTACCATGCTCTTGGCTTACTTATTCTAGCAGTGATCAGCCGAGTAATTCCTGAATTGCCAATCAAATGGAGTTTTCTCCTGATCCAGGCGGGGATTTTCCTGTTCTGTGGCTCACTCTATGTCATGGCACTGGGTCTGCCGCGCGGTTTAGGTGCAATTACGCCAATTGGTGGTGCCTTAATGATTGCTGGCTGGTTAATTCTGGCCTGGAATGCCGTAAAATACCTCAAATAGGTCTGATGCTTTAATCAATAATCATGGAGGGTTGCCAAGATGCTGGTGTATATCAATGGCGAACAACAAGAAACTCAATGCAAGAACCTGCTGGAACTGGTTCAAAGTCTGGCGCTTGAGGGTAAACGCTTTGCAGTTGAGGTCAATGAAATGATTATTTCTAAAAGCAGATTGGGTGAAACGCCCATTTGCGAAGCGGACAAAATAGAAATTATTCACGCAGTCGGTGGCGGCTAATAACACTTGGAACAATTATGCAAGATTTATTACAGATCGGTTCACGCCAATTCCAGTCTCGTCTTTTAGTAGGCACAGGCAAATATAAAGATTTAAATGAAACAGATCAGGCCATTCAGGCCAGTGGTGCAGAAATTGTAACGGTTGCTATTCGCCGGGTGAATATTGGTCAGCATCCAGACCAACCGAACCTGCTTTCAGTGGTTCCACCAGAAAAATACACCATTTTACCAAATACTGCGGGCTGTTTTGATGCCAATAGCGCAGTACGCACCTGTATGCTAGCACGTGAACTGCTGGATGGTCATAACCTGGTAAAACTGGAAGTTCTGGGTGATGAAAAGACTCTTTATCCAAATATTACCGAAACTTTGAAAGCAGCGCGTACCCTGATTGATGACGGTTTTGAAATCATGGTCTATACCTCAGATGATCCGATCGTGGCACAAGAACTGGAAAGTATGGGCTGTGTAGCAATCATGCCTTTAGGTAGTCTGATCGGTTCAGGTCTGGGGATTCTGAATCCACACACGATTTCGATTATTAAAGAAAATGCCAAAGTGCCTGTGCTGGTTGATGCGGGTGTCGGTACTGCCAGTGATGCAGCGATTGCCATGGAACTAGGCTGTGACGGCGTACTGATGAATACTGCGATTGCTGCTGCACAAAATCCGGTCTTGATGGCCTCTGCGATGCGTAAGGCGGTTGAAGCGGGTCGTGAAGCATTCCTGGCCGGTCGTATGCCACGCAAACGCATGGCCAATGCCAGCTCACCTGAAACCGGTTATTTCTTTAAATAATAATCGAGGCTAGAGGCCCAAAAAATTATTTAAATCATGTCGATCTGTTCAGGAGTTTCCAGCAAACTCCTGGACTTTTAAATTTAGATACCCAATACCCCGGTCAACTTTGAAAATTAAATATTAAAAGTTCACGTCTTGGTTCGGATTAATTCGAATAGGAACTTCAAATCCATAGTTGAATTTATAAAAAAGCTTTAAAGTTCACCATAAATATCTATCCAATATTCAAAGAGATGACTTAACCTATTTTGCTAAACTTATCACTCAGCTTTGATCATCAATAAAATTATAAATAAAAGGAATTTAAACCGATGCTTTATCAGATCAAACTGCCTTTCCTATTTAGCACCCTGCTGTGTCTAGCATTTACACAAAGTGCTTGTGCGAAACCTCAGACAGGTAGTTCTCCTAAATCAAGCTATCAATCTTTTGTTCCGAAAAACTGGAAAGTTCTAGAAAAAGCACAAGGTGATTTAAATCAGGACGGTCAAGCGGATATTGCCCTGATTATTGAAGATACTAATCCCGAAAACTTTGTTGCAAATGCAGGTGTAGGTAATCATGTTCTGAATACCAACGAACGAAAACTTTTGATTTTATTCAAGCAGGCAAATGGTTATCAGCTTGCAGCTAGCAATACTACTTTGCCAACCGAAGGTGATGTAGAGTCGCCTTGCCTCACTGATCCACTTGGTGAATCCGAAGCCTTAAGCATTCAAAAAGGTGTACTTCGGGTTCATTTACACTACTGGCTAAGCTGTGGTTCATGGTATGTCACCAATTATACTTATACCTTTCGATACCAAGATAATGCTTTTAAATTGATTGGCTATGATGTAGATGATTTTCACCGTGCCTCGGGTGAGAGTACAGCACGAAGCATTAACTTTTTAACAGGCAAGCTAAAAACTACAACAGATGAAAATGAATTTTCAGAACAGACGCAACTTGCCAAAGTTCAATGGTCCACCTTAAAACACCGCTACGCACTGAAACTTGAACAGGTTCAATTTAATCAGCCACAAGAGTTCGAATAAAATTAAATATTACAAACTCTTTCAAACTGAGAATTACAGCTTAAAGTGCTTCTAAAATCCGAATCTTTACACTCGCAACCGCACCTTGAGTGGCTTTAGCATGTTGCTGCATATTTACACTATGCATGTGGGTTTCCAGATGCTGAATACTTTCCCATTTTTCAAACATCATGATTGAAAAAGGCACTTTGGTCTGTAATCGGCTCTCAATTGCCGGATGATCAATATAGACATCATAAAGATGACAGCCTGGCTCTTGTAATACCTGTGTGCGGATGTTGTTAAATGAATCCAGCACTGTTTTCATATCTTGTTCCGAATGACAGATGATTTCAGCAATAACGGTTAGCATGGTCATATCTCCTGATTAAGCAAAAATTTGAGTTAAATGTTCACGATACTGTGCGATATACGCTTCAACTTCAGGGGCTTTAATTACATCATTCACAATAAATGTCGGTAAAGCTTGCATCCCCAGGAATTGGTTGGCTTTATGAAAAGGTAGGTAAACGCCATCTACACCCACGCCATGAAAAAACTGCTCGGTATCTGTAAACGCATCCATCGGTGCATTCCAGGTAAGAGATAACATATAGTTTTTATCGTGAATCAGGCCACCTGAGCCATATTTTTTTGAAGCATCTGAACGTGAGCGACCATCATTTGCATACAGGCTGCCATGCCCTTCGGTAAAAACATCATCAATATACTTTTTCACTGGCCACGGCGCACCCATCCACCAGCCTGGCATTTGGTAAATGACCGTATCTGCCCAAAGGTATTTTTCTACTTCTGCTTTTGCATCATATTCATTGTCAGCACGAGTTACCTGAACCTGATGCCCCAGCTTTGTTAATACTTCTTGAGCCAGTTCGGCCAAAGTATCATTTAACTGACCATTTGAGTGGGCAAAAGCTTTTGCGCCATTAATTAATAAAATATTTTTCATGGAAAGAACCTGAAACCAAAAATTTATGCAGGCACTATATAGACTCTGCTTATTGCTAAAAAGCAGTGATTTTGCAAATCATTATTGACTAAATATCAACAATTACTTTGGAAGCAATAAAAAAAGCGCCTTATGACGCTTTTTCAAAATTTTAGTATTAAGGAATCAAACCTTCATCACGCATTGCAATCTGTACAGACTGACGTTCTGCAACCTTATTACGGATATGAATAATATTTTTATATGGACTCAGATCATGTTCAATCTGGTTCGACCAGTTGGTGAGAACAAACAGGTAAGCATCTGCCGGACCGAAATTATCATCGACCAGATAATCATTGTCCGATTCACCAATCGCCTTATCGATATAACTCAATAAACGGTCAATTTCTGCATATGCTTTTTCTTTGGCTTCATCTGATAATTTTCCAGTGAAGAATACAGCATAAGCATCATGCAGTTCTGAATTGAGATAACCTAACCACTCCAGCACTTTGGCACGTCCCATGCCAGAAGGTGGAATCAGATCTTGTTTTGGATCGTGTTGAGCAAGAAACGGTAAAATTGCAACATTTTCTGTAAGAATTAAACCCGGATTAATTTCTAATGCTGGTACATAACCTTTTGGGTTAATTTCGTAATAATCTGCACCTTTTTCTGTTTTATGGGTTTTTAAGTCAACACGTTCCAAATCAAAATCGACATTAATTTCATTTAAAATAATATGAGCTGCCAAAGAGCACGCGCCTGGCGAATAGTAAAGCTTCATTTCTGATCCTTGTTATACACTTCTCAATGTTTTAAATCGCTTCTGACAAACTTTCAAGTGATCAAACCTGTAAATTGCAAAAAAGCGTAACTGTGATTCAGCACAGTTACATATTCAATATTGAGGAATTTACAGGCTTTTGCAAGTCAATCTTGTGTAGATTTTTATCTGTATCTGTTTAAGATACGCAGGTTCTCAAAATTTAGATGATATTTCGTGATTAACCTGAAAAAAGAAGAATGGTTTTCCAATATCCGGACTGATGTACTGGCAGGTTTGGTGGTTGGACTCGCCCTGATTCCTGAATCTATTGCCTTTTCTGCGATTGCCGGTGTCGATCCGCAAGTCGGCTTATATGCCTCTTTCTGTATTGCCGTGTCCATTGCCTTTTTCGGTGGTCGTCCTGCCATGATTTCTGCGGCTACAGGTGCAATGGCACTATTGATGATTACGCTGGTCAAGGATCATGGCTTGCAATACCTGCTTGCAGCCACGATTCTGACCGGAATCATTCAGGTGATTGCGGGCTTTTTTAAAGTTGCCAAGCTGATGCGTTTTGTGTCGCAGGCTGTGGTATATGGTTTCTTGAATGCCCTCGCGATCCTGATTTTTGTGGCACAAATCCCGGAAATTCACCGGATGGACAGTACGGCTTATCTGTTCATTTTAGTAGGTTTGGCAATTATCTATCTGTTTCCTTATATCCCGAAAATCGGTAAAGCGATTCCATCGCCTCTGATCTGTATCGTCGTACTGAGCGCACTTGCGTTATTGCTTGGTGCAGATATGCGTACTGTGAGCGATCTGGGACAGTTTCCAGATACCTTGCCAGTCTTTCTTCTTCCAGAAATTCCACTGAATCTGGAAACTTTGCAGATTATCCTGCCTTATTCCTTTACTCTAGCCACTGTAGGTCTGCTTGAAAGTATGATGACGACTACAGTGATTGATGAAGTGACTGGAACTGAAGGTGACCGACATCAGGAATGTCGTGGTCAGGGTATGGCCAATATTGTCAGCGGTTTTATGGGCGGAATGGCCGGTTGTGCCATGATTGGCCAGTCGATTATCAATGTCTCATCAGGTGCTCGTACACGTTTATCGACATTAGTTGCTGGCGTATTTTTACTGTGTCTGGTGGTCTTCCTGAAAGACTGGCTGGCTTATATTCCTATGGCAGCACTGGTAGCTATTATGATTATGGTATCATTTACCACCTTCCAGTGGGGTGCAATCAAACAGTTTGGCAAGCATCCGCTAGAATTTAATACCGTGATGATTGCAGTGATAATTGTCGTGCTTGCTACTCATAATCTGGCGCTCGGTGTATTTGTCGGTGTATTGCTCTCTGCTCTGTTCTTTATTAATAAGCTGGAAAGAACTGTACATGTCTCGACTTATTTGCATAAGCCTAATTCACGTAGCTATATAATTTCTGGTCAGATTTTTTTCAGTAGTACAGAAAAGTTCTACCAGTTTTTTGATTTTAAGGAAAAGCTAGATCATGTTGAGCTAGATCTGACGCATGCACATATCTGGGATGTAACTTCAGTAAATATGCTCAATAACGTCATCCAGAAGTTTAAAGCCCAAGGCATAGACGTGACTGTAATTGGTTTAAATGAAGCCAGTAGCACTTTGATCGATCGTTTTAGTACCTGATCAAGCTTGATCTATAAAAGAGCCAACTGGCTCTTTTATTTTGTCTGAGATCTCTGGCTCGATTTTTATGGAGAAATACCGAGAAAAGTTTGACTTGCACCGCTCAGGACTTAAAATACCGCATTCTGAATTTTTAGATTTGCCAAAATTATGTCGAACGATCAATTAGACCAGCAAGTCGTGGAGCTGGACAATTTAAGCGAGCACCGTGAAATTGTGACGTTTATGCGCCGCTCAGCGCCATTAAATACCTCTCAACGTACTGCGCTTGAACAATATGGTCACTTAATTTTGGAATATCCGGTAGGTGATTTGCGTCAGCATTTTGAACACCCTGAACGTCCGCTGACTGTCGAAATCGGTTTTGGTATGGGCCGCTCTCTGGTTCTCATGGCGAAAGCGAATCCAGAGCGTAACTTTGTCGGAATCGAAGTGCATGTACCGGGTATTGCGCAGTGCGTGTATGAAGCAGGTATGGCTGGCGTGACGAACTTACGTGTACTGGATGCTGATGCGATTCAGGTACTTCGTGAAATGCCAGACAATAGCATCAACACCGTTCAGCTGTATTTCCCTGATCCATGGCAGAAAAAACGTCACTTTAAACGCCGTTTTGTATCTCATGACCGCATGCCATTGGTTGAGCAAAAACTGGAACTTGGCGGTACTTTCCATGCTGCAACAGACTGGGAACCGTATGCTGAGTGGATGCTGGAAGTTCTGGAAGAACGTCCACGTTTAGAAAACCTGGCGGGTAAAGGAAACAGCTACCCTCGTCCTGAATGGCGCCCACAGACCAAATTTGAACGTCGCGGGATCGAAGCTGGCCACAAGATTAATGACTTTATCTTTAAGAAAATTTCTTAATATCTATAAGTCTAAAAAGCGCTGATTATTCAGCGCTTTTTTATTAGCTCTGATGGCGTTCTAAAATCTGCTGGCTGAGTAATCTATATACATCTGCCAAGTCTTGTCGCTGAGACTGCTCTAGCATCTGCTGATGCATATTCAGAATATTCTGATCACCACGCATCGCAGGTCCAGTCTGCCCCGGGCGTGGATCATTTTGCGTCGCTTTATGGGCTGTTTCCAGAATCAATGGATAAAGCAGGCTAAAGTCTACCTGCTGTGCATCTACTACCTGCTTGGCCATGTCATAACAGTAGTTGCTAAAATTGCAGGCAAACACTGCAGCCAGATGCAAGCTCAAACGTTGGTCCGAACTATATTGATAAACTCGTTTGCTTAGGCTATTTGCTAAATGAGTTAAGATTTCTTGATCTTCTGGCTCAGACGCTTCAATAAATAAAGGCGTATTTTCCCAGTCAATTTCACGTTCCAGACTAAAGGTTTGCAATGGATAAAAGACGCCAGACTTTGCATGTACATCTGCTAGAACATTCAGGTGAGAACTGCCTGAAGTATGGACAATCAGCACATCTTGCAAGTAAAAATAGACTTGTCTGATGACCTCAGCAATTGATTGATCACTCACGGCAATGATCATCAAGTCTATATCCTGATTCAGATTTTCAGGTTGAGCGATGGCTTGCGCTTTAAATTGATCAGCCAGTTGCTGTGCTTTATCCAGAGTCCGGCTGTAGATCTGTACAATTTCATGTTGTGCTGACAATGCATGGGCAAGATGATAAGCCACTCGCCCTGCCCCAATAATACTAATCCGCATTCATCAATATTCCTGAACCATTGCGCACAGCATGCCAATAAAAAAAGGATGAATCAATTCATCCTTTTGCTTTTAAATCAGTTTTAGAATTTTCGTAAGGTCAGAATCTGTTCACTGCGACCGAAAGGCCCGTGAATATCATGCAGCACACCGCTGGTGAGACCAATCCCATCTTCACCATACTGTTGCACCACTTCCAGCCCCAGCCATTCACCTTGCGGCAGACGGTGCATATGAATCTGCAAATCCAGATTCGGGAATCCCCAGCCCGCATTTGGATCCTGACGTGGCACAATGCCATTCGCGGTATCGACCATACCGAGTAAACGACTAAAATCTGTAGTCGGTTGTCCTTCTACCATATCCAATGAATTTCTGAGCCAGACAATGCCTTTGCCTGCACGATGATCAGGATGTGCACGGGTTTCAATACTTTGAATATAACCGCCCGGCCAGCAACTCATACCCTCCCAAACCGGTAAAAACTCAGGGCTTTCAATCGGAAAATCTTCGATACCTGCAATGGCCCGGCTATCCGAAGTCAGCATCCTCCAGGCACGAGCAACGATACAGGTTTTTCCATTGGCACACATTTCCGCCTCAATCAGTTCAATAGTTTTGCCAGGACGGATCATGCGTGTAGTAATAGAAAATTCACCAAATGCAATCAACCCAAAAATATCCAGTCCAACCCGGCCAATGCGCATTTCTGATCTAGGCTGAAACTGTTCTAGTTCAACACATAGAATACCGGTTGCTGGCGCCATGTGCTGTTCATGAGGATTCCACGCACCTTGAGCATGAATATTGGAACGATAATAGGCAGTATTACTGCCATCTGTATGCTGCTCGCGCTGGATCAAACTATAATATGCTGACATTATTCTTAAACTTCCTTGATTATTCTCTTAAACTTTAAAATTCATATAAAGTTTCATGATCTTTATTTTCTGAGTAAAAAACCATAATAATTCATGATTTGACTATAAATTTTGCGCTGTTTAAATCCGACTTTTGTTAAAAGTTCATTTGAATCTTCTACTGAAATCAGGAAAAAGTCCTGCTGCAATCTGGCCAGCATATTTTCGCTTTGCTGCACACTAAGTCCGGTTTGCTGTGCCATTTTTTGCATTACCTTTAATTCATTCTCATCTTCTGGTTGCATCAGATCATAGGTCAATCCGATCCCGCCAGCTTTAAGGCTCTGATAGATAGCCTGAAAAAAATCAGATTTCTGAGGTTCAGGAATAAAATGGACGACTAAAATAGCGAGTGCAGCATCGAATGAATTTTGTTGATCCAGTTCCTGAGTGGTGCACTGTATAAACTGAACTCGTTGTTCAGCGCCAATAGAAGCCAGCTGCTTCCTTGCCTGCTCAAGCATTGCAGCGGAAGGATCAATCGCAGTAAATGTCCAGTTTGGATGCTGTTGCAATAAATAAGATAGTTCATAACCAGTTCCGCAACCCACAATCAGGATATGTGCATTTTCTGGAAGCTCAGTACTGAGTATTGCTTCAATCTGTTGATGCACCAGTTCATAGCCAGGAATCAGTTTACGGATATGATCATCATAACTGGCGACCACCACTTCACTGTGAAAGTTTTTTGCCATCTGTTTACTCTGATTTATATAGAAATAGATTTTTATCTATTAAAAGAAATTGCTAAATACATGACCTCAATTTGCAAGATGGATTCTTCTTCCATTGTGCAGGTGCTTCGTTACTTTGACTGGGCAAAGTAACCAAACCCCTCTGTTTCATTGATATGGCATCCTTGCCATACAATGAAACGGCGGCATCCATGCCGCCAGGTCATCTGATCAAATACTATTTAAACTTAGCTTTAATTAATTTAAGCAATCTCTTTTAAATTTAATTCTTCACGCATAAATTCACGCAACTTGAACTTCTGTGCCTTACCTGAAGCCGTCATTGGAAATTCATGGAAGAAACGCACATAACGCGGCACTTTATTGTGAGAAATATGCTCGGCACAATACTGGCGGATGGCTTCTTCGGTACATGGATCATTCTCATGCAGGATAATGCAGGCACAAAGCTCTTCACCATATTTATGGTCTGGCACGCCAATCACCTGCACATCCGACACCGCTGGATGGGTATAAAGGAAATCTTCAATTTCTTTCGGGAACAGGTTTTCACCGCCACGAATGACCACATCCTTGATACGTCCCTTAATTTTGACAAAACCTTCATCATCCATTTCAGCAATATCACCGGTATGCATCCAGCGTGCTGCATCAATCACTTCCTGCGTCTTGTCCTGGTCCTCCCAATAACCGAGCATCACGGAATAACCACGCACACACAGTTCACCCAATTGACCGCGCGGCACCACCTTACCATTTTCATCGACAATTTTCACTTCCAGATGCGGATGGACACGGCCAACTGTACTGACACGACGTTCAACACTGTCTTCAGTAGAACTCTGGGCACTTACCGGAGCAGTTTCAGTCATGCCATAACAGATGGTAATTTCGGACATATGCATCCGCTCAATCACGCGCTGCATAATTTCCTGCGGACACGGGCTACCCGCCATAATGCCGGTACGCAGACTGGATAGATCAAATTCGTCAAACTGCTCATGTTCCAGTACGGCAATAAACATGGTCGGTACGCCATAAGCTGCCGTACATTTTTCCTGCTGAATGGCTTTTAAGGTTTCCAGCGGATTAAATACGGCAGATGGATAAATCATGGCTGAACCATGGGTAATACAGGCCAGATTGCCCATTACCATGCCAAAGCAGTGGAATAGTGGAACAGAAATACAGACACGGTCTTCTGGACTTAAGTGAATCGCCTCACCGACAAAGTAACCATTATTTAAAATATTGTTATGGGTCAGCATTGTACCCTTAGGGTTACCTGTAGTTCCCGAAGTAAACTGGATATTGATAGTTTCATCGAACTGCAAATCAGTGGAGATCTGTTGCAGCTGTTCCAGCTCTTGAGCACTTGGTGTAGGCATTAAATCCTGAAAACGATGAATGCCAGTATGCTGCTGCTCATCAATTTTAATGACATGCTTTAAATGTGGGAGACGCTCTGCATTCAGTAATTTATTTTCAGCCTGTTTTAATTCAGGCGCAATTTTGGTCAGGATTTCCTGATAGTCCGTGGTTTTAAACTGCGATGCAATGACCAGTCCCTTACAGGACACTTTATTCAGGACATATTCCAGCTCATTGCTTTTATAGGCCGGATTCAGGTTAACCAGAATAATGCCTGCCTTGAAAGCTGCGAACTGGGTAATAGTCCATTCCACACAGTTCGGCGACCAGATCGCCAGACGGTCACCTTTTTGCATACCCAATTTCAGCAGCTGACAGGCAAAGGCATTGACCTGATCCTGTAGCTGCCGATAACTCAGGCGTATGTTCTGATGCATACTGACAACTGCATCGCGATCTGCATATTGTTCGCAAGCCTGATCAAATTTTTCACCAATCGTCATACCCAATAAAGGCTGGCTGCTGGTTCCATAGGCATAGCTTAACCGTACTTGTGTCATTGAATCGATCTCCTTGATTCTTTGTAATTCTGATTTTCAACTTTACTAATTGTTTTATGACCACGACGACCTTGTCTATGTGCCTGTTTTTGTGCGTCTATGCTGCTGAATTTCCCTCCTGTCGATGTACTGCGTTAACACAAAAATCGGCAATCTGTTTGACAAAGTGATCCTTGTAGTTCTGATCAAACATTACATTACGGGACGGATTTAAAGGTTCAATCACGACAAAGGTCATGGCACCGACCACACCCAAAGCTGCCGTATTTAAATCTTCAAACTCGAACTCTCCATTCACCTTTCCTTCGGCCAGGATTTCCTTAATGCTTTGTTTAAGCAGCTGTTTACTGCGAAAACGCTCATGTTCCATTTCCGGATCAACCGGTTCAAACATAAGTGAATACGCCAACTGGGGGCTATTCATGGCACGTTTCACAAAAGTTGTAACAGATTTTTGCAATTTCAGTTTTGGCGACAAATCCGACCCGGCAATGGAAACAAGAATTCCAACTTCGTGCTGAATCGCTGCCGACAAAACCTCAATCAAAATCTGGCTTTTGTTTTCAAAATATCGATATACCAGCCCTGTAGAAACGCCTGCGCGTTCTGCAATCGCCTGAATCGACGCCTCTTTAAAGCCCCCTTGAGTAATCAGTTCACGAGCAGACTGTAAAATCGACAAACGATTTTGTTCCATTCGTTCCTGCATCAGTGATGATCTTTTATAACTCATAATCTTATTCTCAACCAGATAAAATGAATTGTAAATCATTTTGTGAATATAGGTTCACTTTTTTAATTTTTCGTTGTATGTTAAAAAAACAAGCACAACAAAAATGCTTTTGGACACAACAAATATAATCTCAGGATGGATGAAGAATGAATTTACAAAGCTTAGATTTCGGTTTGGATGAAACTCTTATTGCGCTTCGTGATTCAGTGGCCGCTTTTTGCGCCAAGGAAATTGCCCCAATTGCCCAGCAAGTTGACCGTGACAATGAATTCCCGGCTCACCTCTGGAAAAAATTTGGTGATATGGGCCTACTTGGTTTAACGGTCAGTGAAGAATATGGCGGTACCAATCTGGGGTATCTGGCCCATATTATTGCCATGCAAGAAATTTCCCGTGCTTCAGCATCCATTGGTTTGTCCTATGGCGCCCATTCTAACCTATGTGTTAACCAAATTAAGCGAAATGGTAATGAAGAACAAAAACAGCGTTATCTGCCAAAACTGATTTCTGGCGAATATGTTGGTGCATTGGCAATGTCTGAGCCGAATGCCGGATCAGATGTAGTCAGCATGAAACTGAAAGCTGAAGATAAAGGCGATCATTATCTACTCAATGGTTCCAAGATGTGGATCACTAACGGTGGTGATGCCGATGTACTTGTCGTCTATGCCAAAACCGATTTACAAGCTGGTGCCAAAGGCATGACTGCTTTTCTGGTTGAGAAAAATATGCCAGGTTTTAGTCACGGCACTCATTTAGACAAATTGGGCATGCGTGGTTCGAATACTTATCCCCTGTTTTTTGACAATGTTGAAGTTCCGAAAGAAAACGTGCTTGGCGGTGTCGGCAATGGAACCAAAGTGCTGATGAGCGGTCTGGACTATGAACGTGCGGTTCTCAGTGCTGGTCCATTGGGCATTATGGATGCCTGCATGGATACCGTGATTCCTTATATTCATGACCGCAAGCAGTTTGGTCAGGCACTGGGTGAATTCCAGTTGATGCAAGGCAAAATTGCTGACATGTACTCTACCTGGCTGGCATGTAAGGCACTGGTTTATGCGGTCGGCGCTGAATGTGACAAGGCCGATCATAGCCGTAGCCTGCGTAAAGATGCTGCCAGTGCCATTTTATATGCCGCTGAAAAAGCCACCTGGATGGCGGGTGAAACCATTCAGACCCTAGGTGGGAACGGTTATATCAATGAATTTGCTGCAGGCCGTTTATGGCGCGATGCCAAACTCTATGAAATTGGCGCCGGAACTTCCGAAATCCGCCGCATGCTCATTGGCCGTGAGCTCTTCAACGAAACAGCCTAAACATTAACACTTAGAATAAAACAAGGATGTTCGTCATGAATCAGTTACAGAGCAAAATCAATATACGTAGTGAAGAGTTTAAGACCAACCAGGCTGCCATGCTGCAACTGGTGGATGACCTGAAACAGAAAGTAGAAAAAATTGCCTTGGGTGGCGGAGAAACTGCCCGTCAGAAACATCTGGATCGCGGCAAATTACTGCCGCGTGAACGGATTAATCATTTAATTGATCCAGGCACGGCTTTTCTGGAAATCGGTCAACTGGCTGCCTATCAGGTTTATCAGGATGATGTTCCTGCAGCAGGTGTAGTCGCTGGTGTGGGTCAGGTGAATGGCGTAACCTGCATGATCGTGGCCAATGATGCCACAGTCAAAGGCGGTACTTATTATCCACTTACGGTGAAAAAGCATTTACGAGCCCAGGAAATTGCCGAGCAGAATCATTTGCCATGTATTTATCTGGTCGATTCTGGTGGTGCTTATCTGCCTTTACAGGATGAAGTATTCCCGGATCGTGATCACTTCGGTCGTATCTTTTACAATCAGGCACGTATGTCGAGTCTGGGTATTGCCCAGATTGCAGTGGTAATGGGTAGCTGTACGGCAGGTGGTGCTTATGTGCCAGCGATGTCAGATGAAACCATTATTGTGCGTAATCAAGGCACGATTTTCCTCGGCGGCCCTCCTCTGGTGAAAGCGGCAACCGGTGAAGTGGTTTCTAGTGAAGACTTAGGTGGTGGTGATGTACATACCCGTTTATCTGGGGTTGCCGATCATCTGGCAGAAAATGATGAACACGCAATTGCCATTGCCCGCAACATTGTGGCGAACCTGAATAAAAAGCCAAATAAAACTGCAGATGAAATTGAAGCACCGCGTTTTGACAGTTCAGAGCTGTATGGCATTGTGCCAAGCGATGCACGTAAACCGTTTGATATCCGTGAAGTGATTGCGCGTATTGTCGACGGTTCACGCTTTGACGAATTCAAGGCACGCTTTGGGACTACCCTGGTCACTGGCTTTGCCAAGCTCTATGGAATGCCAGTTGGAATTATTGCCAACAATGGAATTTTATTCTCTGAGTCTGCGCAAAAAGGCGCGCATTTTATTGAACTATGTACCCAGCGCAATATTCCGCTGATCTTCCTGCAAAACATCACCGGCTTTATGGTGGGTCGTCAGTATGAAAATGAAGGTATTGCTAAAAATGGTGCCAAGCTGGTGATGGCCGTCGCGACAGCCAATGTGCCTAAACTGACTCTGGTGATTGGCGGTTCTTTTGGTGCCGGTAACTATGGCATGTGTGGCCGTGCTTACTCGCCACGCTTTATGTGGACCTGGCCAAACTCGCGTATTTCAGTGATGGGCGGTGAACAGGCCTCTAGCGTATTGTCGACTTTGAAACGCGATCAGATTGAGCAAAAAGGTGGAACCTGGTCAGCTGAAGAAGAAGACCAGTTTAAACAGCCAATTCGTGACCAATATGAACGCCAAGGCCATCCTTATTATGCTTCTGCGCGTTTATGGGATGACGGTGTCATTGATCCAGCGCAATCGCGTGAAGTCCTGGCCCTAAGTCTGGCTGCAGCGATGAATGCACCAATCCAGCCAACCAAATTCGGCGTGTTCCGCATGTAAGAGGTGACAAAAATGGACTATCAATTTTTACAGCTCGAACAGCAGAATCAGGTAGCAACGGTCTGGATTAATCGCGCTGAATTGCACAATGCATTTAATACCCAGGTCATTGAAGAGCTACATGCCTGTTTCCAGTCTTTAAATCAGCGTGATGACGTACGCGTGGTGATTCTGGCAGGCCGAGGCAAAAGCTTCTCTGCGGGTGCAGATCTGAACTGGATGAAACAGGCCGGTCAGGCCTCACAGGCAGACAATGAAGCCGATGCTCTCAAACTGGCAAAAATGTTGCAAAGTCTGGCGACATTAAAACAACCGACGATTGCCCGTGTCCATGGAATTGCTTTTGGCGGCGGTATGGGACTGGCATCCGCTTGTGATATCTGTATCGCCAGCACTGATGCCAAGTTTGCAACGTCTGAAGTACGTTTAGGATTAGCCCCTTCGACCATTAGTCCGTATGTGATTCGTGCGATTGGCGCCCGTCAGGCGTCACGTTATTTCCTGACTGCTGAGCGAATCTCAGCTGAACAGGCGAAAACCATTGGTCTGGCACATGAAGTGACTGCACCAGAACAGCTCGACAGCAAAATTGATGAGATTGTGGAAGCGCTCTTACTCGGTGGACCAGCAGCGCAAAACGCCTCAAAACAGCTGATTCAACTGGTCGATCAACAGGTCCTGACTGAAGATCTGCTGTTTAAAACCGCACAGCATATTGCCCATGTTCGCCAGGGAGATGAGGCGAAAAATGGACTGAATGCATTTTTAAACAAACAAAGCCCGGCCTGGATTAAGACCACGGCATAACAACAAGAAGGATCGTAGGATGTTTGAAAAGATTTTAATTGCCAATCGTGGTGAAATTGCCTGCCGTGTGATTCGTACAGCGAAAAAGTTAGGGATTGCCACCGTTGCCGTATATTCCGATGCCGATGCACAGGCACAGCATGTCAAACTGGCAGATGAAGCCATCCATATTGGTGAATCACCTGCTGCACAAAGTTATTTACAGATTGAACGTATTATTCAGGCAGCAAAAACTACCGGTGCTCAGGCCATTCATCCAGGTTATGGTTTCCTGTCTGAAAATGACCAGTTTGCCCTGGCCTGTCAGGATAACAACATTGTCTTTATTGGTCCGCCAGTGGATGCGATCTTAGCAATGGGTCTGAAAGCGACCTCTAAAGCCTTAATGGAAAAAGCTGGTGTACCTTTAACCCCCGGCTATCATGGTACCAATCAGGATGCCGATTTCTTGAAACAACAAGCTGACAGTATTGGCTATCCAGTACTGATCAAGGCTAGTGCTGGCGGTGGCGGTAAAGGCATGCGACTGGTCGAGCGTAGTGAAGATTTCCTGAGTTCACTCGCTTCCTGTAAAAGCGAAGCACGTTCCAGCTTCGGCAATGAAGATGTGCTGATTGAACGCTATGTCGTGCAGCCACGCCATATTGAAGTTCAGGTCTTTGGTGATACACATGGCAATTATGTGCATCTGTTTGAACGTGATTGCTCCGTGCAGCGTCGTCACCAGAAAGTTCTGGAAGAAGCACCTGCACCTAAAATGCCAGAAGACAAACTTGAGGCGATGCGCCAAGCCGCAATTGATGCTGCACGTGCTGTAAATTATGTCGGTGCCGGTACAGTCGAGTTCATCGTTGAGCAAGACGGTACTGCTTACTTCATGGAAATGAACACCCGTCTGCAGGTTGAGCATCCAGTCACTGAAATGATCACCGGTCAGGATCTGGTGGAATGGCAGTTACGTGTAGCGTTCGGTGAACCTTTACCGAAACAGCAGCATGAATTACAGATACACGGTCATGCACTGGAAGCCCGTGTTTATGCCGAAGAACCAGAAAAAGGTTTTATTCCTGCCATCGGTCAGATCAGCTATTTGCACTATCCAGAACAAAATGACAGCGTGCGTGTGGATAGTGGCATTGTCGAAGGTGATGAAATCAGCACCTATTATGATCCGATGATTGCCAAACTGATTGTTTGGGGCAAAAACCGTGAAGCTGCTTTAACCCAGATGCATCATGCCTTGGGTCAGTTTCATGTCGATGGTCTTGGCAATAACATCGCTTTTCTTGATCGCTTAGTATTATGTGATTCATTTAAAAATGCCCATCTCGATACTGGCCTGATTCAACGTGAAGAAGAGTTCCTACTCAAACCATCTGCTGATATCAGTGCAGAATTAGTGGTCACTGCAGCCTTGGTTGAACTGTTATCGCGTCTGGCTCAAAACCCGACTAGCAATAATCCCGTCTGGCAGCAAAAGGCATTTTGGCGTCTGAATCAGCAAAATAACTACACAATTAAATTACAATGTAATGACGTTTTACGTGTGGTGAGCTTTAAAGCGCTAGAAAATAGTTTCCTGGCAAATTATGAAGGCCAGACACTTACCATCCAGGGTGAGCTGCTTGATCAACACCTACTCCAGTTAAATCTTGCGGGTCAGCAGCAGAAACTGGCATTTAGCCAGACTGAGCATGGCATTACCCTGTTCCAGAATGGTCAAAGCTACAAGTTCAATTATTTGAAAAATGACTTTAATAACCAGGATGAACAAGGGACTGAAAATAACTTGACTGCGCCAATGCCTGGCGTGATTACTCAGGTTCTGGTCGCGGCAAATGACAAAGTGAAAAAAGACGATGTACTGCTGACCTTGGAAGCAATGAAGATCGAATATACCATTCGCGCTCCGCATGATGGCATTATCGCAAACTCATACTTCCAGAAAGGTGATCAGGTTAAAGCCGGTGATGAACTGGTTGAGTTTCAGCCTCTAGCGGAGGAAGTTGCATGACAGATTTCGTTAAAATCGTAGAAGTCGGGCCACGCGATGGCCTGCAAAACGAAAAAACACCTTTAACACTAGATGACCGTAAAAATCTGATTCTGGACCTGATGAAAACAGGTTTGCAGGCGATTGAGGTCGGCTCCTGTGTTTCAGCCAAATGGGTTCCACAGATGGCAGATAGCGATACGCTATTTGCCAGCTTGCCTAAAGATCCGAATATCCAGTTCAGTTTGCTGACGCCAAACATGAAAGGTTTTGAATCAGCGCTGGCTGTGGATTGTAAAGAAGTTGCGGTATTTACCGCAGCTTCTGAAAGCTTTACCCACAAGAATATCAACTGCTCGATTGATGAAAGCTTTGAGAAGTTTGCAGATGTGATGGCAGCTGCCAAAGCAAATGATGTCAAGGTGCGTGGCTATGTCTCTTGTATGGTGGACTGCCCTTATGAAGGTGCAATTGATCCGAAGCAGGTCGTCAAAGTTACACAGCGTCTACTAGACATGGGCTGCTATGAAGTGTCATTAGGTGAAACCATTGGTACGGCAACTCCGGATCGCGTGAAGAACGTCTGGGATGCCTGTCTTTCAGAAATTGATAGTAAAGTGCTAGCCGGTCATTTTCATAATACCTATGGCATGGCCATCGCTAATATTTACCAGTCATTGCTGCAAGGGATTCGGGTATTTGACTCCTCTATTGCCGGTCTCGGTGGCTGTCCTTATGCCAAAGGTGCTTCCGGCAATGTTTCAACTGAAGACCTGTATTACCTGCTCTCCAAGATGGGCTTTGAAACCGGTATTCAACTGGATGCTTTGATGCAGGCCAGCCGTAATATCAGCGAGGTATTACAACGCAATAATCCATCCAATTATGCCAATGCCTATTGGCAAAAAGCCTGTGCTTAAAAACTTGAAATAGCCGGACACTCTATAAGTCCTCATGGATAGAAATCAGCAGATCTTTAGATGAAAGAGATCTGCAAGAGAAGAATAAATCGAGGTAAAAATGTCAAATAAAGTGTATGACAGTGCAAAAGCCGCTTTAGACGGCGTGGTTCAGAATGGACATACCTTGGCGGTAGGCGGTTTTGGTCTATGTGGTATTCCAGAAGCCCTAATTGCAGCTTTAAAAGAAACCGGTGCCAAAAGTCTCACCTGTATTTCCAATAATGCCGGTGTCGATGGCTTTGGCTTGGGGCTATTGCTGGAAACCAAACAGATTAAAAAGATGATCTCTTCCTATGTGGGCGAGAATAAGGAATTTGAACGCCAATACTTAAGCGGTGAACTTGAAGTAGAATTGACTCCACAAGGCACGTTGGCGGAAAAATTACGTGCCGGTGGTGCAGGTATTCCCGCTTTCTATACCGCGACTGGTGTCGGTACCGTTATTGCTGAAGGTAAAGATGTCCGCGAATTCAATGGTAAGTCTTATATTCTGGAAGAATCCTTAACTGCGGATGTGGCTTTGGTGAAAGCTTATAAGGCCGATAAAGCCGGTAACCTGATTTTCCGTAAAACTGCCCAGAACTTCAATCCGGTCTGTGCCATGGCTGGCAAAGTGACCATTGCTGAAGTCGAAGAAATTGTCGAGATCGGTGCCCTTGATCCAGATGAAATTCATCTTCCCGGCATTTATGTGAACCGGATTGTACTGAATACCCAACCGGAAAAACGGATTGAACAGATGACTTTAAAGGCGGAGGCTTGATCATGGCTTGGACACGTAATGAAATGGCGCAGCGCGCCGCACAGGAACTTGAAGATGGTTTCTATGTGAATCTGGGTATTGGTCTGCCAACCTTAGTCGCAAATTATATTCCAGAGAATATTAATGTCTGGCTACAGTCTGAAAATGGCCTGCTGGGTATTGGAGAATTTCCAACGGCCGATACTGTGGATGCAGACCTGATCAATGCTGGCAAACAGACGGTAACTGCCCGCAAAGGTGCTTCTTTCTTTTCTAGTGCCGACTCCTTTGCCATGATCCGTGGCGGTCATGTCAATATCGCCATTCTGGGGGCTATGGAAGTCTCAGAAAATGGTGATCTAGCCAACTGGATGATTCCAGGCAAGAAAGTCAAAGGCATGGGTGGTGCCATGGATCTGGTCGCAGGTGTGCAAAAAGTTGTGGTGCTGATGGAACACTGCGCCAAAGATGGTACGCCTAAAATTGTCTCACAATGTAGTCTTCCGCTTACTGGTCAGGCCGTAGTGAACCGGATTATTACTGACTTAGGTGTATTGGATGTCACACCTGAAGGTATTCAACTTGTAGAACTGGCACCCGATGTCAGTTTTGATGAAATTCAGAAAGTCACCGGCGTACCTTTACTCCGTAAAGCAGCCTGATTTTTTCCAGCCCTTAAAATGAAAATTTTTAAGGGTTTCTTTTTGGCTGAAGAAAGCCACTTCTTAATAACAAATGCAGAATAAATGGATTTTAATCATGCAAACTCAACAAAATATCTTGCAGCGCTTTGCCATGCGCGTCAGCGACTGGTCTGAAAAATGGTTTCCGGACTCTTATATCTTTGCCCTACTCGGTGTCATCATCGTTGCGATTGCCGCGATTGGCATTGGTGCGCCGGCACAAGACGTCGCGATTTCATTTGGTGACGGATTCTGGAGTCTGATTCCCTTTACCTTACAGATGTGTATGCTGATCGTGGTGGGTTATGTAGTTTCGGTTTCCAAACCGATGCAATTACTGATTCAGAAAATGGCGCGCATTCCTCATTCTGGACGTGGAGCCATCGTTCTCGTCGCCACTGTTAGTCTACTGATTTCCCTGATTAACTGGGCGATGAGTACGGTTCTAACCGCACTTCTGGTGATTGCGCTAGCGCAGCGTAAAGAACTGAATATGGATTACCGTGCGGCTGCCGCAGCAGCGATTATCGGGATGGGCGCAACCTGGGCACTGGGTATCAGCTCTTCAGCAGCGCAATTACAAGCCAACAAATCCAGTCTACCAGAACCACTTTATAATCTGACTGGTGTGATTCCATTTACTGAAACGATTTTCCTGCCGCAATCCATGATCATGACAGCAGTCTTGATTATTGCTTCGATTGCCATTGCCTACTGGTCTGCGCCCAAAGGCAATCATATTAAAACTATTGATCACTTCCCGATCCAGATTGAAGAAGAAAAGACTGAAACCGTGACCCATAAACGGCCGGGTGACTGGCTGGAAAACTCGCCAATCTTAAGTATTCTGATTGTGGTTCTGGGTCTGGTCTGGATGTTTAACGAGTTTTCCAAAAGTAATCCTATTCTGGCAATCTCCAGCTTAAACACCTATAACTTTATCTTTCTGATTTTGGGTGTAGCTTTACATGGTACACCACGTAATTTTCTCAATGCTGTGTCCAAAGCTGTGCCGGCCATTTCAGGGGTGCTGATCCAGTTTCCGCTTTATGGCAGCATCGCCTTTATGATGACCAATGCCCTGAATTCTGCTGACCTGTCCCTATCGCACTATATCGCCGAGTTCTTCGTTTCGATTGCCTCGCAGGAAACCTTTGCAGTGGTGATGGGAATTTATTCAGCTATTCTAGGCTTCTTCATTCCTTCTGGTGGAGGAAAATGGATTATTGAAGCGCCTTATGTGATGCAGGCCGCACATGACCTGAAAGTGCATCTGGGCTGGTCTGTCCAGATTTACAATGCAGCCGAAGCCTTACCCAATCTGATTAATCCTTTCTTTATGCTCCCCATGCTGGGGATCCTAAAGTTAAAGGCTAAAGATGTGATCGGTTTTACAGTGACCCAACTGGTCTTTCATCTTCCGTTGGTACTGTTCTTACTCTGGTTCCTGGGAAGAACCCTGACTTATACCCCACCTGTCTTCTCTTAATTTATAACAAATAAAAAAGGACGAATCATTCGTCCTTTTTTTATGATGAAAGAATTATTTAGCTGGCTTTCTTTTCAACTACGCCTTCATTATCTACAGTATGGACACGGCCATCTTCGGTACTCATAACTTCAAAAGTTACACGACGGTTTTGATACTGACCGTTTGAAGTCGCATTCGGTTGAGCAGGCTGATTCGCCGCCATACCTACTGGTTGTAACTGCGCCGGGTTCACCCCTTTCTGCACCAGATAATTCACAATGGCTTGAGCACGTTTTAAAGACAGCTCCTGATTTTGAGTGCTGCTGCCTTCCGTATCAGTATGGCCTATTACGGTTAGACGTACATCTTTGGCATATTGCAATAAAGCTGCGGTCTGATCCAGCAAGCTTTTATTCACTTCAGGAATTTCTGTAGAACCTGTCGCAAAATGAATAATTTGCAGGTTTAAGGCAGTTGCAACATCCAGCGCCTCAATATTTTCCATCTGAAGTTCGTCTAAAGCTTTTTTAGCCTCGGTATTGGCTGTATTTATCGCCTCATCCATATCAACTGGTTTTTGGGTCACGACTTCTACATTTTTAGCCAGACCACGAATCTGACCTGCCAAACGCTGTGCATCCGCACTGTTTGCTGCCTGTACAGACACCTGATTACCCGCCCAAGTCAAAGTCACATTTGACATGCCTTGCAGCAGTTTCAATACAGATGGAATCGTATCCTGATCAATAAATTCTGAGTGGTAATTCTCATTGGCTACTGCACCACAGCCAATACTGTAATTAAAGATCTGTTTGATTTCATTTTGCAAAATCTGCATATATTTCGGATCATTCATCTGTACCTGACAGTTGACGATTTCACCCTGACTACCTGTGCTGATTTTTAAAATTGCAGGGTTCGTTGCAGCAGCTTCACTCACCGCTTGAGCATTTCGCAATTCATCCGGATCATCATCACGCAGGCATCCACGGAAGAAGAATAAGATAATTGCAGCAATAATCACGAGGAGAATAAATGGCCAGAACACTACTGCCTTTTTCTCTTCAGTCAGTACCGGCTCTGCCTCCGGTTCAGAAGCCAGACCCGGTGCGCGGTTCAGGTTTTGTCCCGCCAGCGGAGATACGCCTAGAGATGCCAGTATGGGGCCAGCCCAGACTGGTAATGCCCGTTGAATCGAGTCTGCATGGGTATCTAACAAATGGCCTACTGCTTCAGCAGTGGGTGCACCCGCTTCTGCTTGCAAGAAGTTCATGGTTGGAACAATTGCCCGGTTCAGGGTCTGTTCAATTTCATCTTGAGGTGCAGTTGAATCTAACTGAGCCAGGAATTGTTGTTTTAGGGTCGGATTATTATTAAATAATTCATCAATCTTGGGATTAAGTTGCTGACCGAAACTTTCAATCCAGGCCGGTCTTGCACGAAGAATACTTAACAATACAGGATAGAATTGGGCTAAGGCCTGATCCTTGGCAAATAGATGTTCAGTTTCACCTTGCAGCACAATGGCGGTCACATCACTCTTTAAACGTTCAATTAAATCTGTATTCATCAAGATCACCATTATTCTGATTTATAATGTTTAATATTTAATCAGTGTAGCGACCCACCCTCTTTGGAATGTTAATAATTGTACTGATATCATAAAGTTTCACTGTTTATATAGGGCTAACTTTTCTACTATTTTAATTAAGATATAAAAAAGTCAGCCGAAGCTGACTTTTTGTAAACGCGAAATGTAAGTGTTATGCAGCAATAAAAGTTTGCAGCACTTTACCTTTCACTTTTTGATTGAGCAGTGGTGTATTTTTACCTTGAGAAACGATCGTTTCTTTGCTTAATGTCCACTCCTGTTCTGGATCAACCAGTACCCAGCCTGCTTCCGCTTTCCAACGCTCAAACATACTGGCGACTTTCGCAGGAGCAACTGTGACTTTCTCCACCCATTCCAACGGCGTAAAGAAGCCTTCATTCACTAGTTGGATACCGAACGGTACGTAGGTATCAAACGCGGTAAAGCCAGGCTGTGTTTCCGCAAAGGGTGCCATTTTGGCAGAGCTGCTCAGGGGTTCATGATGGGTACAGATCGCATCAATCACACCAGATTTTACGCCCTGACGCAGTAATTCTTTGTCAGATTCAGAACGTAATGGTGGACGCACGTGTGCAAGAGAGTTAAAGCCATCAATCAGATGGTCAGTCAGATGCAATTGGTGCATAGCGACATCACAAGTTACTGGCAAGCCTTTTTCTTTAGCAATACGAATCAGTTCTACTGATGCACCACAAGATAACAAGCCAAAATGAGCACGTACTTTAGTTGCTTCAATCATGAGCAGGTATTTGGCAATGGCCACAGTTTCCGCTAGCGATGGAATCATTGGCAAGCCTTGGCGTGAAGCAATAAAGCCTTCATGCACACAACCATCTTTGGCAATTTGCGGCTCTTCTGCATAGAACACTACAGTCAGGTCCAAGCCCGCTGCATATTCAAGTGTACGCAATACCACATCATCATTGGCAAACGGCGCACTGGCATTAGAAACCGCAGTACAACCACCCTTTTTTAAACCTGCCATATTGGCTGGTTGCTGACCTTGCAAACCTTGAGTTTGCGCACCGATCACTTGCAAATAAATGCCACCATCCAGCATGGCTTTTTCAACCAGACCATGAATCAGCGCACCATTATCCTGCACAATCGGTTTGGAATCTGGCGGGGTAAAGACATGCAGAATACCGTTTTCACGTGCAGCCTTACCTTCAGACTTTAAAGTTCCGTGTTGCTGCTGGCCCGGTTCTCGTAAACGTGCACACAGATCCACCATGGTTGGCATCAGCCATTTGCCCTGCCCATCAATGGTTTCAGAGACGTGAGCAGTTTCTGCAATACGTTTACCATTTTCCAGAAAAACCGTTTCGACTGAATCAGTGTTTTGGATTGGGTCAAGAACACGGACATTTTCAATTTTTACAATAGACATGACTTATTCCTTATACCGCAATCGCTTCAATCAAACCCTGTTCCTGTAACTGACCCTGCATCGCAAGAGCCAGTACCGCCATACGTACTGCAATCCCGTTAGTAACCTGTTTCAGAATCACGGATTGCGGACCGTCTGCAATACTGGAATCAATTTCCACACCACGGTTCATTGGTCCTGGATGCATCACGATACAATCCGGCTTGGCCATGGCGAGACGTTCTTTATTCAGGCCATACATTTTGTAGAATTCAGCCTGAGAAGACAGCGCTGGCGAATCAATACGCTCGTTTTGAATACGTAAGGTAATGATCACATCACAGTCTTTGATGCCATCTTCCATATTATTGAACAGGCGTACATCTTCACTGTAGTCATCAAAACCGTATGGCAATAACGTATTCGGTGCAATCACGCGAATATCTTTACAGCCTAAGGTTTGCAGTGCCGCCACATCTGAACGTGCTACACGCGAATGCTTGATATCGCCAATAATCGCAATCGACATATCTTCGAATTTTTTATTGGTCTCGCGGCGAATAGTCAGCATATCCAGCATCGCTTGAGTTGGATGGGCATGACGGCCATCCCCTGCATTAATAATAGCGACATTTGGACAGACATCTTTGGCAATAAAGTGTGCTGCACCTGAAGATGAATGACGTACCACGAAAATATCTGCCGCCATGGCTTCAAGATTCCACAAGGTATCACGTAAAGTTTCACCTTTAGAGGTACTTGAACGGGCAATATCGATATTCAGCACGTTGGCAGACAGACGTTTGGCCGCTGCCTCAAATGTAGTACGCGTTCGGGTAGAATTTTCAAAAAATAGGTTCATCACCGTTTTGCCTTCGAGCAAATTATTGGTGATCAGCTGATTTTGGTCATTAAAAAAGGACAACGCAGTGTCCAGTATTTTTGTAAGAGTTTCTTTAGAAAGACCTTCGATGGTCAGGAAATGTTTAAGATTACCTGCTTTGTTGAGTTGAATCTGGCTCGGTGTATGCAATGCCGCCAAGTGCATGAGAGATTCCTTATACGTTAAGTCAACGTATTATACAGAGATTAGCGAATCTTTATAGTTGATAAAGAGCTCGGTTGTACAAAAACCATCTCGGTAATAAGAATGGAAATTTAAATTCCCATGTATTTTTTCAATAAGATAATTTAACCTGTCTATCTATATGCTTGTTTTTTCATTTAAACATGAGTGCTTCAGTCTGGAGCATCCACACCCAATCCCCCAATTAGCGCAATGCGCCAATATAATGATGTGAAACCTGTGCGCGATAGATATCTTCTTCACTTGGTTCCACAGAAATCAGTTCCTTTTCCGCCTGTTCTTCAGCCTGCAGTTCTGAAAATGACGATAAATCCAGAGTGGTTTTTAAACGATTGACCAGATGTAATAACTCAGGATCTTCAGTCTGCTCTGCCAGCCCAATCACATGCTTTGCATAGTGGATATTTTCTGCAAGATACATGGCATCAATTACTCGCCCAGTCACTCGTCTTAAACGTGCATAGATCAAGGTAGCGATTGAAAATGCCTCATTCCTGCGTAATTGAAGATCCAACATCTAAGCCCCTCCGAAATAATAATTAAGAATAAAGATGAAGCTGTAATGATTCCCCTCAGCATTACAGCTTCATTGATATTAGATAGAGCAATAAACGTACCAAAATTAATAAATAAGTTATGTGAGTTATAAATTGATATGAATGAAAATTGTTCTACCTCGAGCAATCGTAGATCAGTGTCTTTTTTGTTTTAGATTCACTCCTCGTCTGGCTAATCAATTCTTAGTCTCGATCACTTGACATGAGTGACCAAATTTTAGCTTTTACTTTTAGAGTAATGTTGATGCCATATGGTGCATATAAACGATCCGGCATCAGATCCATCACATCAATAACCCGATTATTTATTTTTTAAATCACACATACAACATGGCTGCAATTGAAGATCTAGATTGCGAATTAGTTTAATACCCATTACATATCCATCTGTAAAATAAAAGTTTTATTCAAAATATTTTCATTCTTGGTATTTTGTAATTTTACATCTCTCGTCAATTTTTAGTTTGCTTTTTAAGTTAACATTTAGTGCTTTTTAGGAGGAGTAACACTAGGCTACATATGCTCGAATTTAAAAAATTTCCAAAGCTTTAACAGGCAAAATACGCTAAACTGAGCGCAGTTTTTTATTTATTCTTTTCCGGTCTCTCTATTTTATGAATACCTCTTCACGTTTAAGCAATTATTGGGTCACCTGTGCCGATGGTCTGGAAACCTTATTAGAAGAAGAAATCAAAGGTTTAGGTGTTCAGGATATTGAACGTTTCCCAGGTCGTCTGACCTTCAAAGGCACGCTTGAAAATGCATATCGCATTTGTATGTGGTCTCGTCTGGCTTCTCGTGTCCTGATGCCAATTCACACGCATGAAATCGAATTCTCCCACGATGCGCGTGATGTTGCAGAAGAGCTTTATGAAGGTGCGATGAGCTTCGACTGGTCACTGATTTTTGCACCACAAAGCACCTTTGCGATTCGTCTGCACGTTGAACGTGATATTAAGGTCAACACCCAGTTTGCAACTCTACGTGCCAAAGATGGTGTTGTCGATTCCTTTATGGAAGCTGTGGGCAAACGTCCAAGTATTGATACCAAACAGCCAGAAATTACCATGTACATTCTGGCCGGTAAAAAAGAACACACTTATTGTTTAGATTTATCTGGTGATTCCCTGCATAAACGTGGCTATCGCCGCTTTATGACTGAAGCACCAATTAAGGAAAATCTGGCGGCTGCGATCCTGCAAAAAGGCGGCCTGAAAGACATCAACCCGGATATTGTGGTTGATCCAATGTGTGGTTCAGGGACGTTTATCATTGAATCCCTGATGATTCTGACGGATCGTGCCCCAGGTCTGGTTCGTCGTTTCGGATTTAATGGCTGGAATGGTCATGATCATGAATTGTGGATGGGGATTAAAGCTGAAGCGGCTGAACGTCATAAAGCTGCGCTAGAAAACCCATTACCGAAATTCTATGCTTTTGATGCCGACTGGGAAGCAGTGAAAGCCACTAAACAGAACATTATTGCGGCAGGTTTTGAATCAGCCCTCGATCAGATCAAGATCGAAGAGCGTACTTTATCCGACTGGCCAGATTTCCAGGCTGAAGGCAAGAAAGTCTTCTTTGTGACGAATCCACCATATGGTGAGCGTCTGGGCGATAAGGCATCTAACCGTGCCTTGTATCTGGGCCTGTCTAATCTGCTGCAAAAGAATTTCCCGAATCAAAAAGCCGCAGTCATTGCTGCTCAGGTGGAACAGGCCGATGTCTTGGCGTTCAATGATCCACAAATTCTGCGTTTGATGAACGGTAAACTGCCAATCTATATCCGTTTCGGTACGGTAAAACCGGCAGCAGTCACACGTCCTTTCCTGGAAAGCTGGCAGCCGCAACAATTCGAGCCGATTGAAGGTGCGATGGAATTTGCTAACCGCCTGACCAAGAATATGCAAACCCTGAAAAAATGGGCGGTAAAAGAAAATATTCACTGCCTGCGTTTGTATGATGCCGACCTGCCGGACTTTAATGTAGCAGTTGATCTATACGGCGAACGTCTGCATGTTCAGGAATATGCACCACCGAAAAAAATCGATCCTGAAAAAGCAAAAAAACGTTTTAACCTGGCTCTACAGGCAATTCGTGCCGTGACCGGTTTGGGCCGTGATGCGATCTTTATCAAGACGCGTGCCCGTCAGGAAGGTAAAAACCAGTACACCAAACAAAGTACAGCGTCTAAACGTTTTATCGTCCAGGAAGGCCAAGCCAAGATTCTGGTCAACCTGACCGACTATCTGGATACCGGTTTGTTCCTGGATCACCGTCAGATACGTTTGCGTATTGCCAAAGAAGCCAAAGGCAAGCACTTCCTGAATCTGTACAGCTATACCTCTACCGCGAGCTTACATGCAGCTTTAGGCGGTGCAGCGAGTACCACCAGTGTCGATTTGTCTAATACTTATTTGAACTGGTCAAAAGAGAACTTTGTTCTAAACGGCCTGACTGTAGACCATGCCGATCAACAACATCAATTCTTTGCATCTGACTGTTTTGAATGGCTGAAAGAAGGTCATGAACAATATGACCTGATCTTTATCGATCCACCGACATTCTCTAACTCGAAAAAATTCTACGGGACTTTCGACGTTCAGCGTGACCACGTCTCTTTATTGAAACGTGCCATGAACCGTTTAACCACTGACGGTACGTTGTATTTCTCGAACAACTACCGTGGTTTCGAAATGGATGAAATGATTGAAGGTTTATATGACGTGGAAGAAATCACGCATGAAACCATTGGTCCAGACTTCAAGCGTAACCAGAAAATTCACCGTGCCTGGAAAATTACTCATCCAAAAATGTAAGGTGTGAATATAAGATAAAGAAAAACCCAGCCTAGGCTGGGTTTTTTTGTTGCGAGGAGAACTTCTATTAGCTGAGTTTCATTTTTTCAAAGACCAGCTCGCCACTTTCACCACGAACGACGATGGTATCACCAGGGCCAAACTCACCTGCCAGGATGCTTTGTGCCAAACCATTTTCAATACGTTGCTGGATCGCACGTTTTAATGGACGCGCACCATACAACGGATCGAAACCAGCTTCGATTAACTGATCGAAAGCACTGTCATCCACAGACAGACGCATATCGCGTTCTGCCAGACGTTGACGCAAGCGGTTCAACTGGATATCGGCAATACCACGGATCTGGTCTTTTTCCAGTGCATGGAACACCACTAGCTCATCAATACGGTTGATAAACTCTGGACGGAAATGTTCCGATACCGCATTCATCACCACTGTACGGACTTCTTCACGAGTTGCTTTATCGCCCAGTTCACGGACATCCTGTGAACCCAGGTTCGAAGTCATCACAATCACGGTATTTTTAAAGTCCACCACACGACCTTGCGAGTCAGTCAAACGACCATCATCTAGCACTTGCAGCAGAATGTTAAATACATCCGGATGCGCTTTTTCGACCTCATCGAATAACACCACGCTATATGGTTTACGGCGCACCGCTTCAGTCAGCACACCACCTTCTTCATAACCGACATAGCCCGGAGGTGCACCGACCAAGCGGCTCACCGAATGTTTTTCCATAAATTCGGACATGTCGATTCGGATCATGGCATCGTCACTGTCGAACAGGAAGTTCGCCAAAGCTTTAGTCAATTCTGTTTTACCCACACCTGTTGGGCCTAAGAACAGGAATGAACCACTTGGACGGTTAGGATCGGACAAGCCAGCACGTGAACGGCGCACAGCATTAGATACAGCCACTACGGCTTCTTCCTGACCAACAACACGGTTATGCAGGAATTCTTCCATATGCAGCAGTTTATCACGCTCACCTTGCAGCATTTTCGCCACAGGAATACCGGTCGCAGCACTGACTACTTCAGCGATCTCATTGTCAGTGACTTTGTCACGTAGCAGTTTTGGTGCTTCACTTTCTTCAGCCGCTTCAATGCGTTCCAGCTGTTTTTGCAGTTCCGGAATCACACCGTATTGATAACGTGCTGCTTCAGCCAGATCACCTTCACGCTGGGCTTTTTCCAGCGCAATACGAGCCTGATCCAGTTTCACCTGAATATCTTTGTTGCCTGCTACCAGCGCTTTATCGGCACGCCAGATTTCTTCCAGTTCGCTGTACTCTTTCTCTACAGTGGCAATCTGCTCTTCCAGATGTTTCACTTCGCCCTGTGCACCAGAATCTGCATCTTTTTTCACCGCTTCAAGTTGCATCTTCAGTTGAATCAGACGGCGTTCGAGTTTATCCAGTGCTTCAGGTTTAGAATCCAGCTCCATTTTGATACGAGATGCTGCTTCATCAATCAGGTCAATAGCTTTATCTGGCAATTGACGGTCAGTGATGTAACGGTGTGACATTTTCGCCGCAGCAATGATCGCAGAATCCAGAATCTGTACCCCATGGTGAGTCGCATAACGATCTTTCAGACCACGCAGAATCGCAATGGTATCTTCTACGCTTGGTTCATCCACCAGCACTTTCTGGAAACGACGCTCTAAAGCTGCATCTTTTTCAATGTACTGACGGTATTCATCCAGAGTCGTTGCACCGACACAGCGTAGTTCACCGCGCGCTAATGCAGGTTTCAGCATATTACCCGCATCCATGGCTCCATCGCCTTTACCGGCACCGACCAAGGTATGCAGCTCGTCAATGAACAGGATGATTTCGCCTTCATGTTTAGCCAAGTCTTTCAGAACAGCTTTGAGACGTTCCTCGAACTCACCACGATATTTGGCACCTGCCAGCAAAGAACCTAGGTCCAGAGATAAGACACGTTTGCCTTTCAGGCCTTCTGGAACTTCACCATTGACAATACGTTGTGCCAGACCTTCGACAATTGCAGTTTTACCGACCCCTGGCTCACCGATCAGTACCGGGTTATTTTTGGTACGGCGTGACAACACCTGAATCGTACGACGGATTTCATCATCACGACCAATCACCGGGTCAAGTTTGCCTGCCATGGCACGTTCAGTTAAATCAATCGTATATTTATTCAGTGAGTCCCGTTGATCTTCATGATTATTGCTCATGACTTTTTCATCGCCTCGAATTTGATTAATGACCTGTCGTAAAGTTTCTGTTTTTACGCCAACACTATTTAATAAGGTTTTGGTGGCACCCGTTTCTGCAAGTGCCAGTAATACCCAGTCTGTAGACAGGAACTCATCTCCTGCTTTCTGTGCATAACTGTCCGCAAGATGCAGAGCTTTGGCTGCTTCCTGACTGATGTTGATATCGGCAGAGGGATTACCGAGCGTAGCTACATTATTTAGCGCAGTTTGTACTTTGCTTTGCAGGTCACGCAGGTTCGCTCCTGCCTGTTGCAGCAAGCTCACATTCGATGCTTCTTCCATCAAGGTGGACAAGATGTGAATCCCTTCAATGGCAGCATGATCCTTGCTCATTGCCAGAGATTGCGCATCGGAAAGGGTTTGCTGTAAGCGATTGGTAAATTTCTCAAAACGCATTCTTGTTATTCCTCACAACAAATTTTCTACTTGATGGATATATGGGTGCTGGAAATAAAATTTCAAATAATTTTTTATATATTTTTCAAAAATTTAATTAAATAAAAGACAGAGTTATCAGTATTAATATTGGTATTCAATGAAAATATTTCAAGTGAGCGAAAGTAGAATTTTTAAAGTGAAGATCAATAATGAATATCTGATTTAATTTACTCTGCTATTTTTCGGATGGGTAGAAAATAGAGAAAGACCTTTAGTGCGGTTGCAAGCGTCCTAGTAATCGCAATACTGCACTCAAACCATGTTCTGTTTGCATCAAGGATCTTGGTATTTGCTGATCCAAAAGCTTGTTAGGTGAATTGATAAACTGGCGCATCCAGCTCAAGTCTCCACCATTCAGACCAAATAACGCTTGATAGATATTGATTAAAGTTATCGCTCTTTTACCTGCGCTAGTATCTGGTTC
The DNA here is from genome assembly GCF_013419905.1 of Acinetobacter sp. YH12046. Classification (NCBI taxonomy): domain Bacteria; kingdom Pseudomonadati; phylum Pseudomonadota; class Gammaproteobacteria; order Moraxellales; family Moraxellaceae; genus Acinetobacter; species Acinetobacter sp. YH12046. The sequence goes on from NZ_VOZF01000005.1 coordinate 50,929, forward strand.
TAATTCTTTTTGATTTATGATTGACGATAATTCTGCTTCAGATAGATCCAGAACTAATGCAAGCTCAGATTCTTGCAATTGCAACTGTTCAGCGAGATTGAATATTGCTATAGCTAATACTTGGGATTTAGAAATATCCGTTTCATTATTCATTTTTGTCAAATTCTATAGATGAATCTTGTTTTGATTATGCTGCCTTTATCCTTTTCTTGCTATGTTGTTTATCATCAAATTTACTCATCAAATTAAAAGCACCCTCGCTTAGAGGGTGTTTTAGAATGGTAATATCGTGATTATGGTGCCGGATTGGGCTGCTGACGGTGAATGGCTTCAATGCCCTGCAAGACTTCTTCAGACAGATTCACGTCAAACGCCTGAATGTTTTCTTTGAGCTGATCCAGATTGGTCGCACCGATAATGGTACTGGTCACGAAGAACTGCTGTTTAATGAAAGCCAGTGACAACTGGGTTAAGGTCAGGCCATGCTGCTCAGCCAGTTGTGCATACTGCTCGACGGCCCACTCGCTTTCCGGATTGCTATAACGGCTAAAACGTGAAAATAAAGTCACACGTGCATTGGCTGGACGTGCACCATTGCGGAATTTACCAGTCAGATAACCGAATGCCAGTGGAGAATAAGCCAGCAAACCTACACCTTCGTATTTGGCAATTTCCGACATACCAATTTCATAAGTCCGATTCAGCAAGCTATACGGATTTTGCACGCTAACAAATTTAGAAAGTCCCAATTTCTCTGCCAGATGCAGGAACTTCATGGTGCCCCAAGGTGTTTCATTGGACAGGCCAATATAACGGATACGACCTTTCTTAATTTCGTCATGCAAAGCAGTCAGGGTTTCTTCCAGATTCGTGACAGCACGATCATCTGCAGCTTCTGCATTGCCATAACCCAGCTTGCCAAAGAAATTGGTTGCGCGCTGAGGCCAGTGCAATTGGTACAGGTCGATATAATCAGTTTGCAAACGTGACAATGAATTATCAATTGCTGATGTAATTTCCGAAGCCACAAACCGGGTCTGACCATCACGGATATGGCTCCCACCTTGTGACGGACCCGCAATTTTCGAAGCTAAAAACAGTTTGTCACGACCACCCCGTGAAGCAATCCAGTTACCAATGATGCGTTCAGTTGCCCCTTGCGTTTCAGGCTTGGGTGGCACCGGATACATTTCTGCGGTATCCCAGAAATATAAACCTTGATCCAAGGCATAGTCTAATTGCTGAAAAGCCTCTTCCTGAGTATTTTGCTCACCAAAAGTCATGGTGCCCAAACAGATTTCTGGCAATAAAATCCCAGTATCCGCCAATGGTCTGAATTGCATAAAAATATCCTTTAAGTTTATCTGTTATTTATCAAGAGCAAGTGTGCTATAGCCTATCGGAATTATAAGACGGACTTAAATCATCTTTTCTAACAAGCTTGTGCCAATTTGTTATGTTCTGAATCAGGCTGAAATTTTTAAACAGGAATAAAAAAAGCAAACCCGAAGATTTGCTTTTTATCGTGCTTTTGGCTTATTCGTCTTCGAACTCGCCAGCACCCACTGCTTCAGGTTCTTCCAGCGATGCATCAAAAATCAGAATCGCCTTACCATCGGTTTCAATCATGCCCTGTTCTTCTAGAGTTTTTAGAACACGACCGACCATTTCACGTGAACACCCAACAATACGGCCAATTTCCTGACGGGTAATACGGATCTGACGACCATTTGGCAAGATCATCGCTTCTGGCTGAGATGACAGGTCAATCAGACAACGTGCAATACGACCAGACACATCGATAAATGCCAGGTCAGTCACTTTACGTGTGGTATTTTTCAGACGGCGAACCAGCTGGGCAAAAACTGCATAGCTAAGGTCTGGATATTGTTTACTAATTTCATGAAAGTTTTCATAGGTAATTTCAGCAATTTCACAGACATCACGAGTACGCACTTCTGCAGTACGCTGTGGATTTGCTTCGAAAAGACCCATTTCCCCAAAGAAGTCTCCCGCATTTAAATAAGCTACCACAATCTCACGTTCATCATCTTCACGAAGAATGATAGACACAGACCCCTTCAGAATTAAATACAGAGATTTAGATTCTGATCCTGCATCCACGATCGTGGTACGTTTTGGATAGCGATTGATATATGCACGTTTTAATAACGCCTTCACTGATTCAGGTAGTTGCCCCGGCGAAAGTGCGTCTGTGCTTAATTGTGAAAAGTTTGAAGTCATGCTTACAGTTCCGAATATGGATAATTTATAGATCGCACAAGACCTAATGTGAACTTGTCACACAGTGGGATTGAAATTCCTTATCAACCCAATTTATGTTAGTGTACAGTTACTTCGTAAATTTATAGCTTTTTTTAGGTAGTTGCAATGCAAACGAGTGTTCATTGGCTAGAGAATGTTGCTTTTGAAGCAAAAACTCAAAGTGGTCACAGTATCATCATGGATGGTTCACCTGAATATGGCGGTGAAAACCGTGGTCCTCGCCCAATGGAACTGATTTTAACCGGTCTGGGCGGTTGTGCTTCTTTTGACATTGTGACAATTTTAAAGAAAGCACGTCAGGAGATTACTGATGTTCGCTGTGAATTAAAAGCAGAACGTGCCGATACAATTCCTGCGGTATTTACCAAAATCCATCTACACTTTGTGGTCAGCGGTAAAGGCATCAAAGAGAAACAGGTCGCTAAAGCCGTAGAACTTTCTGCTGAGAAATACTGTTCTGCCAGTAAAATGCTATCTGACGGTGGGGTCGAAATTACTCACGATTTTGAAATTGTAGAAGTGGAATAATCCGCTAATTTCAATAAAAAAGCAGTCTTCGTGGCTGCTTTTTTTACGTCATTTTTTGAGTGAAATACTGCTGGCCATCTTCAAAAATCACCAGATTTTCAGGCCATCTTAAAGCCCCGAGATGATGGGCAAACTCAGCCTGTTGCTGACGATCGCGATAACGCCTGCCCACTGAATAGTCGACACAAAATACATTCTGCTGCTGACCAAACCATTGCAAGGCATCAATATGCTTAAACAGACCGGATTTTTCTTCGGTGGTTTTAAAGTTTCTCCAATAATGGCCAATCACCACAGGTATCCTATCTGTATAACGCTCCCACCATGGCAAACGGTCAATCATACGCCAGCGCCCCCCTGCATAGACTGGACGTTGTGCAATTTTTTCTGCGCCTGAGCTTAAGGTACGAATCGGATTTTGCATCTGGTCGCGTAACTCTTTTTCAGCGATATATTTTAATAAGGGAATACTGGCTGCTGGATCCTTGAATTGTTCCTGATATTGCTGCTGTTCACTCTGGATATATTCATCAAAGCCTAAAGTCTGTAACTCAAGCTCATTTTTCAGGACAAAATGATCATAAGCCTGTCTGATTGAATTAAAAGGAACAGATTTCAATTGTTGAATTGCCTGCGTATCCCAGCAAGCATGCACAATTCTTAAATGGGGTGCATCTAGAGCCAAAGGCAGGCTGTTTAGAAATTCTAGAATCCATGCACGATCCTGAATTGAAGCCTGAACTGAATCAAAAGTTTTGAGATCATCCTGATGCGGTGAACCAAAAAACCAGCCATTACCTTCCCGTAGCGTATCGGTTAACAAGTTGATTTCATGATTACCCAGAATGCATTGCGCATTGCCATTTTCTATTAAGGTTTTAACCTGTCTGATGACAGCGATACTGTCCGGTCCACGATCACACAGATCTCCGACAAAAATCAGTTTACGCTGTTCAGGATGACGACCTTGCAGATCGTAGCCCAATACTTTTAATAATTGATGTAGCGCATCAATCTCACCATGAATATCGCCAACAATATCCACCGGACCATCAAAAGTCTGCTGTATGAATATCTGATTACTCATGGCTCTACCCTACCCAGGTCAATAAAACCTTTTTTTAATATAGCGCTTATACTTTAAATCAATATAACAAGTTCAGAATTATTTTTTAATCATTTCGATTATTCAATCAAATAACGATAGATCAGAAACTTAACTGAAATCTCATTTCTTCATTTCTTATCTAAATGTATATCTAAAAACAATAAAAAACCGGCGCCTAAGCACCGGTTTTATTCACTTTACGAGCTTTAAAGCTAGTACAGCCTGATTAAGCATTTAGTGATTCAATGATTTGGTTCAATGTAGCACTTGGACGCATTACAGCATTTACTTTCGCAGGATCAACCGCATAGTAACCACCGATATCTACAGATTGGCCTTGAACTGCATTCAATTCGCTTACGATCTTCTCTTCATTTTCAGCAAGAGACTGAGCGATCGGTGCAAATTTCGCTTTCAATTCTGTATCTTCGTCTTGCGCTACAAGTTCTTCTGCCCAGAATTTAGCCAGGTAGAAGTGGCTGCCACGGTTGTCTAGCTCGCCAGTACGACGTGATGGAGACTTGTCATTGTCAAGCAATTTACCAGTCGCAGCATCCAGTGTTTTCGCGAGCAGTTTCGCACGTGCATTGTTTTCTTTAATGCCCATTTCTTCCAGAGAAACAGCCAATGCCAAGAACTCACCTAGAGAATCCCAACGTAAGTGGTTTTCTTCTACCAATTGTTGTACGTGTTTAGGCGCAGAACCACCAGCACCAGTTTCGTACATACCGCCACCTGCCATTAGAGGCACGATAGACAGCATTTTCGCAGAAGTACCAAGCTCCATGATTGGGAACAGGTCAGTCAGGTAGTCACGCAGGATGTTACCAGTCACAGAAATCGTATCCAGACCGCGAGCAACACGTTCAAGTGTATAACGCATCGCACGTACTTGAGACATGATTTGGATGTCTAGACCTTCTGTATCGTGGTCTTTCAGGTATGTTTGAACTTTTTTGATCAGTTCGTTTTCGTGTGGACGGTACGGGTCAAGCCAGAAGATTGCTGGCATGCCAGAGTTACGTGCACGAGTTACAGCCAGTTTCACCCAGTCGCGGATCGGTGCGTCTTTCACCTGGCACATACGCCAGATATCACCTTCTTCCACGTTTTGAGACATCAACACTTCACCAGTTTCAAGGTCAGTGATGTTCGCAACACCCGCTTCAGGAATTTCGAAAGTCTTGTCGTGAGAACCGTATTCTTCAGCTTTTTGAGCCATCAGACCAACGTTAGGAACTGTACCCATAGTACGTGGGTCGAAGTTACCATTCCATTTACAGAAGTTGATCATTTCCTGATAAATACGTGCGAATGTAGATTCAGGCATAACTGCTTTACAGTCGTAAGGTTTACCGTCAGCACCCCACATTTTACCGCCAGTACGGATCATTGCAGGCATAGAAGCATCTACAATCACGTCGTTTGGAGAATGGAAGTTGGTAATACCTTTTGCAGAATCAACCATCGCAAGTGCTGGACGGTGTTCTTGACATGCATGAAGATCTTCAATGATTTCTTCACGTAAAGAAGTCGGTAAAGATTCGATTTTTTCGTAAAGACCAGCCATACCGTTGTTTACGTTAATGCCGAGCTCGTCGAATAATTTACCGTGTTTCTCAAACGCATCTTTGTAGTAAATACGCACACAGTGACCGAATACGATCGGGTGTGATACTTTCATCATGGTCGCTTTAACGTGTAAAGAGAACAGGATGCCAGCTTCTTTACAATCTTCTAATTCTTTTTCATAGAAGTCGCAAAGGGCTTTTTTGCTCATGAACATTGAGTCGATGATTTCGCCGTCTTGAAGCGCAACTTTTGGCTTAAGAACGATAGTTTCACCAGACTTGGTGATCAGTTCCATTTTCACATTACGTGCACGGTCTAAAGTCATAGACTTTTCGCCATGGTAGAAGTCGCCTTCTTGCATGTGAGAAACGTGAGTTTGTGACCAAGGTTTCCATTCACCCATAGAATGTGGGTGTTTTTTCGCGTAGTTTTTCACTGCTGTCGGCGCACGACGGTCAGAGTTACCTTCACGAAGTACTGGGTTCACTGCTGAACCTAGGCACTTGCTATAACGCGCTTTAATTGCTTTTTCTTCTTCAGTAGTCGGGTTTTCCGGATAATCAGGCAGTGCATAGCCCTTAGACTGAAGTTCTTTAATGCATGACGTCAACTGAGCAACAGACGCACTAATATTAGGGAGTTTAATGATATTAGTATCTGGGTCCTGAGTAAGACGACCTAATTCTGCCAGGTTATCTGAAACTTTCTGCTCATCGCTTAGATAGTCTGCGAATTCTGCAAGTACGCGTGCGGCTACAGAGATGTCTGTCTTAACAATCTCAACGCCCGCCGGCTTAGTAAAGGTCTCAATGATCGGCAGTAGAGAGTAAGTCGCCAATAATGGCGCCTCGTCGGTCAGTGTGTAAATGATTGTTGACTTTCCACCAGCCATATATAGCCCCTTGCTTTGGATTGAGTTTCTGATCATCAGGCTTTTGGCCTAATTTCAGCGAACCGGTTACTTAAATAAACTTTGAAAGTAGTGGTGCTGGTTGCACCTCAGTCAAAGGAATATCAATACATATTCAACTTTGCCTGAAAAATTCGTAAAAATTGTCAGCGTGATTCACCGACAGCAGTATTCTACGTGAAAATGAACCTTTTTTCGAATCGGCACATTGCCAAACCATGCGATTTGTGCATTAGAAGGTTAATTTGCAGATTTTGCTTAATTTTACCAAAAATTATAATTTAATCATTATGATTCAATTACTTAAATTAAAAATCAGACAAATTCACCTATAAACTTAATGTGTGCTTAATTCGGTTTTTTGCCATCAATTTTTATCTACATGTTGGGTATCATGAAAATAAATTATCAATGGCCGTAATTTCCATAAGTATGGGTTAAAAAGCGAATTGAAACAGATCTGCTATTCCCTATCGAAATCTATGATCTGCACCTGATAAATTGATAGTTAATCCTAAAGACTTAAGACAACCTAAATAATAGTCACCTTTCTACTCTTTGTTCAGTTTAAATTATGTGCATTTTTTTAATTACCTTTACAAACACTGGAAATGTATCGACCGTAATTCAAATAAAAAAATGGTTCTATTGGTTTAATAGGCTTTAGATAATGCCAGTATGTTGGTTTAATTAATAAGAATCTTCTAATTAAATTTGGGTAGAATGCTGATTAATTTACAATAAGGACTTATTTTATGCTGAATTATTTAGTTAGTTTTTCGACATGGGCTGAGAGCAATTCAGGACAGATTCAGATTCTGATAGGCATATTAGCGCTAAGTCTTGCAATTTTTGGTTATAGACAAATAATTGAACAGATAAAAATTGCAAAAAAACATGAAGATCGTGCAGATGAACAAAGAAAATTTGAATTAAAGATACAATCCCTTAATATGTCACTCATAGCTTTAGATAAAAACGCATTAAAAATAAATAATTTTAAAAAAATATTGAAATTGTCGGAAGGGTCTATCAAATCACTCGATCAGAATAGCGAAGTAATAGAAGGTGATATTCGAAAGTTAATTACACTCACTAAAGAAAAAGTTAACCATGCTGAAGAAGTCCAAGAAGATATTTTTGATATGTGTAAGCGTATAAACAGAAAGAGCGCTTTCCATAGTCTAGATGAGCTAACTGCTATATATGATGTATTAATTTCTATAATAAATGATGCAAATAATACTGACTTAATGAGACATCACTTTACGATAACTGAAGATTAACAATCTCATATCACACAAAAATCCTCAGCCTCACTACTCACCCTACCCCATTAACTGAATAAGGCTTTTCGTATGCAGCCTCTAACATGTCAGCAATATCTTCGATCCCGGGTGTAGTAAGTATTTGCCAGCACTTTGATATACGCCCAGTGATCAGGGCCAGCACATCAATCGATAATTTCTATTTATTCACAAAGAGTTGAGTGCTTTATGTCGCGTGTCATAAAAATGAATATCTGGAAGCCCTGCCTTTTGCTTTCTACGTTTCCATATCAACTTAAATGAATTCTCTTTTTAAGGGATTAATATTAAGTCCGTCATATTGAATCAAATCCAGAAGCTCTATAGCCTTTATAGTTAACGGCATATTAAGTGCATCACCATTTTTAGTCTTTGGCAGATGAACATTTCTATCGTAAATATTTTTTATCTTTATACCCATTTCCCCCATCACATTGCAGTTTTAAGTGCAAACCGAAATGTCCATATAACAGAATGATCTGACCTTATTCATAGCATTATTTTAACCTGAATCGCGGATAAGAAATTAACTTGAAAAAAAGGTGACTGAAAACCATTAGGGAGTTACCACACAACCTAAGCCTTCAGCCACCATGTTCGATTTTACATATTTCTTCTGCATCGTTGATGACTTTTTTCAGAAATTTGAAGCAAGCTATTGGGAATTTTTAAAACACAACAACAAGCGTTTGAGAATGCGGTCTTCTCAATTGAAAATTTCAGAAATCGTATTCATCGCAATTTGGTATAAATGCTCTCATTTCAATAACTTCAAAGCATTTTTCTTTTCATTAAAGCACAATCATAGTCAACTCTTTCGATATTTACCGTGTTACCAACGAATGGTTCATCTCATCAGAGCACATCAATTGGCACTGCATGCTTTACATTTTGCCTTAATGAAAGACTGTCAGAGTCAGTATTTATGGATCGATTCGACCACACTACCTGTATGTAAAAATCAGCGGATTCAACGGCATAAATCTCTAGCAGCAATTGCAACACGCGGCAAAAGCTCAATGGGATGGTTCTTTGGCTGTAAGCTGCATTTAATCATGAATCAGTCAGGAGACATGGTCAGTACAGCTTTATCAAATGGGCATACAGCAGATATTAAAATGGTTGAACAGTTGGTAGAAGGATTAAAAGCCAAGCTCTATGCTGATCGTGGTTATATCAGTCAGGAATTAAAGAGTAGATTAAAAGTACAAAGTACTGATTTAATTACCTATCACCGAAAGAATATGAAATCTGTACAACTCTCAACAGCAGATGAATATCACTTAAAGCAGCGTAATAAAATAGAGACTTTATTTAGCCTGTTAAAAGGGAAATATCATTTGGTGACGAGTAAAGCGAGAAGCATTGAAGGATACTTAGCTGGAATTTATGCATCTCTATGTGCTTACCAGTTATGCCATCAAAACAAGCCAACCATTCGAGTAATGGAATGATTGGCTTAAGCAGGATTCAGGTTATTTTATTATCAAAAGATTCAATGTACTTTCTTATTCTTGGCTCAGTTAATTTCATGACGTACTTTCCAAAATTCTTGTCGTAACCTTGACGTAAATTAAGCTGTATAATCGGTAAAAAGCAGCGATTTTAAGGATAACGCGGATAAAGATACTTTTTATTGTAGGTATAAAAAAAGGGTTTTAAGCTACTGTTTTCGCTTAAAACCCTTATAACATTAGTTTTTGAATCCTGGTAGGTATATCCAGACTCGAACTGGAGACCTCTACGATGTCAACGTAGCGCTCTAACCAACTGAGCTATACACCTAGAATGCTTGGCATATTATAAATTTTTCGATCTCAAAACAAGTCTTTTCATTTAATTTTCAATATATACGTACAAGTTTTAAGCAAATCTTTGAATTGTTTCAGATCTTGGTTTGAGAATTCCCTGCCTGAATAAATTGATTTTTCAAATAGTCTAATTGCTTCAAAGAATACAGACTGATCTTTATCCTGAACTTGCTGAGATAGCCGTAACATCCACTGATGAAAAGTCTCTGCGGGTTGTCTTTTTAATTTTTTTTTCAAAGACTGATTAAACTGCTGAATAGAATGTTCAAAAGGTGACTGTAACTGCCGATTTTTAAAATAGATTTTTAAAATATAAAGCAGTACGAGTATGCCAATACCAGATATTAAAATAATTACGCTGGAATAGACTGAACTTAGGCCCAGTTTCGCTAACCAGCCCTGCTGTGATTCGGCATTATAGCCTACGACCTTACTTTGCCATTGGTAACTTGCATAATCACTCCAGACTCTTAGTTTGGTCAGCCATATATTACGGTGTGATGTCCAGCCAGAATTACTTGCCCATACTCGCTCATCTTGCGAGATTAAATTTTGCATCCCATCATCAATACGTTGCGGGGCTACCATTGCGGTAGGATCAAAACGCTGCCATCTTTGGTCAATCCAGACTTCTGTCCAGGCATGAGCATCCAACTGACGAACTTCCCAACTTTTCCCATCGGGCGCCAATTGTCCGCCTTGATAACCTGTGACCACACGTGCCGGAATTCCAACATATCGCATCAGCATCACGAAACTGGAAGCATAGTGTTCACAAAAACCCTGCCGAAATTTAAACAGAAATTCATCAATCCGGTTTTTACCGAGTACGCCCGGTTTCAGGGTATATACAAAATGATTTTGCTGATACCAGTTTAAGACTGTTCGGATATAACGTCGTGGATCCTCCTCACTTTGTAGATATAAACGCTGTGCCAACTGTTGTGCCTGAGTATCCAAATGGGCTTGAGTCTGGGTATTAAGTCGCTGAACAAATTGCTCCGGTAAAATACTTTCAGTATTTTGACTACCTAGCCATTGCAGATGAATCGGTTCTACTCGTTGGGTTAAACGCCTTGGTACGATACTCCAGTCCTGACGATTATAATAACGGCGTTCCAAAGGCATCGATTTTTCCAGGCCCATCACCCAGAACACAGAAGGATCAGCAGCCAGATATTGGTAATTCCACCCTGATGTGGATACTGGAACAACTTCTCCAGGCTGACGGATTAAAGGCTGCTGATTAATAAAGCTACTGGTCCAGCGCTGTCCATCATATTCATCTAGCACCAATGCCCGCCAATACAACTCTGAACGTGGCGGCAGTTTACTCACATCACCAATAATCCTGAAAGCTAGAGCATTAGATTGAGATAATTCAGCAATATCGCCCGGTGACATACTGTCACCGATTCCGGTTATACCTTTATTTTCTGGAATTGGGATATGCCAAAGCGGTGGCAAACGCGGAAAGAAAATGAATAACAAAATAAAAAACGGCAAAGCATAAAGCACAAATCTGCCGACATATTTGGCATCTTGCTGTAAGGCTATACGTGGTGATTGCTGACTCTGCTGAAACTCACTGGTCTGAATCCGGTATAAGCCAATTAGACAGCTTAATAAGCATAGAATAATCAAAACAGCCATGCCAAAAGACTGGCTATATAGAAATGAACTGGCCGCAACAAAAAGTGCAAAATTAAACAAGATAATCAGATCCCGCCGGTTTTTCGTTTCTAATGATTTGGCAAATAAAAAAGTGGAAAGAACTGCAACACCTGCCTCCACTCCAATAAAACTTTGGTGGCTAAGATAAATACTACCTAATGCTAAGGCCGTGAGAAGAAAAGTTCCTATTTTAGGAAATGGCTTTTGCCGTTTAAGAAAAATCCAGATACACAGTAAGCTAATGACAAAGATAATGCTGAGCAGCACCGGGATGAAAGCTACTTGGGCAAGGATGATCAAGCCTAGGGTCAAGACGATCGAAATTCGGATTTTTCCATCAATCATAGATTCACCCGTTATGCCTGAGCCAATAATTGTTTGGCCTTACGTAACTGTTCTTCACCTGCTCCCTGCGGCAATTCTGCCTGAGGTAAATGCAGTGCATATGCACATTGCTGCTGCTCACATTGCTCAATCAGTCCCATCATCAAGCCCAGTTTCTCCTCATGCGACTGGCTAGGCATGTGTTCATAATGAATCTCAAAGCTATGTTCATCCTGATACTGTTCAAAGACTTTGACATACAAGCCTTGCCCACGTGCAAACTGTTTCCAGGAAACCGCCTGCAATGAGTCTCCAGATTGATAATTTCGTAATTCACGGAACTCATCCATATCCGGTTCAAAGCTATTCTGATAAATCTTGTTTTCCGAAGTATTGTTTTGAGCTTTAGGTGCCACCCAAGCAAACTGATGATGATAAAGATAGGTCCAGGCTCGTACCAGGCCAAAGGGATAAACCGAATAGATCTGAATCACCGGATACTCAAATTTACCACGACGTTCAGCATAAAATGGCAGCACCCAATGCTGTTTCTGTTCACTCAGATAAACTTTCTCCAGCTGATTGCCGACCTTAATATACAGATAACGCGGCCGGGCTGTCGCTTGCTGAAAATAAAAATGCAGATTAAGTGCATGACCCACCTGCCCGACGTCTTCAGCAATCATTTCAATATCCAGATCATGCAACTGTTTAAAGGTCAGATAGAAGCTGACACATAGCACTGCACTAATCAGAAAGCAGAAACCTAAAATCAGGTTATTGGCATAGTTCACGCCAGCGATAAAGGTGATAAAAATCAGAACCAGATACAGATAGCCCTGCTGATAAATAAAGACCAGTACATCCTTTTGAGAAAGTCGTTTTTGCTGTGAAAATTGAAAGCGTTTCGCCAGCCAGTTTTGCCAGGTTTTATCCAAGAGCGGACTCCTTTAACTGACTGCGACCTGTTGCATCACATTTAATGTTTCTGCATCGCTCAGCCCCAGACGATGGGCGGCGACTGCCACAAAAACGGCTTGTACATCGTCCGGAGTTACGAAGCTACGTTGCTGAATAATGGCATTCGCCTGTGCTGCACGTTTAAGCGCCAGCAAACCTCGTGTTGATAAGCCTTGGCGTTTCTTACGGGTTTCTTCCGCAAGATCTAGCATATATTCCTGAACCGCTTCACTGATAAAAATCTGCTGGGTCAACTGCTGTAATTCCAGCACTTCATTTTCAGTAAATACATGTGCCAAGCTAGCGATCAAGGCAAAACGGGATTCTTGCTGTAATAACAGTTTTTCAGCATGACGGGATGGATAACCTAAAGACAGACGCATTAAAAAGCGGTCAAGTTGGGATTCAGGCAAGGCATAAGTGCCACTTTGAAATAAGGGGTTCTGGGTCGCGATTACCCAGAATGGCTTAGGCAAAGCATAACGTATCCCATCGACAGTGGCATAGCCTTCTTCCATCGCCTCCAGCAAGGCACTCTGAGTTTTGGGACTGGAACGGTTAATTTCATCTGCCAGCAAAATCTGGGTAAAAATAGGCCCCTGCTTAAACTCGAACTGATGTTCTTTCTGGTTAAACATATTGATACCGATCACATCACTGGCCAGCATGTCATTGGTAAACTGAATTCGCTGAAATTTCAGTCCTGCGAGATGGGCTAGGCTGCTTGCCAATGTTGTCTTGCCCAAACCGGGTAAATCTTCAAACAAGACATGCCCGCCTGCAATCAGACAGCATAGGGCTAATCTGGTCTGTGCATGTTTATCCAGAACAATGGCATTAATTTCTTGGAAAAATTTTTGAATCTTGGGTGCATAATCAGCCAGCTTCTGTTCAAGCTCATCATTGTTGTGCGCAATATCCAGCTTTTCTTTTTGTTTCATGCCCCAGATCACAATATTTTCCCTAATAAAACATGCTGTAGGATTAACATACACTGTTTTTTAAAATTCCCCAAAGATCAGTCATCTGCCGACTTTATTTCTGCAGAATAAATTAGGAATTTTAGAAATTTTATATGATTAAATTTCCTATAAGAGCCAATTGAAGCTTTAAGATTAAAGTTTAGAAAAATTACATTTTGATTGGCATATTTATTAGAGAAAACAGGTTATTAAAAACCTTTGAGATCTGAACTTATACCTAAAAGGTAAAGACTTTTAAAAATTTAAATTCCCAATGTCAAAATAGATCATAATTTTGTTTTATCTTGTTTGAATCCTAAAATTTGCCCGTAAAAAAGCGCCCCGAAAGGCGCTCATTTTATTCATCCATTAGCATGGACACTTCTTCATATCTCCACCGGCAGAGGGATAACGCGAATCTACACAGTGACGATAAAATGTTTTAGGGTCCATCGCTTCCAGATCAGGATGGTGCTTTTTCATATGCGCCAGATAGGTCTGATAATCCGGCACACCCACCATCAGGCGGAAACTCTGCTGTAAACGCTGCCACAACGTCGCAATCCGTGACCAGTTTTTCGGGTTCAGGATCAGGTCTTTTTGTGACATCACGGTCATCTTGATGATTTTATAGATAACCGCTTTTCCACCTTTAGCAAACTTCAAGTTCATGCGCTGCTCCTTAATGTCCTTTTGCAGGCTGAATTTCTTCAGGATCGCGATATACTGCTTCGGCTTCATTTACAGTTGGTACAGGGCTCGCCAGGGCACGACGGATCACGCCAATTGCAGCAAATAGCATTACAAATGCTACGATCATAAAGAAACCACAAAGTGCTGCGTTGATCTGGTTTGACATTGCGACAGTCTGCATTTCAGCCAGGGTTTTCGCTGGTGCCAGAATTTCATTATTCGCAATTGCCGTATTAAAACGCTCTGCCTGTGCCAGGAAACCGATCTTTGGATTTTCATGGAAAATCTTTTGCCAACCGGCTGTCATTGAAGTAATAAACAGGAATACGGTTGGAACAATGGTTACCCACACATATTTCTCTTTCTTCATCTTGAACAGGATGACTGTACCCAGAATCAATGCCATTGCAGCCAGAATCTGGTTACCAATACCGAACAATGGCCATAAGCTATTAATACCGCCTAATGGATCAACAACGCCCTGATAAACGAAGAAACCCCAGCCAGCCACAGCAACGGCTGTACCCAGCATATTACCGAAGAAGTTATGAGATTGTTTTACCGCAGGAATCACGATACCAACTGTATCCTGAACCATGAAGCGACATGCACGAGTACCCGCATCTACCGCTGTCAAAATGAATAAAGCTTCAAACAGAATTGCAAAGTGATACCAGAAGGCCATCATTTCACGGCTGTTAAAGATTTCGGTAATGATATGCGCCATACCAATCGCGAAAGTCGGTGCACCACCCGTACGTGACAGAATCGAGTTCTCACCTACTTCCTGAGCCAAGAGAGTCAGCGCTTCAGGCGTTACCACAAAACCAAGATTACGTACTGCTTCAGCTGCAGTATCTACGGTTGTACCTAGTAGTGCTGCTGGTGAGTTAATCGCGAAGTACACACCTGGATCAAGAATCGCGGCACAGATCAAAGCCATGATCGCAACAAATGATTCCATCAACATACCGCCATAACCGATTATCCGGATATCGCGTTCGTTGTTGACCAGTTTCGGTGTCGTACCTGAAGAAACCAGTGCGTGGAAACCGGAAATCGCACCGCAGGCAATGGTAATAAACAGGAACGGGAACATTGAACCAGCGAATACTGGGCCTGTACCATCAACAAATTTGGTAATCGCTGGCAATTTCATTTCCGGCATCGCGAACAGAATACCAATCGCCAGACCGGCAATCACACCAATTTTCAGGAAGGTCGATAAATAGTCACGTGGTGCAAGTAATAACCAGACGGGCAATACCGATGCAATAAAACCATAAATGATTAGTGCCCAAGTCAGCTCAGTACCCGTTAAGGTAAATAGCTGCCCCCAGTATGGATGCTGTGCAACGTTTTCACCATAGATAATGCCAAGCATCATCAATACGAAACCAATGATCGAAACTTCTGCAATTTTACCCGGACGGATAAATCGCATGTAGATACCCATGAAGATGGCGATCGGAATCGTAGCTGCAATACTGAATACGCCCCATGGACTATTGGTCAGTGCTTTGACAACCACTAGCGCCAATACTGCTAGGATGATGATCATCACACCCAGCGCACCAAGCATCACGATAATACCAGCAAAGGTACCCAGTTCCTGTTTTGCCATTTCACCCAGTGAACGGCCGTCACGACGGGTAGAAATAAACAGTACCAGGAAGTCCTGTACCGCACCTGCCAGTACCACACCGACCAGTAGCCAGATCGTGCCTGGCAGATAACCCATCTGCGCTGCAAGGATAGGACCGACTAAAGGACCCGCACCGGCAATCGCGGCAAAATGGTGACCGAATAACACGCTTTTATTGGTCGGCACATAATCCAGACCATCACCCAGACGATGTGCGGGTGTTAAACGGCGTGCGTTCAGTTCAAAAACTTTATTGGCAATAAATAAACTGTAGAAACGGTAAGCGATGCTGTACACACAGGCTGCGGCCAGTACCAGCCAGACTGCATTCACATGCTCACCACGACTGAGTGCAAGTATCCCGAAGGAGACTGCCCCGACTATGGCTACCAGGAGCCAGATGATTTTCGAAGTCATGGTTGACTTCTGTTGTAAAGTTTCCATTCAATCCCTCATTTTGTGAAGCATATAAATCAGCGTGATTTTTTTATTCGAGGTACTGCTGTTTTCCCTTGCGACTTTACGCTTGTTCCTTTCGAATTCCTCTAAGACTTTGGCATAAAAAAAGGGATGATTTTAGTCATCCCCTTTGATAATAGTCTATTTTCCGACCATTATGCACGTTCTAAATAGTCACCAGTACGAGTGTCTACACGAACGCTTTCTTCTTGCTGAACGAATAATGGAACACGTACTACTGCACCTGTTTCAAGTTTCGCTGGTTTACCGCCACCGCCAGAAGTATCGCCACGAACACCTGGATCAGTTTCAACAATTTTTAATACTACAAAGTTTGGTGGGCTTACTGTTAAAGGTACGCCATTCCACAACATGATAGTACATTTTTCATTTGAATCGTCTTTTAACCATTTTGCAGCATCGCCCATTGCTGTTTTATCAGCAGCGATCTGTTCAAAGGTTACAGGATCCATGAAGTTCCACATTTCGCCATCGTTGTACAAATATTCCATTTCTACTTCTACGATGTCTGCAGCTTCTAGAGAATCACCAGATTTAAAAGTTTTTTCCAAAACTTTACCACTGCGAAGGTTACGTAATTTAACGCGGTTGAACGCCTGGCCTTTACCTGGTTTAACGTATTCGTTTTCCATGATTGAACATGGGTTACCATCAAGCATAACCTTCAGGCCAGACTTGAAATCGTTCGTAGAATAATAGGCCATGATTGGCTCACTCCAAACTTACTAACTTTAAGCTATTGATGCTATGGGCTGTTGCAATGTCATTTAGCAAGTCTGACACGAACATGAGTTGCCACATGCACATTCATTTAATGTTGCGTATTCTAAATGAGCAATACACCAAGTCGCAACGAAAAAATCGGTTTTAACTTGCTGACACTGCTTAACTTAACATCAGCTATTCCAATACTGGTGCACAACCAGTCTTCCAAGCACATAAAAGTCTCTATGCTTTTGCATACCATAGCAAACTGATCGTGTTTAGAGAAATTTTAGCCAGCTTTCACATTCCCATCTGTAGACAAACTGCTAAACTGCGCACTTCTGGCTATCGCCTTCATCTTTTTTTGATCTTCCGGCATGACACAGTATTTATATCAAGAAGCAAATTGGCAATCGCAACTGAGCGACCTGATCACCGATCCACAGGAATTACTGCAAATTCTACAGCTTTCTCCAGATCAGCTGTTATCTGGTGCTCTGCTGGCCTCTCAAGCCTTTAAACTACGTGTGCCGCGAGCTTTTGTTTCCAGAATGCAGCCAGGCAATCCTTTAGATCCACTTTTATTACAAGTGTTACCGCATCATCTGGAACTGGAAGACCATCCGGGATTTGTCACCGATCCCCTAGGTGAAGAACAGGCCAACCAGCAGCCTGGTGTTCTACATAAATATAAGTCACGTTTTCTACTGACCTTGACCGGTGCCTGTGCAGTCCACTGTCGTTACTGTTTCCGACGCCATTTCCCCTATCAGGAAAACCTGCCTAAAAATGAGGACTGGATCAATATCAAACAATATCTGGAAAGCCAGCCAGATATTAATGAAGTAATTCTAAGCGGCGGCGATCCACTGACCTTATCTAACCGAAAATTAAAAACCTGGATTGAACGACTAGAATCGGTACCACATCTCAAATTTTTAAGAATACATTCACGAGTTCCTATTGTGATCCCAAACCGGATCGACGAAGAGCTACTAAGCATGTTAAAAAACAGTAGGCTACGTATTATTCTAGTGGTACACTCGAACCATGCATCAGAGCTGGATGACCTGACCTGTAAGCAGCTTAATCAGCTGGTTCAGCATCAGATCACGGTACTCAATCAGGCAGTTTTATTAAAAGGGGTTAATGATTCTGCTCAAGTTTTGATTGATTTAAGCTATCGCTTGTTTGATGCTGGCGTGATGCCCTATTATTTACATGTACTTGATAAAGTAAAAGGTGCGCATCATTTTGATTTACCTGCTGAGCACATCAATGAGATTTATACAGAAGTTTTAGCGAACCTACCGGGGTATCTGGTTCCTAAACTAGTTCGAGAAATAGCGGGCGAGAAGAATAAGACACCGCTTTTTGGGGTTTCAACATTTTTGAGTTAAATAATAAAGATGAGTAAGCATACTGCAGACATTTTTCAGACAACGGCTGAACTCACCATAGAACAGCTAAGTTTTTGTCCCACAAATGCCAAAGCATTGCAGGAATGGGTCGCAGGAATTTCAATCCTGCAATTGGGGAATTCATCCAAGTCTCTGTTCAGTGCTTTACTGGAAATTTCCGAACTGAAATGTGCGGAAACCTTGCGTTTTGACCTGATTCAGGTATTGCACCCTACCCTTGAAAATGTTTTGGCCAGTCTTGAGAAACATTTCGTCAATCAGGGTCTGATCACGACAGATCGCAATGACCAGATTATTGAGCTGGCTATGCTGTTACGCAGCTATTTTGCCAAAATCTATATAGATATTGCCAAACGCTGTAATCATCAGCTGAATCATCAAAAGTTTTCACTATTTTCCCTGGGCAAAAAGAAAAGCCTGCAAAGTGCCCGGATGGTGTCCATCTACTATGGGCTGCAACAGTTAAGCCTGCTGCTCTATCAACAGCATATGCTGTATAGCACACCTGGCGCTGGCCAGTGGTTGGCGGCACATCAGTTACTGGAATGTGCGATGGAAAATAATTTCTATCAGACCAACATCAATCAGGTTCTTGGCACCCAGCACGAAATCCAGAATATTACCCAAGCCTATGCACGACTGATTTTGCTGGATATTTTCAATACCCATCAGATCCGTCCAGCTGAAATTCAGGGTTTATATTTATGCAGTGCGGACTGGGCAAAACTGGTTCAGATTCTGCCAAAAGAAACCACACTGTCACGTTATGTGGTCGATGCCAGCAAAGATCATCCGCCTTTACTGAATTCTCATCAGGGTCAGCATTTCCAGCCGAGCTTCTATATTTCGACACAAAACCTGATGGAACACCTGACCGGTACGCAAAGCAAAAATGCCCAGTATCTGTCACGTAATGAAAAACTGTTCCTGACACCTGCCCTGCATTTTCATATCTATAACCTGCTTTCGAATAATGTCGAACGCCGTCATGAACGTTATGAATATTCCGCACAGATCAATATCTGCTTTGGCTTAACGGTGGCGCATTTTTATCTGTCTAAGGGTAAAAACTTTAATGAAACGCTGGAACTGGAAGGTAATTATGGTTTCCAGAGCGAAAGCAGTTTTGTCAGCTCAATGCATAATGCCGTTCCAAGCGGATTCAGCAGTATCAAGGCGCTCGATCGCGAAGCCAAACAGATTCATACCGCTGAAGTTCTCGATATCAGTGTCAATGGTTACCGGATTAAATGGTCAGGTATCACGCCTGCCAATCTGAAAACTGGTGAATTTATTCTGGTTCAGGAAAAATCTCAAAGCCAGTGGCGTGGCGGTGTCATTCGCTGGATCAAACAGTCAGCAGATAAAAGTCTGGAAATTGGTCTGGAAATTCTGGCACAGGAACTGTTCCCTTGCGCAGTTTATGCCCGTACCGACAAACACAGTATTAATTACCAGCCAGCTATTCTGGTACAAATGACCCAGCTCGATCAGGTCTCAACCAGTATTATTGTCTCTGGCTCACAAATGTTTAGGGAAAAACAGACCATTCATTTACGACTTGGCCAAAAAGAACTCAGAATCTACCTGACCAAGGCACAGCTCATTACACAAAGTTTTATCCGTTTCGACTATGAATTATTAAATGATCAAGAAGAAGATGTCATCGAAAACTTTATACATAAGCAATTGAATGAAACTAGAAATCACGATTTATGGGAAGCATTGAAGTGAGAAATCCATTATTGTCTAAAAAGTTAAAACGTACTGAAACACGTTTACTGATCATTGATGATAATCAAATTAGATATAACCAAATCCGTGATCTCTTAACCAGTAATGAATATCAGGTCGACGCCGTTCTGCTTGATGATCTGCAATCTTTTGAAAAACAGTTAAACTTTAACTGGGACCTGATTATTTTTGGTCGTGCTTATGATCTGAAATATGAACAGGCCTTAAGTCTGGTTCAACTTTCGCAGCAACCTGATCTTCCTATTCTTTTGTTAAAGCCGGAAGATTATCAGGCTGAACAATATGCCCAATATATCCGTAAAGGCATTTTTGACATTCTGAATCTGGATTATCCAGACCGCTTCTTCCTGAATCTGGTGCGTGCCCTTTCCTTTAGCCGTACCATGCAAGCCCAGCGCCATTTAATGGAAGAACTGGAAACTGCACAAAGCCAGGCACAATCACTGGTAGAAGATAGTAACCGTGCAGTCGCAACCATTCAGGAAGGCATCCATATTCAGGCTAATGCCGATTATCTCAAACTGTTTGGCCTTAAAAGCGAGGACGATATTATCGGTCTGCCACTTTTAGACCTGTTACAGCCGCAAGATTTGAATGATTTTAAATCCCGCTTTAAAAAGATTTCTCAGGGTCAATTTGATTTAGGTCGTTTTGATATTACTTCTTCGAATCCAAATGTGGCTGCTGCCAATCCATTAAAACTGGAATTTCTGGCATCTAGTGCTGAAGAAGATGCACTACAAATTACGATTGATACAGCGACTACTCAGGCGAGTGCCTCTTCTGAAAAAGTTGCAAACAAGCCAAATACCTTACAGTCACTTAAGCGTGAACTCAATCGTGAACCGGCCAAAGCCAATGCATTGATCACGTTCTCCTTTACTGCGTATGAGCCGCAAGTCCTGAATGGTGATTGGGCGACCTACATAGGTTATTTCCATGAAGTTAAGAAATTTCTAAAAGAGCAGGTTCGTATTCCACTCTTTAAACTGGAACATGATGTTCTGGTGGGGATCATTCAGGCAGATGCGCAAGACATTCTGGAATCCAAACTTGTTGGATTAGGTTCATTGACCAAACCACAGCTTATTACAGTGAATCAGCAAACTTATCCGCTCAATCTACGCATCGGTTATACCCTGCTTGACGGTGAGTTGCGTGATGAAAGCCATTGTAATGAATTAGTCGGTCGGGCCTTCTCTACTCCTTTACCACAAGCACAAAAAACGTCTGAATTTGTTCTGGATATTCCTGCAACGACTCAGGAATCGATTTCAATGCCGAGCATTGACTTCACGGTTTCAGAACCCGTTATTCCAGCGTCTGAGTCCATACCGGTCAGTCCGGCAGTCAGCACTGTACCACTCACAACCTCTCCAGTATTAAAAGCACTGCGTGAATGTCTGGAACGTGGTGAAATTCATCTGAAATATCAACAGCTCTATGATAAAGAAGATACCAACCTCTATATGTATGAGGTGACTAGTGGCTTTATCTTTGAAAATAAATGGCAGGATATTTCTTCCTTGATGGAACTTAATGAAGATGATGAATTGTCTATTAAACTGGATCGCTGGATTCTGGTTGAATCAAGCAAGCAGTTGCACAACTTTATTACCCAGTATCCGGATGCCCGTTTAATCGTGAACCTGAACCGTGCGGTGCTATTTAAAGACCGTACTTTCCCTGAATTTATTTCCAAACTAATTACCATTATTCGCAGTAAAGTCGAGCATCCTTTAACTTTACAGTTCTCTGAAGAGGATATCCTGATGAACCAGCAGGATGCGCAGAAATATCTACGTACTTTACGTGAACATGGCGCGCGGATTGCGATTCGTAACTTTGGTCACTCAATGTATAGTGAAACCTTGCTACGTGAGTTCGATATCAATGGTCTGAGCCTGGATAGCAAACTAACCAAGATGCTGAACAACGATGCTGAAATTGAACAGCTACAGGAAAAAATCATCACGTACAATGAAATCAAACCAGTGAATATCATGATTCGTGAACTGAATGACATGACCTTATTTGCGAATGCCTGGAACGTCGATGCCCGCTTTATTCAGGGTGATTATTTCCAGAAAAAACTGGATCATCTGATTGATGTACAAGACCACTAAGGTCTTGTACTCGCCTTTCAATCTAGAAACGTGAAATGATTTTCTAAATTGCAGGCACAAAAAAACGGGCATAAAGCCCGTTTTTTCATTTTGGGTATTAACGTTTAACAGAACGTGACATACCAGCAAAACGTTGTTTGAACTTGTCGATACGGCCGCCAGTGTCAACGTTCTTTTGCTTACCAGTGTAGAATGGGTGGCAAGCTGAGCATACGTCTAGGTAAAGAGTTTCTTTACCAACAGCTGAACGAGTTTCGATTACGTTACCACATGAACAAGTAGCAACTAGTTTTTCGTATTTTGGGTGAATATCGGCGCGCATCGTCGATTACTCCATTAAGATGAAAGAAGGTTTTGCTGTCATCGCAATTGATCACTCTCAAATATTGAGGAAGGGCCAGAATCAGGATTCAGGCAGATCAACACCACAACAGACCATTCTTTTGGCCCACCGAGACGGATACCGTCAGAGCTAAGCACAACAAGTTGGGCAGTATTATACGGCAAACAAAAGCAATAAGCGAATTATTCTTCTGTATGTACCGCCTGTTTGGCCCAGAGATTCGCAATCACGCCGCAGGCCATCAGCTGGATTTGATGGAAAATCATAATCGGTAAAACTATCATGCCAAGTGGCTGACCAATAAACAGAATCTGTGCCATTGGTACGCCACTGGCCAGTGTTTTTTTGGAACCACAAAAGAACACCGTTTTCTGGTCGGCGCGATTAAAGCCCAGCCAGCGTGGGATAAATAATGACAACAGCATTACGATGGTCAATAAAACCGAACATGCCAGCAGCAGTAAGAGCAAAGTACTTAAGCTGACTTCACGCCAAAGCCCAGCCACCACCGCACTGCTAAACGCCCCATAAACCACCATCAGAATTGAGCCCTGATCGAATACCTTGACGATCTTGGGCATTTTCTGCATTTTTGGGAAAATCCACGGACGCAGTAACTGACCTAAAATAAAAGGCACCAATAACAGCAGCGTAATCTGTAGAATCGATGCTGTCGGATCAAAGTCATGCTGGGATTGCCCAAGAATAAAGAATGCGACCAGCATCGGGGTAATGAACATCCCGATAATATTGGAAAAAGAAGCACTACAGATCGCACCGGCAATATTTCCCTGAGCCACTGAGGTAAAGGCGATCGAAGACTGTACGGTTGATGGCAAGAAGCACATAAACAGGAATCCCCAATATAATTCCTGCCCCAGCATTGGCAATAGGATTGGCTTTGCCAGCAAGCCTAAAATTGGAAAGAGCGCAAAGGTCAAGGCAAAGACCAAAGTGTGTAATTTCCAGTGCATCAAGCCTTCAATTACGGCTTCACGAGAAAGCTTGGCACCATGCAGGAAAAACAGAATCGCAATGGCTGCTGTCGTGATCCAGCTAAAGACTTCAGCTGCCTGCCCTGACACTGGCAATACACTGGCCAGTAACACCATAACAAAGAGCAAGATCGTAAAGCGGTCCAATGCCAGCAGTTTAAGCATCTGATGTCCTTCCCTCAAAATTTTATTATTCGATAAAAAATACCCGGCTATCTTAACAGATGCCGGGTCCATGTTATGCATTCAGATTGAAGGAATATTTTCATCCATACATGAATACATTTCACATATATCGCTTTATAACATTTAGTTATTACGTGCGTTGTTGTCTTGCTGGATTAGCTCGATTTTATAGCCGTCTGGATCTTCCACAAATGCAATCACGGTTACACCGCCTTTCATTGGGCCAGCTTCACGAACAACATTGCCACCACGTGCCTTGATTTCTTCACAAGCTTTATAAGCATCATCTACCGCAATCGCAATATGACCGTAGCCATTGCCCAGGTCATAGCTTTCTGTATCCCAGTTATGGGTCAGTTCAAGCACAGTGTGATTTTCCTCATCGCCATAACCCACAAAAGCCAAGGTAAAACGACCTTCTTCATAATCACGCTTACGAAGTAAAGTCATACCAAGAACTTTAGTATAGAACTTGAGTGATTGTTCCAGATTGCCTACACGTAACATGGTATGCAGCATGCGCATATTAATCATCCTTATTTACAGATTGTTGTTGGTGTTCACCGAGCAATTTTGCCACCCAAACCACCAGAATCAGGATTGGAATCCCGATTAAAGTGGTCATCAGGAAGAAATTCGGATAACCGATATTGGTCACTATAGTACCTGAATATCCACCTAAAATCTTAGGAGTCAAGGTCATGAGTGAGCTAAAAATAGCATACTGAACAGCGGTAAAGGACACACTGGTCAGACTGGACAGGAAGGCAATAAAAGCAGCGCCTGCGAGACCTGCGGCCAGATTATCGACAATAATTGCAAAATATAGCCACCATGAACTATACGGTTTAATCACCTTACCTTGAATTTCAACATTCTCGCCTGTTCCAATTGTAATCGGCTGAATATCAATATCCATCGGATTGGCCTGAGTCTGCGACAAGTCCACAGCATATGAATGCTGCTGGGTCACTATTGGCTGCTCCTGCTGCATTAAGCTTGCATTGATTCGCTTCACAGGTGCAGTAATCAGTTTCTCGGCAGGAATAGCAGCACTAAAGACACGCTCTTCATCCAGCTTGGCATCGAATTTATCGCCATTCAGCTCTAATACAATTTTTTGCTCTGCAGTTAAATCCGGCCCTAGATACTGACCGCGAACCACGATGCTATTCTCCTGTTCATTGGCACTGATCAGGTTATCTGTGGTAACAGGCAGAAGCTGTAATTGTGCTGCTTGCGAAGCATTCTGTTGCAGATAAGGCAGGTTGACTTGTACTGCATCTGCCGGATGATTCAGATAATGTGCACGAACCTGAATCTGTTCGGCCTCTTTAAAAGCAGTAGTGGGCACATTCAGTTTCCAGTAACCGACTTCATCTGTATCTGCCTGAAAGGTTTGCTGGCCTACCTGAACTTCGACCTGTCCCAGCTTTTCACCAGACTTTACTAAGCCAATAAAAATCAGATTGGTTGAACAGGCCAAAATCGCGCCTACAAACATCAGTTTCATGATGTTCATTTTCTGAGCCAGCAAGCCACCTAAAAAACCGCCAAGCAGGGAGAAAATTACCCCATACACTTTCACAGCTTCAGCAATCTGTTCCTTGCTAAAATTCAGATCCTGATAGAACACATTGGAAATCACACCGGCAATAATATCGGAGACCCTATAAAAACCGATCAGCAATAACAACACCAAAGCCAGTTTTAAGCCATAGCGATCAAAGAAATCTGCTACGGGATTGACCCAGGTTTCGAATGCCATTTGCTTATTCACAGCACCCATTTTGACCAGAATCGTACCCACACCGAAAGCGACAGCACCTGAACCGATAAAGCGTAAAGCCTCAAAACAGAACAAGGCAAAAGTATCCTGAATTGCCCACTGTGCAGTGATACTAGATACCAAGTCACCGGAATAGACATAGCTCAGAACAAAGCTGATAACTGCCACAAAAAACACGCCGACGAGACGGAAATAATCACTGCGCTGATAATCTTTACGTGCCCGATCTACTTGAGGCTCACGGATGACCAGTGTGGTAATAATCCCGACCAGCATAACCGCTGCCATCGCCAGATAAGTCCATTTCCAGGCATCATAAATATAGTTGCCTTTGGCCGTACCTAAATACGCCGCCAGAAACAGAGCCCCAGCCCCAGCCACAATCATCCCGATCCGGTAACCCGCGTTATAGGTGGAAGCCAGTACGGTCTGCATCTGGGTTTCGGCCAGCTCGATACGGTAAGCATCAATGACAATATCCTGTGTTGCCGCCGAGAACCCTAGCAGTACTGCACCCAATGCCATCTGCTGTAAATGTGCCTGCCCCAATGCCGGATCTGAAAAAGCCATAATTGAAATCGCAGTTACAATCAGGATCTGAGCAATCAATAGCCAGGCTCTTCGTCTACCCAAAGCTTTAGTCAGAAACGGGACAGGTAATTCATCGATCAGTGGCGCCCAGACGAACTTGAATGAATAGCCCAGTGCAGCCCAGCTGAAAAAAGTCACCGCACTTTTACTGATTCCGGCTTCACCAAGCCATAAAGACAAACTGGAAAAAATCAAAAGAATCGGGACACCGGCTGAAAATCCGAGAAACAGCATGATCAGGGCACGTCGATCCAGAAATGCTGTAAATGCGGATTTCCAACCCGTCGTTTGTGTTGTCATTGCCTTGTTATTTTCCACGAAAACCAATTGCTGCTATTCAATCCTTTAATAACGTATCTTTCAACAAAATTTATATATTTCTCGCATGCCCGATTTTTTATTTTGTGGCAAAACTGACATGTTGGCTTGAATTTTTCAAGTAAATCTGTATACCTTAAACCTTATCCACGTCATATTTCGTTTTGGACTTTCAACAGTGACTCAGAGACTCGATCAAATTCATTCTTCAATTTCAAGTAATACAACTATATCTCAACAAAACATCAGCTCCGACCTACTTATCTCAGCCTTTGAACAAAGCGAAATTACACCAACCCTTGAAAAGACATGCCTGAAACCGGCACAACTGACGCGTATTGCAGATCCGGATAAAATCCCGGCATCGACCAAGCGTATCAAGCCTTTAAATAATTTTTTAGGTCAGGATCGTGCCCGCGCTTCGGTTGAAGCCGGTATTGCCCTGCCATATTCAGGCTATAACATTTTTGCCGTGGGTACGGCAGGACTCGGCAAACGCACCATGGTAAAGCGTTTGCTGCAGCAACATGCCAAAACCATGCAAACGCCAAATGACTGGGTCTACGTCAATAATTTTCAGAATCCTCGTCAGCCTATCGCACTGGAATTTCCAGCCGGTCAGGGACCCAAGTTTCAGGCGATGCTGCACCAAAGCTGGCAATCCATTCTAAAACAGCTGGAGCGCCGTTTTACTGCGGAAAGCTATCACAACCGGATTGAAATGATTCGTCAGGAAACGGGGGATGAACAGCAACTCGCACTGATTGAACTGACCCGTGAAGGTGAAGAGCTCGATCTGAAACTGATTTCTCGTAATGATGAGCATTGTTTTGTGCCAATTCATCTAAAAGATGACAAAGTACAGGAAATGTCTCAGGAAGATCTGAATGCTTTAAGCAATAAAGATCGTGCTGAAATCGCCTCTAACATGCGTTACATGGACAAGAAACTGGAACGCCTGGGACTTCATTTGGGTGACCTGGAAGATGATGCGCGTGACCGTGTTCAAGTATTGAACCGTGATATCGCTAAACAGGTAGTGATGCCACGCGTTGAGCAGATGCTGACTAAATTCAAGCATGTCGAAGGTCTAGAACAATATCTGAAGCAATATGCTGAAGACATTATTAATAATGTCGAAATTGTATTAGAACAGGAAGAAGATGATTTTACCCCTGCCCAGTTTAGTCGCGTACCAGCGCGCTTCCAGGCCAATGTGATCGTCACCCATAAGCCAAATAGCGGCGCACCCGTTATCTTTGAAGACTTCCCGACGCATTACAATCTATTGGGTCATGTGGAACAGTTGACCCAAAATGGTACGATTACTACAGATTTCACCTTGATCCGTCCCGGCTCCTTGCATAATGCCAATGGCGGTTTCCTGATGCTTGAAGCTGAACAACTATTGGAACAGCCTTATGCATGGCAAGGTCTGAAACGTGCCTTGAAATCTGGGCATCTCAAGCTTTCATCTTTAGAGCATATGCTGACTCTCACCGGTAGCATTTCCATTGAACCAGCTTCTATTCCGCTGAATATCAAAGTGGTGCTGCTGGCAGAGCCAGAAATTTATTATGAAATTCTGGAACTTGAACCAGAACTAGGCAGTATCTTTAAAATCCGTGCTGATTTTACCGATACCTTGCAACGTAATGATGAAAATGAGCAAGCCTATACGCAGCTCATTGCTGACTATGTGCAATCAGATAAATTATTACCATTTGACCGTTCTGCATTATCTGCCCTGCTGACCGACTCAAGTCGTCAGGCTGAAGATCAGAGTTCCCTGTCACTACATGCATTAACGCTGGGCGACCTGATTCGTGAAGCGCATCATCATGCATTCGAAGCGGGTGATAAGATGGTGTCAGAAAAGCATATCAATACCGCACTGGATCATCGTAAATATCGCTTAGGCTATTTACGTGAGCTATTCTGGCAAGATCTGACCCGTGGCACTCAACTGATTGAAACTCGCGGTCATCGTCTAGGCCAAATCAATGCGCTGTCTGTGATTCATTATGCAGATGTTGAATTTGGTCTACCTTCACGCTTAACTGCTTCTGTATATCAAGGTGGCGGTGATATTCTGGATATCGAACGTAGTGTAGAACTTGGCGGTTCTTTGCATGCTAAGGGCGTGCTATTGATGGCCTCCTTTCTAAAAGCCCATTTTGGTCGTGAACAGACCCTGCACTTCTCTGCCGCTTTAGCTTTCGAACAAAGCTATGGTCAGGTGGATGGTGACAGCGCGACAGTTGCTGAACTTTCAGCGCTGATTTCTGCGATTAGTCAGTTACCGATCGACCAGTCCTGGGCGATTACCGGTTCTATGAACCAGCTTGGTCAAGTACAACCGATTGGTGGTGTCAATGCGAAGATTGAAGGTTTCTTCGATGCCTGTAAGTTACAAGGCCTGACAGGTAAGCAGGGTGTGATTATTCCACGACAAAATATGCAGCATCTGATGTTACGTAAAGATGTCATTGCTGCAGTCGAAGATGGTCAATTCCATATTCATGCCATTGATAATATCGCGCAGGCTTTGGAAATCCTGATGGCACGTCCGGTCGGGACTATGGACAAGAAAGGCCGTTATAGCAAAAACTCGATCTTTGCTGCTGTGATGGAACAACTCGAATACTGGCAAGCCATTGAAGATGGTGCCGAGTTTGAGGAAGAACCTAAGAAAAAGAAAAAAAAGAAGAAAAAGAAAAAAGATAAGGCGCCTATAAAGGAAGTTCTGACCGATCCAGATACCTTAGCTGAGGCCTTGGTTGCTGAATCAAAAGAACTAGAAAAATCTGAGGGTCAGCAGGCAGAAGATTAATTCTGCCCCCTGCCTCACTATTCACCCATAAAAAAAAGCGCTTCTCTCGGAAGCGCTTTTTCACATCTATCAGTTTAATCCAAGGATTAAGCTTCAGGTGCTGGACTGTATTGCTCTACTAAAGGCTGTAATTCACCTTTTTGGAACATTTCGAGCATGATGTCACTACCACCGATCAATTCACCATTGATCCAAAGTTGTGGGAATGTCGGCCAGTTCGCAATTTGTGGCAGAGTTGCACGAATATCCGGGTTTTCCAGAATATTAACATAAGCAAATGGACGACCAATTTGACTGAGTGCTTCTACCGCACGTGCAGAAAAACCACATTGTGGAAATTGTGGTGTGCCTTTCATATAAAGAAGTACTGCGTGCTTGGCAATTTGGTCACGAATTAACGCTTCGGTATCGCGTGCTTGTTCAGTCATTGATAAATCCTCAACTAATCTGTCTCGCATTATACCCAAAACAGAGAAAAACAGTACGTCTAAAGTAATAAATCCATTTTTATTTACAATTACCCTTTAAATCTGACCAAGTTTTTGCTTATATAAGTTTTTCTTTCCACCTAACAGTAAAGAGTTAGTCATGAACAATATTACCCTCGCTCCGGTACAAACTGATCAACCTTCACATTTGATGCCAGTCTTTGGTCGTCAACCGATCAGCTTTGTCCGAGGACGAGGTGCATATCTTTATACCGAAGATGGTACAGAGTATTTAGATGCCTTAACTGGGATCGCCGTTTGCGGTTTGGGTCATGCTCATCCAGTGATTGCTGAAGCAATTGCGGAACAAGCTGCAACCCTGATTCATACCAGCAACCTTTTTGAAGTGCCTTGGCAAACTGCTGCTGCACAGAAACTGGCTGAAGTCGCTGGCATGGAAGAAGTTTTCTTCTCCAACAGTGGTGCAGAATCGAACGAAGGCGCTATCAAAATTGCGCGTAAATTCGGTCATATGCAAGGTATTGCGTCACCAAAAATTATTGTAGCTGACAAATCTTTCCATGGCCGTACGCTGGCAACCCTATCTGCAACGGGTAACAAAAAAGTTCAACAAGGCTTTGGTCCATTGGTTGAAGGTTTTATTCGTGTACCTTTTGGTGATATTGAAGCCATTGAAGAAGCTGCAATTAACCATCCGGATATCGTGGCTATTCTGGTTGAACCGATTCAGGGTGAAGGTGGTGTCAACACTGCACCGCAAGGCTTTAGCTACCTAGAAGAAATCCGTCAGATCTGTAATCAGCACAACTGGTTAATGATGCTGGATGAAGTACAAACAGGTAATGGCCGTACCGGTAAATATTTTGCTTATCAGCACACCAATATTGTGCCGGATGTACTGACCACAGCTAAAGGTCTGGGCAATGGCTTCCCGATTGGTGCCGTGATGACTCAAGGTCGTGGTGTCGGTGTTTTGACTGCGGGTAACCACGGTTCGACTTATAGCGGTACTGCATTGGGTTCACGCGTGGTTTATACCATTATCGATATTATGCAAAAAGAGAATATCGTGGCCAATGCCGCTGAAAAAGGTGCATATATTGTTGAGCAGTTACGTAACCAGCTTGCAGATCATCAAGTGACTGTACGCGGTTTCGGTCTGATGATCGGGATTGAGTTGCCTAAAGACTGCGGTGAGCTGGTGGATATTGCACGCGATGAATACAAAACCATTATCAACGTGACTGCAGGTAATGTCGTTCGTCTGTTGCCTACCCTGAACATTACTCAGGAACAGGCCGATCAACTGATCGAACGTTTAGTGAAAATGATCAAGGCTTATCTTGCTTAAGTCTATCTTGAACAACAAAAAAGCCGCTTTAAAGCGGCTTTTTTGTTTATAGGGAATTTATGATGCGACTTGTAACAAACGTCCACCAGAGATCTGGCTAAAATATTGTTTCAATGCCTCCAGACAGCGCAGCACTTTAGTCGGTTGCTGTTCTCGATTAGGCATAACTGCATAAAGGGTGACTGGCGGAAGTTTCCATTCAGGCAAGACTTCAATCAGTGAACCATTTAATAAATCTTTTTTAACATCAAGATATAAAATCTTGGCAACCCCATTGCCTTGCAGACACATGGCTTTTGCAACCAGGCTGTTATTGGTACTAAAGCGTGAGCTCAGTTCAAATTCAACCTTTTCTGCACTATGCACATGCTGAAAACTGAAATTCTGATGATTTTTAATATGCGTTAAAGGCAAAACATCATGATGTTTCAGGTCTTCAGGACGCGAGATAATGGCGGTCTGGTTAATATAGCTTGGCGCAGCAACAAGAATCTGTTCAATCTGCATTAATGGCACAACCTGAAGGTTGTGATCATCATCGTTCTGGTCAAATCGCAGGGCAATATCAATACGCCCTTCCAACAAATCAACCTCATGATTGTTTGTTTCCAGGTGGACTGTCAGGCCACGGTGTGCGGACATCCAGTGAGAAAGTGCAGGAATCACATGATTCGCACATACTTCCGGTAAGGATACAATACGAAGTTCACCAACAAGATCGTCACGTAACTCGTTAATGCGAACCTTTCCACGCTCAGCAGCAGACAACATTTCCTGGCAGCTGTGAAAAAAAGCTTGTCCCGCTTCGGTCAGACTTAATTTTCTCGTAGAACGATTTAGAAGTACAACTTCCATATCCTGTTCTAAAGAGCGAATTTGTTGACTCACGGCGCTGGTTGTAATCCCTAGCTCACGTGCAGCACCGCTAAACGAGTTCTTTTCCACAACACAAGCAAAGACACCCATTGCTCGAAGTTGATCTAACATAAATTCCCCTCTAAACTTATGAGATGCTTCATCTTTTGATAAAAGCAACTCATTGTATTATACGGTGAAATTTACGTTTTGCATTATTTATTTAATTATTTGGTAAAACTGCTGTTGGATTAATCGGTTTTCCGTCTAAGCGAACCTGAAACTCAAGCATAGTACGGGTTGTACCAGTCGCCCCCATCTCGGCAATTTTTTGACCAGCCGTTACATTTTGGCCACTTTTCACGCTTAATTTACTGTTATGCGCATAAGCCGTAATATAGCCATTAATATGTTTAACTAGTACCAGATTACCATATTCCTTTAGGCCATCTGCTGCATATACCACCTGCCCATCTGCTGCAGCAAAGACCGGATCTCCGACATTACCGCCATAACGGGTACCTTTGATATTTGCAGCCAGATCATAGTTTTGTAATACCGGACCATTTGATGGCTTGACCCAACGTAATCCCGCTGCTGTCGATACTGGGGTAATCGGTGCAGAAGTAGTGGTGGCAGGTTTTGGCGTAGTCTTAACAGTTGTTGGAGCGGGAGTGGTTGGCGCTGGAATCGCAATCGTTTGACGCTGAATCGGGGCAGCTTGGGTAACAGGTTGAGTCGCTGTAGTACGGCGAGCAGTAGTGTTATTTTTCAGGCGAATCGACTGACCCACATAAATACGATACGGCGGAGCAATATCATTCATCTCTGCCACACTGATATAGCTCAGACCATAACGTGCAGCAATGCCACTCAAAGTATCCCCAGAGCGTACCGTATAGAAGTCAGGCGCTGCGGCATAGCGCGTCATATTATTGACCTGAGGTTTAGTGGCACAACCAGTAATAATCATTGTGGAAACAACCACAGTGGACAAAACCAGAGTTTTGATGAAGCTGGATGGTGAAGCATGAATGAAGTATTTCGGTGACACCAAGGACATTATCTTCCTCTCTAACATCTATACGGTTGCAAAAACCCAGTAAGATTAGCAAAGTTTTACTACAATATACTTGTAAGCTTTCATTTTTCACAAACTTATAACATTCATTAGATTTTATTTAGAATCTGGGCTTGCAAAGTGTGAAGTGTGTCATAGTTTGTGGCATCCATCTGAATTGGCGTCACGCTTACATAGCCATTGGCAATTGCAAAAAAGTCTGACTCGATTTCAGTTCCTTTATGTTTTGGCATTGCGACTGCTTCACCCGATAGCCCAATCCAGTAAACCTGACGACCACGTGGATCTACATGACTGGTAATCGGCTTGGACTGGCTACGGCGTCCCTGAAAGGTCACTTTAGTTCCTTTCAGCTCAGCCACATCAGGAATATTCACATTAAAAATATGACGCTCAGGCAAAGTCGGCAAACCTGCCGCAATAAAATCATGTACCCATTGCGCTGCAATGCGATAATCTTCTGGTAAGGTATAAGATCGAACGTTTTGCCCACATAGAGAAACTGCTAATGCAGGTTGTTTGGCCAGACGGCCTTCAAATGCAGCCCCCACCGTACCCGAGTACAGCACATCATCTCCCAGATTGGCACCACTGTTAATGCCGCTGACCACCAGATCGAATTCAACATCAAATAAGCCGTTCATGGCCAGATAGACACAGTCAGCCGGCGTGCCATTAACCGCCCATACATCGGGAGAAATCTGGATCGGTCTTAATGGTCGGTCTAAAGTCAGTGCACTGGAAAATCCGCTACGTTCACTTTCTGGAGCTACCACCACAACACGTCCTAAAGGCCTCAAGGCCTGCGCCAGTGCCTGTATACCTGGTGCAAAAACGCCATCATCATTGGAAATTAATATATTCACTGCAAAATCTCGTTGAGCTAAAAAATGACTCGCTAGGACATTTCATTGTATTAGTTCAGGAATTATATATATTTGTAGCACGATATCCATTAATACATATGGCTTAAGATGATGAAAAAATTCTCTCTTTGGGGTACTTTGGCTTTAAGTTTGGCAACTTTTGTTTCTCCTGCAGTTATTGCCAATGATTTGACAGCTGAAGAAAATGACATGATCGTGAAAGAAGATGTCGCATCTGCACAGGTAATGATTGAAGTATGCCCGGGCATTATTGGTCAGAATGCAAAATTCGATACAACGATTCAGCAGCTGATTCAATCTTATCTAAAAGAATACTCAGACAAATCGATGACCTATCAAAAACTTCAGGCAGACAGTGAATACAAGACTGTGCTTGAAGAAGCACGTCAAGGTGCAAAACAGACTGCAAAAGACGAACAAAAAACAGCGTGTGAAGACGTTTTAGCTTATCAGGAATAAGGTCTTTCTCACTGAAATGAGACGATGCCAGCATCGTCTTTTTTCTCTTACACATTTCTTCATAATTCTACAGCTTCACTACATTTCCCCTCTTTTCAATTTTGAAAATATCTTTAAGCTAACAAATTATTGTTCTACATGTAATTTTTGAGTTTTTTGATGAAACATACATTAATTAAAAGTTTAAGTTTATCTGTTGTTGCTGGTATGACACTTTGGGGAAGCTCGGTTTATGCAGCAAATGAAAATATTGAAGTCACCCCGAGTCAGGAAATCACCAAGCAAGAATTAGCTGCAATTTATGTCCTTTCTGAAATTTGCCCAAGCATGGTCAAAGACAAAGCAAAATTCAATCAGGGGTATAACCAGCTGGTGACTGAATATTTGCCCGGCCAAAAAAATCCGGTTGAGCGCCTGAACCAGATGGTAAAACAGTCAGATTTCCGTAACATTCTGGCCGAAGCACAGAGTGATGCCAAAAAGGCTGGCAAGAAAAAGAATCAGGCCATTTGCAATGAGTTGGTGAGCTACAGTAAATAATCCACTTTTTGCGTGATTGCTTACAATACTTTTGAAATAACCCCGGGTTTCCCATAGAAGTCAGCCTAGCTTTGTCCTAAAATGCTAGGCTCTTCGTGCTTACATCAAGATATTGGAACCCACTAGAAATGACCCAAAAAACTGCCCTTGCTGCATTATTATTAATTCCTAGTTTTAGCTTTGCAGCAACTGTCTTATCTGCACCACCAGAATTGAATAATAAATCTTATGTGCTAATGGACTACGAGACAGGGCAAATTCTCGCATCAAAAAATGAAAATGAAAAATTAGCCCCTGCTTCAATGACCAAGATGATGACCAGTTACATCATCGAGCAGAAGTTATTAAGTGGTGAGCTGACTGAAGATGAACAGGTTCGCATGAATGAATCTGCATGGTGCCGTGGTAGCAGTGCAGAATCATGTATGTATGTGCCTTTAAATGGTACGGCGACTGCACTAGAAATGTTGCGCGGGATTATTATCCAGTCTGGTAACGATGCATCTAAGGCGATGGCTGAACATATTGCAGGGAACGAGGGTACCTTTGCACATATGATGAACCAAGAAGCGAAACGGATTGGCATGACCAATACCAGCTTCATCAACTCGACTGGTATGCCAGCTGAAGGCCATTATTCGACTGCGAAAGATATGGCAACTTTGGCTCAGCACATCATCAAAGACAGTTCAAAATACTATCCAATCTACTCTGAAAAAGAGTTTACTTTTAACGGGATTAAGCAAGGCAACCGTAATGCCCTGCTCTATACTGATCCAAGTGTAGATGGTTTGAAAACTGGTCATACTGATGAAGCCGGTTACTGCTTAACGACTTCTTCAAAACGCGGTCCGACTCGTCTGATTTCAGTGATTTTTGGTGCACCAACCATGAATGAACGTGCATCACAAACACGTGAACTTCTGGCTTGGGGTTATGCGAACTTTGAAACCAAAAATGTTCAACCCGCTAAACAGGTTCTAGCCAAGTCTAAAGTCTGGTTTGGTAAGGAAAATGAAGTTCAGATCGGACTTGCAGAAAACTTTAACGTGACTATGCCTAAAGGTCAGGCCAATGCCATCAAGACTCAATTGGTCGTTCAGCCTAAACTGACTGCGCCTTTACAACCAGGTCAAGTCGTAGGTAAATATGTGGCGACTTTAAACGGCAAAGTGATTGCTGAGAAACCACTTGTTGCACTGAAAGCAGTTGAAGAAGCTGGTTTCTTTGCCCGCATGCTGGATCATATCAAACAATTCTTTAGTAACCTGTTCTAATATTTATTATCAATATTAGATCTTACTAAAGCCAAAGCACACATTCATCGAATGTGTGCTTTTTTATTTTATAATGCTTATAAACTTTCAGGATGATACTGACATGAGCCAAAACATTCGCCCTTATCTGGATACTCGCCCGCAAGTCGCTGACTCCTGTTATATCGATCCGATGGCGGTGGTCGTAGGTGATGTCGTTTTAGGCGAAAATGTATCTGTGTGGCCTTTTGCCGTAATTCGTGGTGATGTGAATCATATTCGTATTGGCAAGAACTCGAATGTACAGGATCATTCCATGTTGCATGTGAGTCATAAAAAGGCGGATAAACCTGAAGGTTCACCACTGATTATTGGTGAAGATGTGACGATTGGTCATCATGTAAAATTACATGGCTGTATCATCGGTAATCGTGTTTTAGTGGGTATCGGTACAATTATTCTAGATGACGTGATTATTGAAGATGATGTGATGATTGGAGCAGGTTCACTGGTACCACCGAATAAGGTATTAGAAAGTGGGTACTTGTATGTAGGCAGTCCAGTCAAAAAAGCGCGTCCACTGACTGAAAAGGAAATAGCTTTCTTGCCTTATTCAGCACAAAACTATGTAAAAGTCTCAGGTAACTACAAATAAATCGACAAACTAAGGCTACTTTATGTAGCCTTATTTAAATCAAGGAATAACCACATAATCATTCTTAAAACTATTGGCTTCAAAGTCTCCCTCTACCAGATGCACAAATTTCTGGTCCATCCTGTTCAGTTCTAAACAATCATCCACATCAATCACGGCATCGGTATGAGGTTTAAACCAGGTCTTTTCAATAGCCAGCTTACCTTGTGCTTTAGCTTCAGTTTTATTTTTAGCAGCAACTACCAGATATTTATGGATTTCACCAAACTGATCTGGCACATAAGCACCCAGATTGATCAGGAATAATTTTAAATCCTGTTTTACAGGTGTGTCTGTCACCTGAACCTGATAATTCAGATCCTGATAGCTGACACCATTGATCGTCATCCAACCATCGACATGCAGGCCTTTTTGCAAACCAAACCATTGTTCCTTCAGATATGGAAAAGCCGTCTTAATATCTGAACTAATGACCGGAACTACATCATGTACTTCTACATTGGCTTTTTCATGCTTGCCGCCCAATAAAGTAATGTAGAGCTTAAGTTCAGACATAAAAAAATCCTTTAAAAGCAGAATAGGGAAGACTTTAGCCGCATAGTGTAAATGAAACTTACTCGTTCCACTTCAAGTAAATTACCTCATATTCTTAAAATCCTGAAATTCACTTAAATCAGCCTCAATACAGTGAATAAACAATCCTAATTTGATCTATTTTTAAGCAAGCTTATTTGTATTAAAATAAGGTCCGAATTCCCCTTCTCTTATAAGTGAGTCACGCCAATGAAGTAAGTCTATTTTTCTCATCAACGATTATTTTTAGATTGATGTGCAAAATAGATCGTCTGGCTTGATCTTTTCTAGAAAAAATCTCTTGTTTATTTTGTGCATCCTGTATTTATGAGGTTATTTATGACTCAACAGGCATGTGTAATATCCAATCTGACTTTAGAATTCCCTTCCAAAGTCATATTTCAGAATTTAAATTTTACCCTTCCTAAAGCTCAGGTCAGCGCTTTAATTGGCCGTAATGGACAAGGTAAGTCTTTGCTCATGCAGCTTTTGTATCAGGCTCAGCATTCTTCTCCACATTGCTCAGGCCAAGTTTCCTGGCAAATGCATCATGCCTATCTACCACAATTGCATCGGTTAAAGGCAGCCACAATTGCTGAAGCACTCGAAGTAAGTCAGTTACATCGTGCTTTTAAAAATGTTGAACATGGTACAGCCAGTTTCGAGGATTATGAGCTACTTGAGGATAGTTGGCATTTGCCGCATCAATGGCAGCAACTGTTGAGTTCAGCACAATTACCCACCGATCTGGACTTTCCCGTACAATATTTGAGTGAGGGCCAAAAGACCAAACTTGCTTTATGTAGCTTGTTCTTAAAGCCTGAATATTATTTATTGCTGGATGAGCCGAGCAACCATCTGGATCGTGAAGCACGAACATGGTTAATAGAGCATTTAAAGTTACATCCTGCTGGTGCATTGATCATTAGTCATGACCGGACTTTGCTAGATCAGGTTGATCATATTTATTATTTAAATGAGCATGGATTACAGCACTCTACAGGAAACTATGCGGAGTTTTTTGAACAGTATCAGAAAAATGTCACTTCACTCGAACAGTCAATTCAGCAGAGTCAGCGTGATATTAAACAGATGAAGCACAAGCAGCATGACGTTTTAATGAAAGCACAAAAGCGGGAACGTGCCGGAAACAAATTACGTGATTCGAATTCCCAAGCCAAAGTGCTTTTAGACTTTAAAAAAGAACAGGCTGGTCAAAGTATAGGTAAAGTTCAGGCACAGCACCAACGGCAAATTTCCAATGAACAATCTGAGTTAAAATTTCAAAAGCAGCAACTCGAAAAGATAAAACCTCAGCTATTTCAATTTCCAGACCTTAAACCACAGTCTGGTGAAATTCTGCGGGTTAAAGAGTTAAAGCTTCCTTTTGGTACTCCACAGCCTGTGAATCTTGCTTTAAGTGCAGCTGAAAAGATCCATATTGCAGGCCGAAACGGAATTGGTAAATCCACTTTGCTGAAACTGGTCGCCCAACAAAAGCAGCAACCTCTGGATCAAATCTTTCTGGCACGAAACTGTTTTTATCTGGATCAAAATTTTAGTTTTCTCAATGAGGCACTAAGTGCGATTGAAAATTTAAGGCAGATGAATCCTGATATTCCGGAAGTGGAATGGCGTAATCTGTTGGGCCAACTCAGAATTCGTGGTGATAAAGGTACTTATCCTTTGTCTCAGTTAAGTGGTGGTGAAAAGCTGAAAGTGGCGTTATTAGGTCTTAGCCAGGTCTCTCCTCAACCCGAACTTTTATTATTGGATGAGCCAGAAAATCATCTGGATATTGAGTCTAAAGCTTTGTTGGCAAGTGCAATTCGATCTTATACAGGCGCTGTGATTTTAGTTTCACACGATGAACAGTTTGTGCGTGATTGCGGGATCACTGAAGTATTCAATATGAATGATTTTAATTAAACTTATATACGTAAAAGCCACCTCAACAGGTGGCTGATCAATCTCAGGAAATAAACTTATTGATTTGTAGTCACACTCTGAGAATATAAATTTAATAAATATTTTGACAGTATGGTATTCCCCACAAATAGAGAGCCTGATTCACTTAGGTGTCCATAATCCACCTGAAGCAGGTCTTCTCCTTGAGCTGCACGAATCCGACATTTGTATTGCTGCTGAACATCATCTTTTTTACATAAATGATCAATGAGGGATATATAAGTAATCCCCTGAGGATATTGTAATTTTTTCATTTTCTCGTCTACCTGAACTGCTCTTAAATCCAGTCCGGCATCAAATATAAAATCTTCAGTACTATTCCAGTTTTTCGGTTTCACCATCACTTTAGGAAGTGAAGGTTTCCATTGCGAAATTGGCCCCACAATGACGATATTGGATACGCCAAGCTGAAGTAAACTTTTCCCGATGTTTTCCCAATTGGTTTCGTCGTGCTTCAAGGCTTGGGTGATAACCACAATTTTGGGCTTCAGTTCTGCGATGCTCTTTAGTGCCAATTTATTGGAATAGTCACAGGCTTCTTTATAAGCCCCTTTATGATAGTTAATCTCGGTCAGCGATG
Source organism: Acinetobacter sp. YH12046 (assembly GCF_013419905.1). NCBI lineage: Bacteria > Pseudomonadati > Pseudomonadota > Gammaproteobacteria > Moraxellales > Moraxellaceae > Acinetobacter > Acinetobacter sp. YH12046. The sequence goes on from NZ_VOZF01000005.1 coordinate 90,905, forward strand.
CCCTGCAAATGGAAGAGGTTTTCTGATAAAAAGGGATATCATTGGATTTCAGTAATGTCCTCAGCCCTAAAGAAAGTGCTTCAGCATGAGAATCTCCCCATAAGAACACCCCGCCTTCCTTTTGTTTCGTGATACAGACCGGATCAGGATCATAACTATTATGCTCAGTCAGGCTCACGTAAGTATCACATTTTAGCCAGTACGCATCCCTTAAATTTTTGAATTTTTCATTATAATAATCTAAGAATTTTGCCTGTTCTGAGGCTGCACCTTGGCGCAGATCTGTATTAAAACCATTAAATATATTTAAAGTAACTCCTAAGCTCATGAGCACTAGAGAAAAATAAAGTGGTTTTATACGATAAATATCTTTCCATTGATGGTATGAAGGTAATTTAATCTGCTCAATATACTTATAGCTCAGAAAACCTAACACTATAGAAAGTACTATTCCGGCATATACATAATACTCAGGCAATGAGTAGATATAGATCAGCACCACCAAAGGCCAGTGCCAGAGGTAAATAGAATAAGACCAGGCTCCTAATTTTTGAAATACAATATTATTGGTAATAACGCTGTCATTTTGATGTGCCTGAATCATCAGGAAGGTACCGATAACAGGAAAAACTGCCAGATAGCCAGGCCACAAATCTTCTGCTGAAATGAAGAAATAAGACCCCAGTATAAGTGCCAATCCCGTTCCTTCCAGTAACCTTTTCTTATTTTCCTGCAAGGTCAAAGGGTAAAGATAAGCAATTCCCCCGATCATCATTTCCCAGGCTCTGGTAGGTAACAGGAAATAAGCCGGGTTTGGCCATTTATAGGTAGCGATTATTGATAGGATGAATCCTAAAATTGTTCCTGCCAGCAGCATAAATTTCATGGTCTGGATGGACATGAACTTGCGCATGGCAATGAGAACGAGCGGATAAATCATATAGAATTGCCATTCGACGGAAAGTGACCAGGTATGTAATAACCACTTTTCGTGAGTGCCTGCCTCAAAATAACCGGATTCCTTCCAGTAACTGATATTGGATAAAAAAGTCATGCTACTCGCAGCATGCTTACCCAATAACTTGTAATCAAAAGGTGTCAGATAAAACCAGCCAAAAATCATTAATACCAGACATAGCAGGGCCAAAGCTGGAATAATCCGATTCGCACGAGCCACATAAAATTTCAGAATAGAAAATTTTTCATGTTCTAAATCTTTAAATATGATTCCAGTCATTAAAAAGCCTGAAATCACAAAGAAGACATCTACTCCAACAAAACCGCCAGGCATCCAGGCCGCATTAAAATGAAATAGCATGACTGCAATCACGGCAATTGCTCTGAGGCCATTAATGTCTGTTCTGAATTTCATTGGAATCCTGTCCTATAAAGCCTGTTATTTATTTTAATTGTTATGAAATACTGCTAATTTTTATTAAATTTTATTTTAAATCAAATTCTTATATTAAAGCGTAGAATGCAAATATTACTGTTTTAGTATTTTATGTACTCATTATATTCTACGCTTTCTTTTTCGCCAAATACCTTTATTGTTAATCATCTAAATTAAAATCCCGAGTATCGACATAGCCACCGCCGCCTAAATTTTGTAGAATACAGTTTTTATTCCATGGTGCTCCTTTATGACCGCTTGGACTGCTCACGTCACTGTTGCAACTGTCGTCGAAAAAAATGGAAAATTCCTGTTCGTTGAAGAACATACTGAAGGTGTCACCCATACCGTATTCAATCAGCCAGCAGGCCATGTGGAGGCAGGTGAAACCATTGTCGAAGCAGCTATTCGTGAAACCATGGAAGAAACCGGCTATCAGGTTAATGTCACTGATCTGATCGGCATCTATACCTATACCCCACCGATGTTCCCGGATCGTACCTATTTCCGTTTCTGTTTGAGAGCAGAAGCCATCAGCCATGATGAAAATGCTGAACTGGATACCGGTATTGTCGGTGCAGTCTGGATGACGCTGGATGAACTGGTTGAAACCGCACGTGCTCGCAGCCCATTGGTGATTAAAGCCGTGCAGGATGCCCAAGCTGGCAAACGCTATCCTTTATCGCTCATTTACGAGCACCAAAATTCTCCCTTAATTTCAAATTTGGATGCCTAATCCTATGCAACAACGTGTCATCGTCGGTATGTCTGGTGGTGTAGATTCATCTGTGTCTGCAGCTCTCCTCCTTCAACAGGGTTATCAGGTTGAAGGTCTTTTCATGAAAAACTGGGAAGAAGATGACGGCACAGAATATTGTACGGCAATGGAAGATCTTGCCGATGCACAAGCCGTTTGCGACAAGATCGGGATTAAACTGCATACTGCCAACTTCGCGATGGAATACTGGGATCGCGTGTTCGAGCATTTCCTGGCTGAATATGCTGCTGGCCGTACGCCAAACCCGGATATTTTGTGTAATAAAGAAATTAAATTCCGTGCCTTCCTGGATCATGCGATCAATCTGGGCGCTGACTTTATTGCCACCGGTCACTACTGTCGTCGCGGTGAGACCATGACCAATTCACGTGGTGAGCAATATGCTCAATTACTGCGTGGTTATGACAATAATAAAGACCAGACTTACTTCCTGCATGCGGTTCATGGTCGTGAAATTAATAAGACCCTGTTCCCTGTCGGTGAAATTGAAAAACCACAAGTCCGTAAAATTGCAGAAGAATTAGGTCTGGCAACAGCCAAGAAAAAAGATTCTACGGGTATCTGTTTTATTGGGGAACGTCGCTTCAATGACTTCTTAAAGCAATATTTACCGGCTCAACCTGGAAAAATCGTGCTGGAAGATGGCAAAGAGGTTGGTGATCATCACGGCTTAATGTACTATACGCTCGGTCAACGTGGCGGGATCGGTATTGGCGGTATGAAAGGTGCTGAAGAAGGTGCCTGGTTTGTACTGCATAAAGATATTGAAGGTAACCGTCTGGTGGTGGGTCAAGGTCATGAACATCCACTGATGCAAAGTACCATATTGTGGTCTGAAGCGATTGACTGGGTAGCCGGTGAACAGGATATTCCTGAATCAGGTTTCCGCTGTACGGCAAAAACCCGCTACCGTCAGCCTGACCAAGCGTGTACTATTTTCAAGGATCCAGAAACACCAAATGGTGTTCGTGTTGAATTTGATGAGTCGCAACGTGCTGTGACCCCGGGTCAAAGCGTTGTATTCTACTCAGGTGAAGTTTGTTTAGGTGGTGGCGTGATTCATCATACCAATGCGCCTAAACCTGATTTTATTAAAGGATGATTTCGGCATGACGGAGTTACCGTTTCAACAAGCCACAACGTTGAATGTTCGTCAAAATCGTGCGTTGGCGCTGGCAGGGGTTTTTCAGGCCACTCAGCTGACGCATATGACTGCATTGACGGGACAGCAAAGCATTGGTGAAAGCGGTAATTTCTATTTTGAGCAGTTGATTAAAGCCAGTTTAAATATCCGTCCAAGCGGCAAGTTAAATGCCCAGACCTTAGACTTCTTTAATCAGCTGGCCGATATTTCCCTCGGTTTAAAAACCCTGGAAAGCAGCATTACCCAACCTTTTAATACGTCCCCAAAATCCCGACTTCCAAAACTTTCATCGACCAAGCTTCCAATGTCCTATGCCATGGCACTTCTTCAATTAGAAAAGAAGGTCTATAGTAATCCCAAGTTTGTTGAAATCATCGAACAATCCCAGCAAAAAATCCTCAGACAGCTCTCCTTCTTCGATAACAATTACATGCACCCCAGCATCATTGCCAATCTCGCTCAAACCTATGTCGATACCGCCGGACAGATCAATCCGCGGATCATGGTGCGTGGCAATGCTGAAGCCTTTAAAGATTCCGGTCATACCAACCGCATCCGTGCTTCACTATTTACTGGACTGCAGATGGCGCACTTATGGCGTCAGCTTGGTGGCAGTTCATGGGGCATGATTTTTGGCAAGCGCAAGCTGCTACAGGATATCCAAAATCTCGCGCGCTTACAGTTTCAGGTGATCTAAACCATGTTGTTGTACGCGCACCGTTTTTCGTTTAATTCCAAAATTTAGGGAATCGATATGAACGCTTTAACTGCACTTTCTCCATTAGATGGACGCTACGCTAGCAAATGTGATGCGCTGCGCCCTTTTCTTTCTGAGTTTGGTCTGATCCATGCTCGTGTGACTGTTGAAGTGCGTTGGTTACAAGCGCTTGCCAACCGTCCTGAAATCACTGAAGTGCCAGCTTTCTCATCTGAAACCAATGCTGCACTTGATGCGATTGTTGCAAACTTCTCTGAAGAAGATGCCAACCGCATTAAAGAGATCGAACGTACTACAAACCATGACGTGAAAGCGGTTGAGTATTTCCTGAAAGAAAAAATTGCAGGGATTGAAGAGCTGAAAAATGCAGGTGAATTCATTCACTTTGCATGTACCTCTGAAGACATCAATAACCTGTCTCATGCTTTAATGCTGAAAAATGGCCGTGATGTTTTAATCGCGTCTATGCAACAAATTATCGATTCAATCGTGGCTTTGGCTGAGACTCACGCTGAACAGCCAATGCTGTCTCGTACTCACGGTCAAACTGCCAGCCCAACCACTTTGGGTAAAGAAATGGCGAACGTGGCTTACCGTCTGGCTCGTCAAATCAAACAGTTCAAAAATGTTGAATTGCTGGGCAAAATCAACGGTGCTGTAGGTAACTACAATGCACACTACTCTGCTTACCCAGAAATCAACTGGCCTGCTCACTCACAAGCTTTCGTGGAATCTTTAGGTCTAACTTTCAACCCGTACACCACTCAGATCGAACCGCACGACTACATGGCGGAACTGTTCGATGCACTGCGTCGTTTCAACACGATTCTGATTGACTTTAACCGTGACGTTTGGGGCTATATCTCTCTTGGCTTCTTCAAACAAAAACTGAAAGAAGGCGAAGTGGGTTCTTCAACCATGCCGCATAAAGTGAATCCAATCGACTTCGAAAACTCTGAAGGTAACCTGGGTATTGCCAATGCTGTATTGGCTCACTTGGGCGAAAAACTGCCTGTATCTCGCTGGCAGCGTGACTTAACTGACTCTACTGTGCTTCGTAACATGGGTGTTGGTTTTGCACAAAGCTTGATCGCGTTTGAGGCATGCTTAAAAGGTATCGGTAAACTTGAACTGAATGCTGCTCGTATTCTTGAAGATCTTGACCACGCACAAGAAGTTCTGGCTGAACCAATCCAAACAGTAATGCGTCGTTATAACGTTGAAAAACCATACGAAAAACTGAAAGCACTGACTCGTGGTCAAGCGATGACTCGTGACATGATGGTGAGCTTCGTGAATGGTAATGAGCTTGAAGCTGTTCCTGCTGCAGACCGTGCACGTCTGGCTGAAATGACCCCTGCAACTTATACAGGTAATGCTGCTGACCAGGCAAAACAAATTAAAGACTTAATTTCTAAAATCTAATTTAGATAATTAAGACCAAAAGCGAGGCTCCGGCTTCGCTTTTTTTATTTATAATTATTTTCAACTTTAAAACAAAACGACAGATAACAAGATGATAGATCATCGATTGAGCGGCAAACATTTGATCAGCCTGGGGGTTTTGGTGGCTGCGATCATTGTTGCCAGCATTCAGCCTCTGGAAATGCAATCCTATTTACTGCATCAGACCGGTACCCTATTTATGATCGGTATGCTGATTTTCTGCCTGTATAAAATCGGACTCAGTTTTCTTAGTTTTAATCTGTATATTCTGTTTTTATTCATCCATATCGTTGCAGCACATTATCTATATTCTTATGTGCCTTATAATGACTGGATTCAGACACTGTTTGGCTTTGACCTAAATGCTCTCATAGGCTGGTCTCGCAACATGTTTGACCGTTTTGTGCATCTGGTTTTTGGCCTGTTGCTCTATCCTGTTTTTTATCGACTGTTTCAGGTCTGGTTACCCCAGCAAAAACCATTCACCATTTTTCTTTTAGTCATTCAATTTGTGATGGCAACCAGTCTGATTTATGAATGGATTGAATGGCTGATCGCCATTGGCTTATCACCTGAACAGGCGGAAAGTTATAACGGCCAGCAAGGTGATATGTGGGATGCCCATAAAGATATATTATTAGCGACAGTTGGGGCGATGTTTACTGGTGGATTGATGTTAATTCCAGCAAATAAAAAAGCCCACTAAAGTGAGCTTTTTTATTTGCTGGAATTAAAGACTTAGATTTTATATTTTCTTATTTTAAATTATGGAAGTGGGCAATATCGCTGCCAATCATCTTTCATTTTTTGCAATTCATTACCCGTCAATATCTCGCTGTAATAAATATAATAGGTGGCATCGGGATATTGAATCTCATGTCTGTACATAATTCCACGTAGAGAAACAGGCAACTCTTCTGGGAAGTCATCCGCTAAATTCAGTTCCTCAAATTCATAGTTAAAATAACAATTTTGGATTGCTAAAAATGCTTCAGCCACGGTCATCTTTCTGCTCTTAATGGAAATATGCTTCATTTTAGCTGATGAGCAGTAACCATGGCTGATATTTATGAAGGTTCAATCCATTTAACCAGCTTAGATTCTGCCAAATGCGGATATTTGAACTTATCTAAATATTCAAAGCAGGCTTTTTGACCTTGAGGAATTTTCTTTAGATGCTTATCAAAAAATAGATGGCGATTATATTGAGCACCATCAAAGCGGATGCTGACACGCTCAAAGTAACCACTCCGACGAGCATTGAATTGGTAAAATTGAATCACGCCACAGTCCTTCGAAGGACTAACTGGTGGAGCATCTGGCTTTAAAAATGCGTAAAGTAAAAAGATTGAAGTGCCCGGAAGAAAGCTGAGCCAAAATAAAATCTTCTTCGATTCGTCAGTGGTTAATTTCGCTTCAGAATAGAGCATAAATAGCATCGGAATAAAAATGATACTGAATAAGCCGAATAGTAAAAGAAACGTGAGCATATAAATGAGAAACTTCTATAAGTCAGTTATTTATAGCACAATTGTTTGATTTTAGATCATAAAAAAGCCCACCGAAGTGAGCTCTTAGATTCATAACTGAATAATGAATTAAAGTTTAGGATCACGCATCTGTACCAGATTTGAATTGGCTTTGGTTAATGTATCTACTACTTTATTCATCACCGCAGGGATAAAAGAATCTGCAATTTGTGCTGCTTGCAAACCTAGTTTTTCGCCCAGCGTTGGTTTTTTACGGGTCTGGATTAAATACACATCATGTTGTGGTAATAGGCCTAGCAGATATTCATCGGAAGTTTGCAATTTATCTACCAGATTCAGGTCTAGGGCATCCTGACCATACCAGTGTTCACCCGTTGCCACTTTTTCAACATTTAACTGTGGACGATATTTTTCCACGAAGTGTTTAAACAAGGCATGTGTCTGTTGCAATTCTTCTTCAAACTTGGCTTTGCCTTCTTCGGTATTTTCACCAAACATGGTCACCGTACGTTTGTATTGACCCGCAGTATAAAGTTCAAAATCGATCTTGTTTTCTTTCAGCAGACGGTTAAAGTTCGGCACCTGTGCCACTACCCCAATTGAACCCACAATCGCAAACGGCGCAGAAATCACTTCATTTGCAATACACGCCATCATATAACCGCCACTGGCTGCCACTTTATCGACACAGATGGTCACATGGAAACCCGCTTCACGTAAGCGCACCAGTTGCGCAGCTGCAAGACCATAACCATGTACCATACCACCCGGACTTTCTAAACGTACAATGATACGGTCACGACCAGCTTTTGCTGTAGATAGAATCAGGGTAATTTCTTCACGCAGGCTTTCTACTGCAGACGCAGCCATATCACCTTTAAAATCGAGCACATAGATTTTCTGGTTAGTTTTCTTACGCGCACGCGCTTCTTTTGACAATTGCTGGCTCAATTGCAAAAGTTCCAGTTTAGATGAAGTTGTTTGCGCTATTTTTTTTCGTTGCTCATTAATGCGCGCATTCAAATGACTAATACGGATTTCAGCGGGTAATTTGGGGGTATGAAATAACATAAAAATCGGGTCTCAATTATTTATATAGGTTTCAATTTAAGATAAGGTCAAATGATTTTTTTTCAATAGAATATTGTTGTTTAATTGCTGAAACAGAGCAGTATCCATGGGGCTCTAGTAGAGCAAAAATAATTTGTACTATAAAAGATTGATGCCATGCTGATAACCTGCCCAGAGAATAACACCCAGCAATACAGCAGAATTCGCATATAAGGCTTTTTCCTGCTTTTTAAAATAGAAATTCAAACTGAGTCCATACAGCAATCCAATCAGTGTATAAAACATGCTGCCGCCTTGTAATTGATGCCACAGACCACCCATGCTTAAACTTAATGCAATCAGCAGCATCAGAAAAACTGACATCTTTTTGAGTGTTTTCATAGCGGATGCAACCTTTTCTTAACATCTATCTTTTGACAGCTCTGCCATGTCAAAGACGGCATATTCTATAAGAATTTCGGGCACAATAGGATTCGGTTTATTTTTCCACATTTCACTGATTCAATTGATATATCTTCTATTCTTTGGTTACTTTTGGATATAAAAAAAAGAGCTTTTTAGCCCTTCTTTCTTGAGATAAAACTTCTTAACCAAAACGCCCTGTAATATAGGCCTCAGTGAGCTGATGATCTGGCTGGGTAAAGACTTTCTCGGTCGAGTTGACTTCGATCAGATCACCTAAATGGAAATAAGCAGTCCGATCAGAGACTCGCGCTGCCTGCTGCATGGAGTGAGTCACAATAGCAATGGTGTATTGGGTTGAAAGCTCGGAGATCAGTTCTTCAACTTTGGCTGTTGCAATCGGATCGAGTGCTGAACAAGGTTCATCCATTAGAATCACTTCAGGAGAAACGGCAATCGTCCGTGCAATACATAAACGCTGCTGCTGACCACCCGACAGCCCCGTACCCGGCTGATTTAAACGGTCTTTGACTTCATCCCATAATCCCGCTTTACGCAAGCTGTTTTCTACAATTTCTTCCAGATCATATTTGTCCCGTGCCAAACCATGTAATTTTGGCCCATAAGCGACATTGTCAAAAATCGACTTTGGAAAAGGGTTTGGCTTCTGGAACACCATCCCCACCTGCGCACGCAGCAATACCACATCCAGATTCGTGTCATAAATATCCTGATGATCCAGCAACACCTTACCGGTTACACGACAGCGATCAATCGTGTCATTCATCCGGTTTAAGGTACGCAGGAATGTTGACTTACCACAACCTGAAGGACCGATAAAAGCAATCACTTCATTTTCATAGATGTTCAGATCAATCCCTTTAATTGCTTCTGTTTCACCATAGTAAACATGTACATCTGAGGTACTGATTTTGACCTGATCTGACTTTTTCGGTGCTTTGTTTTCAGCCTGAGTATCAAACTGGGAAACAAAAGCAGTCGCCGGCTTTTGGGTCACAGAATCTTGGGTAAATTGTGTATGTTGTGGATTCACAGACGGATCCTTTTCTAAGGCATTTATAGTTGGATTTGCTGTATTCATATTCTGCTCTTCCTTACCAACGGACTTCAAATTTCTTACGTAACCAGATGGCTAAGCTGTTCAGGCTGATCATCATGGCCAGAAGTACAATAATGGCTGCTGCAGTACGTCCTTCGAAGAAGTTACGTAGCTCATTGCCTTGCCACAGGAAAATTTGCACCGGCAATGCTGTGGATTGATCAAATGGTGAAGCCGGTACACTTGCGACAAAAGCACTCATCCCGATCAATAATAGCGGGGCCGTTTCACCCAGTGCTTGTGCCACACCAATAATCGCCCCCGTCAAAATACCTGGTAGTGCAAGCGGTAAAACATGGTGAAATACGGTTTGCAAGCGTGATGCACCTAAGCCTAATGCTGCCTGACGAATGGATGGCGGTACGGCTTTAAGTGATGCACGCGTAGTAATAATCACAGTCGGTAGTGTCATCAAACTTAATACCAGACCACCCACCAACGGTGCTGACAGTGGTAAATGCATCCAGCCAATAAAAATCGCTGCACCGAGTAAACCAAAGACAATGGAAGGAACTGCTGCAAGGTTATTAATATTCACTTCTACGACATCGGTAATCCAGTTCTTTGGTGCAAATTCTTCAAGATAGATGGCCGATGCTACCCCGATCGGAATCGAGATAAAGATCACGATCAGCATCATGAACAATGAGCCCATAAATGCGCCTGCGAGACCTGAGGTAGCAGGTGAACTGCGCGAGTCCGGACTGGTAAAGATATTGGTATTAAAGCTACTTTCTATGATTCCGGCAGCTTTCATATCATCCGCAAGCTGACGGACTTCAGGACTGAGCTGTTGCTGTTCATCGGGCAGATCGCGGTCAATATTGCCAGCCAGCCAGACATCAACATTGGCATCTGCGAGAATTTTTACGTCTTTGGTTTGACCGACCAGAGCCGGATTATTCAGTACCATATCCCGCAGACGATACGCTTCTGAACTGGTATATAAATAGCCCAGTTCATCACGCTGGCTTTCCAGCTTACTGTCTTTGGCAATCATGCCATTTACAATCAAGGCATCCCAGTCAACCAGACCGACCTGCATTTGCCAATCCACCATACGCTGTTCAAATTGTGCCTGGGATTCTCCCGCAGCCTGTTTAGGTTTAGGATTAATATTGACAATGGCTGGATCAAAATAAATCGGCAAGCTCATACTGCTTTGCCAGAATGCCGGCAAACCTTTGCCCAAAATACTGCCGAAAAGAACTACCACAAAGAACAAACCAGCCAATACGGCAGAAAGCCCCATGACACGAAAGGTTTTTTCTTTGCGATGACGTCGTGCCAGAGAGCTTTGAATGGTCTTCCTGCGCTTTTCACGTTGCTCAGCAGCCACAGATGGATCAATAGGCTGATCTACAGGCGTTGTATTTGAAGTACTCATTAGTCGTATTGCTCTCGATATTTACGCACGATGTACAGTGCAACAATGTTCAGCCCCAAAGTAATGACAAACAAAGTAAGACCTAAGGCGAAAGCCACCAGCGCCTGCGGACTGGCAAAGTCAGTATCACCCGTCAACTGATTGACGATGGTAATGGTCACTGTTGAAACTGCTTCCAGTGGATTGGCATGCAGTTGCGGACTGTTTCCTGCTGCGAGTACCACAATCATGGTCTCACCAATGGCCCGCGATGCCGCCAGCAAAAAAGCGCCAATAATGCCGGGTAAAGCGGCTGGTAATACGACCTGACGAATCGTTTCAGATTTGGTCGCGCCCAGACCTAAAGAACCATCCCTCAAGGCACGTGGTACCTGGGTAATAATGTCGTCTGATAAAGATGACACGAATGGAATAATCATGATGCCCATGACGAAGCCAGCAGTAAGCGCACTGGTGGCATTAATATCAATACCGACCAAAGCACCTAGACTTTTAAGAAATGGCCCCAGAATCATTAAGGCGAAAACACCGTAGACAATCGTTGGAATTCCAGCCAAAACCTCAATGGTCGGCTTTGCCCAAGCTCGGAAGCGTGGTGATGCGTACTCGGCCAGATAAATCGCAATCATCAGTCCTAAGGGGACTGCAACAAGTAATGCAATCCCGCTGACCATCAATGTTCCCCACAGCAATGGCAATAATCCATAACTGCCTTCGGCATGACCCGTGGTGCTAAAACCCGGATCCCATTCGGTGCCAAAGAAGAAATCCAGTGGACTGACAAAGCTGAAGAATCGCATGGCTTCGCCAAACATCGACATCACAATGCCGAGTGTGGTCAGGATGGCTACTCCAGAACACAAGGCCAGCCCGATATTCATGATCTTTTCGACCTGATTCCGTGCACGAAAATTCTGGCTGATCCGTTTTTTTGCCCAGACCAGACCGGCCAAAGCCACAGAAATGACAACTGCCAGTTTGGCAAAAGTACCGATGGTAGAAAATTTAGCTAATTGTTCTGCTGCTGCAAGTTCATAAGCAGCCGGCTGATCACTGACACCGAAACCGGAAGCCAATGCCTGTACACGATCTATGACCACACTCAGACTGGCTTGATCCAGATGAGTCAAAACATCATGAGGCAGGTGTTTAATTACGACCTGTTCCAGCAGGCTAGGTTCAACAATGTTCCATGCCATCAGAATCAAAAATGCAGGAAGTCCACACCACAAAGCTACGAGCGCGCCATAATATCCAGGACGTGAATGTAGCATCTCAGAATTATTGCCCTGACCTGCTAGTTTCCGGCTTTTACTTAATCCGATTTGATAGGCGATGGCAATTAAAGCCAGTAACACACCTATAAGTAGCAGATTCATGTATTCTCCATGGTTCTTTTCAGGATTTTAGTCTGTGAAAAAACTTGCTTGCCATGAAAAGCCGATGACAGGTCGACTGTCACCAGCATTTCCCTAAATCCTGTTTTATTTCACTACTACGGCTTTTGCAGCCTTAAAATTTGCCAGCACTGCTGCACGTTCTTTGTCTGACATTGAAATCAAGCCGGCTTTTTCCAGCTTGGAACCCTTACCCGATACCTTTTTATTCAGGAAATACTCTGTGAACTGTTGCAAACCTTTGATTGATTTCAGGTGTTCGCCTTTGACATAGAAGAACAATGGACGAGATACCGGATAAGCACCATTTAAAATGGTCTTTTCAGAAGGTGCCACGTTATTGACTGTAGCTACACGCAGACGATCACGGTTCTGGTCATAGAAGCCCAGGCCGAATACGCCAACAGCGCTCGGTGAGGTTTTTAAGCGTGCCAAAGTTTCAGTATAGTCACCTGAAATTTCAACAACACGGCCATCTTTACGGAAGCTGGTACATGCTTTTTTCTTGGCATCTTTATCTAGAGACTTAATTGCAGCATACGTTTCACAGCCTGCATCCACCATCTTCTCCTGGAAGACTTCACGTGTGCCATGATTTGAAGCCGGAATCACTAAAGTGATGGGTTCATTCGGCAAAGCTGGATCAATCTGGTTCCAGCGGGTATATGGATTAGCCACCATTTTCCCTTTAGAAGGTAACTGCGCAGCTAAAGCAGCATAAACATGCTGAGGTCGTAATTTATAAGCGGCTTTATTCGAATTAGATGCAAAGACAATCCCGTCATACCCGATCTTGATTTCTAGTACCTTGTTGACACCATTCTTTTTACATTCTGCCAGTTCGGCACTTTTGATTTGACGCGAGGCATTGGCAATATCAATGGTATTGTCCCCTACACCATTACAGAACTGTTTTAGGCCGCCAGATGAACCACCTGAACCAACGACTGGTGTTTTAAACTGAGGGAAAGTATTGCCAAATTCTTCAGCGACAATACTGGCATAAGGTAAAACAGTAGAAGAACCTGCGATTTGAATAGTGTCACGTGCTGCATTCGCTGTCGTGGATGCCGCTACCCCCGCTGCAATTAAGATTGCTATATTTGTTAAGCGCATTCTGGATCTCTCTCATTTATTAAAATTTCGAGTACACCACTTTTGATTCAGTTGAGTACCTGTTTTCGATATTCACATTTTGATTTTGGAATATGACAGCCGGGTTACAGCTTTATGACGGTTTTATGATAATTAATCCGTCACCTGATCAAGACAATATAATAGAAAAAAGACCCTGTTCAGGGCCTTTTTATTTAAGTGGTGGGTTCAGTAGATTCAGGCAAGAGTACCGGTTTCCTGCGATATTTCATCACATACATCACCGTCAAAAACAGCAACCAGACCGGCACCAATGCAACAGCAATCTGCATTTCTTTGGTAAAGCTCATGATCATTAAAATCATGATGATAAATGAAATCGTCAGGTAATTACTCCAGCGGCCAAACAGACTTGGGAATGCGGTCGTCTGCTGCTGTTCCTGCATGGCTTTTCTGAATTTCAGATGGGTCAGTGAAATCATCAGCCAGTTAATCACCAGAGCTGAAACCACCAGTAGCATCAGAATACCAAAAGCTTCACCCGGCATGAGGTAATTCATTAATACACAGATACCGGAGACTGCTGCCGAGAATAGAACAGCATTTACCGGGATACCACGGCGGTTAATTTTCTTTAAGAATGCCGGTGCATTACCCTGCTGAGCCAGACCCAACAACATGCGGGTATTACAGTAAATACAACTGTTATAGACTGAAAGTGCAGCGACCAAGACTACAAAATTAAGAACATTGGCCACGCCGTGACTATTCAATGACTGGAAAATCATTACGAACGGACTACCGCCTTGCGCCACCAGATTCCATGGATAGAGACATAGCAACACACCTATGGCGCCAATATAAAAAATGAGTACACGGTAGACAATTTGATTGACTGCTTTTGGAATGGTCTTTTCTGGATTTTTGGTTTCACTGGCGGCAATACCAATCAGCTCCAGCCCACCAAATGCGAACATGATCACAGCGAGTGCCATCATAAAGCCCGACCAGCCCTCAGGGAAAAATCCGCCATGCTGCCACAAGTTGGTCACACTGGCCTGACTTCCTGCAGAACCGCTAAAAAGCAGATAGATCCCGAATCCGATCATGCTTAAAATGGCAATGATCTTGACCATGGAAAATATAAATTCGCTCTCACCGAAGAATTTGACATTGACCAGATTGATCCCATTCATAAGCAGGAAGAATGCCAGTGCCGTGAGCCAGGTCGGAATCTCCGGCCACCAGAACTGAATAAAAGTACCAATTGCACTCAACTCAGCCATACTGACTAAGACATAGAGCACCCAATAGTTCCAGCCTGAAATAAAGCCTGCTTTTTTGCCCCAGTATTTATTGGCAAAATAACTGAATGAACCACTAACCGGTTCATGCACCACCATCTCACCCAATTGGCGCATGATCAGAAATGCAATGATGCCAGCAATGGCATAGCCTAAAAGTACTGATGGACCTGCCAGCTGAATCGTATGTGATAAACCTAAAAATAATCCTGTACCGATCGCTCCGCCTAAGGCGATTAGCTGAATATGCCGGTTGGAAAGCTGTTTTTTTAATTGATGATCTTCAACATCCATATTGTCACTCCTTGTGAACAATTTTTTTAATTTCTACATTTTGCTAGATTGCCTTTTTGTAGGGAGGTGTATTCTGCTCAACCAGCTGCTTATAACCATATTCACCATAGTCATAGCGTGCCACGACTTCAGCAAACTGTTTTAAACGTTGTGGTGCATCCATACGTGGGAGTTGCAGTTCAATCAGACATAATTCCTCAGCCTGATGAACTTGTGCGAGTGTACGCTTTAATTCTGCCGGGGTTTTCACTATATGAGCCTGATGCGGAGTATCAGCAGAAAAGACTTGAGCAAACTGGCTGTATTGCCAGTTCTGAATATCGTTGTACTTGGCATTTTCACCCATGATCAAACGTTCAATGGTATAGCCGCCATTATTTAAAATAAAAATTACGGGTTTTAAGCCTTCTCTTAATAAGGTAGAAAGCTCCTGAATGGTCAGCTGAATCGAACCATCACCAATAAACAGCAGATGACGGCGCTGTGGTGCAGCAAGCATACTGCCAAGCAAGGCAGGCAAGGTATAGCCGATTGAACCCCAGATCGGTTGTACCAGATACTTGGCGGTCACTGGCAAGGTTAGTCCAGACAACCCCGCATTGGCGGTGCCCACTTCTGCCACAATCACATCATCTTCCTGTAAGAATTCAGAAATCTGCTGCCAGAGTGCAGTTTGGCTCAGCGCAGTATTTTCTTCGATCTGTTGAGTTTGTAACGATGGTTTCGGTGCAGGATTAAAAGTACGTGGTTGATCATCTAAAGTCTGTTTTGAGATAGCTTGGATCAACTGAGCTAAATCCAGTCCACTGATCATCTGCCCATCCAGACAAAGACAGGAATCCGCCAGATACAACATATTTTGTACGGATACACGATGTGAGAAAAATGCGGTGGCAACATCGGTAAAACGTGGCCCAATAGCGATCAGGCAATCCGACTGTTCCACCAGCTGACAAGTCGATGCTGCGCTTGCTGCACCTGCATAAACGCCCGCATATAAGGGGTGACTTTCATTCATGATATTTTTGGCAGTAGACAGACAGGTATAGGGAATCTGCATGCGCTCAGCCCAATTTTGCAGCATATCGGTAAGCTGGAAAATTTCTGCTTCATTGTCAATGAGCAGGACTGGCTGACGTGCCTGTTTGATGCGTTTGGCTATCCGTGCCGCAGTTTCTTGCAGAAGTTTTGGATCACTCTGTGGACGGCTCAGATCCAGAGGCTGCTTAGGTGCTTTAATCTGAAGATGGGTAATATCCGATGGAAGCTGAATATGAACCGGTCGACGCATCAATATACATTGCTTTAATACCCGGTCAATTTCACTCACTGCATTGGCTGGAGTCAAACGCGTTTGTGCCACAGTAAATTCGCGCATACAATTCATGATATTGTCATAATCGCCATCAATCAGGGTATGGTGTAACAAAGCGCCCTGCTCTACGGCATGCAAAGGCGGAATACCGGAAATATGCACCATGGCAACCTGCTCGGCATATGCACCTGCAATGCCGTTAATCGCGCTTAAGTCACCAACACCATAAGTGGTGAGTAAAGCGCCGACACCATGCAGACGTGCATAACCATCTGCTGCATAAGCTGCATTTAGCTCATTACAGTTACCAATAAATTCCAGTTTTGGATCAATTTCGATCTGTTCTAAATAGGAGAGATTAAAGTCGCCTGGCACACCAAAAATATGCTGAATTCCTAGCTCTTGCAGGCGCTGATTAAGGTACTGACCAATTTCCATAAACATTATTATTTTCCCTATCACTTATTATGCTTCAATTACAGAATATTGCATTTCATTTTCTGATTTCGTGCATAATGCAAGTCACAATGATTCAAAAACACATAAAACGTGTATCGGATAAGGATTCAATGCAATGGATGCAATGGATAAATTTGACTGGAAAATCATCCAGGCTTTGCAAAAAAATGGGCGCCTGACGAATCAGGAAATCGGAGATTTAATCGGTTTGTCAGCCTCTCAATGTTCTAGACGGCGTCAGCTGCTAGAGCAAAAAGGAATTATTTTGGGTTATAGCGCCTGCATTCATCCTGAAGCTTTGGGAATTGCAGTTTTGGCTATGGTTCAGGTCAATCTCAAAACACATGACGCAGCAGCGAAGATCGCTTTTCAACAATTGATTGAAGAAGAAGAAGCTATTCAGGAAGCTTTTTCTTTAAGTGGTGATGCAGATTTCATGTTAAAAGTAGGCGCTAAAAATCTGGAAATGCTGGCAAATTTTGTGACTGAAAAATTACTAAGCTGTAATTTTATCGGCCATATCAAATCTTATATTGTCTTAAATAAATTCAAGCAATTACATTTTGATTTTCAGGCTGCCCGCCCTTTATTACGTTGATATATTTTAAGTAAAAGAAAAAAGCTCAAGTTAAACTTGAGCTTTTTTTGATTTAATTTTTATTGATATGAACAACCTGTTGAATCGTATTTTCGAGCAGGCCACTCAGTCCAAACTGTGCACCGATGCCCGAATGTTTCCATCCACCAAAAGGTACATGCGGGAAAATCTCACCATGCGTATTGATCCACGCCGTACCACAACTCAGTCGTTGAGCAAACTGCTGCGCCTGCTCCAGATTGGATGACCAGATCGAACCACCTAAGCCAAAATCCGTATTGTTGGCTTCAGTCAGTACTTCTTCAATATCGTGATAACGAATCAAAGGTAACACCGGACCAAACTGCTCTTCCTGCACCAGACGGCTATCTGGGCTTACATTGGTCACAATTGTTGGTGCAATAAAATAGCCTGTATCCGGTAGATTCTGACCAGATGTCATGACTATTGCACCTTCATCCTGAGCTTCCTGAATCATGGTCTGAACTTTTTGGTATTGCTTGATGTTTTGCACTGGGCCAAAAGTAGTCGTCTCGGCTAAACCATCTCCCAGAGATTGTTGCTGTGCGACTTTTACTAATTCCTGTGCCAGTGCATCATACTGACTGTCATGCACATACAGCCGTTTCAACGCTGCACAGGTCTGGCCCATGTTGATAAAAGCTCCATTAAAGATTCGGGTTGCCATTGCCTGGATATCGGTATCTGGCAAAACAATGCCTGCATCATTGCCACCAAGTTCCAGTGTCAGATGTTTGAAAGTCGCGGCTGCATTTTGCATGATTCTTTGCCCAGTCGCAGTTGAACCGGTAAATACCACTTTGGCAATTGCAGGGTGACTGGTCAGCTTAGCCCCAACTTCTCCGCCTCCTGTAAGTATAGAGACCACTCCAGGTGCAACCTCTTGCTGAATCAGCTCACCGAGTCGAAGTGTCGACAATGGGGTAAATTCTGAAGGTTTATTGATCACCACGTTGCCAGCGCGAATTGCCGGCATGATATGCCAGACAGCAATCATTAAAGGCCAGTTCCATGGGGTAACCGATGCCACGACCCCTAAAGGCCGATGATGAAGTTCGATCCGCTTGTTGGCATCATCCTGTAAGATTTCAGTTTCAATTTTGAGTTCTGCCTGATAGCGGGTCCAGGCAATGGCCCCACCGACTTCAAATTCAGCCAGTGCATAGGGTTTGCCCTGCTCCTGCACCACTAAACGCGCTAATTCTTCTCGGTGTTCTTCAATACGATCTGCAATACGATGCAGGATTGCCTGTCGCGTTGCATCATCCGTATTTTTCCAGTGTTGAAATGCCTGCTCGGCACTACGGATGGTATCTTCAATTTGTGCTTCCGAGGGAGAGGAACATAGGGCCAATACCTGCTCATCAGCAGGATTAATCACCACAAAACTTTCGGCAGCGCCTTGTACCATTTTTCCTTGAATAATACAGCCAACGGGTTGGGATACATGCAAATTAGTCATCTCTTCATCCTGAATCAGATATTTTGTTGTTCCCTGACATTAGCTGATTTTGTCTGAATGGAGCTTGCATATCACATTAGGCATAAAGTCCTGAATGCACATTTTGTGCATGGAAAATAGAAGAATCATCTTTCGGGATGCTTTTTTGGAACTTTAAATATTGCTTCCTTTAATTTTTTGCCTATAGCTCATTCTTCCTTACATCCTGTTCGAATTTATGCAACAGGATGTCCTGATCTTTGAAATTTCGTAGAACATCACATTGGCCTATATTGGAAATAAAGAATCACAGTGATAGCGTCATGAATAGCACAACCATTCCAGTTTTCAATCCCGATTTACCGATTCACATGACATTTGAAGAACATGACTGGCATCTCCTGGCTCAATATTGGTATCCAGTGGCCTTAGCCCGTGATGTCTCTGAACAGCCGCTAGGGACAATGTTGTTAGATATGCCACTGGTCATTTACAAGATGCAGGATCAACTGATCGTGGCCAAAGATGCCTGTCCACATCGTGGTGTGCCTTTAAGTTTGGGAAAAAATGATGGTCAAGGCATCGTCTGTCCTTATCATGGCTTGCGTTTTGGTACACAAGGTAAATGCAACCGTATCCCTGCCCATCCACAGCATAAAATTTCAGATCGTTTTCATTTACGGACCTATGCCGCGGTTGAACGTTATGGTCTGATCTGGTGTTCACTGACAGCTGACAAAGATGCTGAACCGAATATTCCAGTGATGCCTTATTGGAATGATGCAGATTATCAGCAACTGGTTTGCCCACAAGTCGACATCAAATGTTTTGCTGGCAGACAGCTAGAAGGCTTTATTGATGTCGCCCATTTTGCCTGGGTACATCCGGATACCTTCGGTGATCCGAATGATGTTGAAGTCCCGAATTACACTACAACAGAAACTCAATATGGTTTCAGTGCTGACTATATCAGCAGTGTCGGCCGTTATCCGATTGGGTTAGATCAGCGTGGTCAGGAAGATTTTAAATGGCTACGGCATTTTGAAATTAGTCTGCCCTTTACCGCAACCCTGACCATCCATTTCCCTAATGATGCCAAACAGGTGATTATGAATGCTGCCTCACCGATGACCGCCCGTCAGACCCGACTGTTTGCTCCCATCTGTCGTAATTATGATAAAGACTTACCTGTCGAAGAAGCCTATGATTTTAATCTGAAGATTTTTGAAGAAGATCGTCTGATTGTCGAAAATCAGAAGCCTGAGTTTTTACCGCTAGACTTATCTCTGGAAGCACATTTCCCGGCAGATCGCAGCTCCAGTATGTACCGTAAACTGTTAAGGAAAAAAGGCTTTAATCCTTTATTTGCAGCTTAATCACCTTGAAGCTGATGATCTATATATGGATCAAAACCCAATAAAAAAGGAGATCATCTAGATCTCCTTTTTTCACCTGCAACCGCTTATGCGATTGGCGGTGTATAAGTACCATCAGCAATTGAATCTTTGATACGGTCCGCTTCTGCAAGCACAAGTGCCAACAGGTTCTTCACGTTTTCAAGCGTTGCAACCGGGCTTAAAGTCGTCATTTTCAGAGATTGAACCTGACCGACTTTAGTGACACCAATGTTCGCTTCACCACGCGCAAACAGTTCATCCGCGACGTTCTGATTTAAGGCATCGACAAACTCAGCTGGATAGCCTGCTGGAACCACACGGAACAATACCGATGCAAATTGTGGCTCAACCAGAAGTTCCAGACCATCAGTTGCCTTGATGTAATCTGCGACTTCACGAGTCAATTTCACGCCATGGTCGATCATCGAACCATAAAGCTCTTCACCCAACGCTTCTACAGTCATCCACAATTTCAACGCGTCGAAACGACGAGTGGTTTGTAGCGACTTCGACACCAGGTTAGGTACACCGTGCTCTTCGTCATAAGCAGAGTTCAGATATTCTGCTTCGTAGTGCATGAAACGATAGTTCGCTTCATCTTTCAGCAAGAACGCACCACATGAAATCGTCTGGAAGTAATGCTTATGGAAATCCAGTGTCACAGAATCAGACAGCTCGATGCCATCCAGCATAGAACGATAGTCATTAGACAGAATCAGTGCACCACCCCATGCTGCGTCGATGTGCATCCACGCACCATATTTATTGGTGATTTCACGAATCTGTTTCAGTGGATCAATTGCACCCGCATCCGTTGTACCCGCAGTTGCCACCACACATGCCACGATTTTACCTTCAGACTGAAGATGCGCCATGGTTTTTTCCAGAGCATCAACATCCATCTGAGCATTTTCGTTAACAGGAACAGTCACGACAGACTGGAAGCCCATGCCCATCATCGCCATATTCTTTTGCACAGAGAAGTGTGCATTTTCAGAACAGATGACTTTAACGTTACGCATTGCATCCGCTGGGATACCATCACGTTGAACAGACCACGGATTACCGTTTTCGTCTTTCCAGTTTTTTGCGATACAGGCATCACGCGCCAGCAATACGCCCATCAGGTTGGATTGTGTACCACCAGAAGTGAATACACCCGCCTGACCTGAACCATAGCCAACTTTCTGACGTAGCCAGTCAATTAGCTGCACTTCCATCAAAGAACCCGCTGGGCTTTGATCCCAAGAGTCCATTGACTGGTTAGTGGCATTAATCAACACTTCCGCGATCTGGCTAGTGACCATCGTTGGGCAATGCAAATGCGCTAAAGAATGCGGGTGATGTACTTTCAAGCTCTTGTTGAGGAATAGCTCAACCATACGCTCTAAAGACTTTTGTACGCCCAGACCTTCTTTAGAAGGATTGAAAGCAATTGCGCTACGCAATTCCTTGATGCTACCGCCAGTATACATCTTGTCGTTTTGCAACCATGCTGCAACCGCTTTGGTCGCCTGATCCATCGCCGACTCATAGTCAGCGATAGATGCAGCATCATTGCAGAGTAACGCTTTACGGTGTTCTGCAAAATCTACCATGAATTATGCGCCTCGAACTGCGACTAGAGCTTCAGCAACCGCTTTCTTGAAGCGAACCAGAACTTCTTCACACTCAGCCTGAGTGATGATCAATGGGCAAAGTAAACGGATCACTGTACCGTTACGACCACCTTTTTCCAGCAACAGTTTGTTGTTGAAACAAGCGGTTTGAATTGCTGCAGCCAATTGGCCATCAGCAGGGAAAGAACCCATATGGTCTGCTGGTTTACGCTCGTCGACGATTTCAACACCGATCATCAGACCGCGACCACGTACGTTACCAATACATGGGAATTCAGCCGCCAGTTTTTTCAGTTCAGCTTGCAGGAAATCACCACGTTCTTGTGCATTTTGCGCAAGATTTTGTTCTTTAATGGTTTGTAGCGTCGCAAGACCTGTACCCATTGCCAGCTGGTTACCACGGAAAGTACCGGTATGGCCAGCAGGTTGCCATGCATCGAACTTACGTTTAATACCCAGTACTGCAAGTGGCAAGCTACCGCCAACGGCTTTAGACATTACAACCACATCAGGTTCGATACCAGCATGTTCGAATGCGAACATTTTGCCTGAACGCGCAAAGCCTGCTTGAACTTCGTCAAGAATCAACACAATGTTGTGTTTTTCAGTCACTTCACGGATTTTCTGCAACCATTTTACAGGTGCTGTTACCACCCCACCTTCACCTTGAATCGCTTCAAGAATCACAGCTGCTGGCTTGGTTACACCGCTTTCGACATCTTCAATGAAGTTTTCGAAATAATAAGTCAAAGCATCAACGCCCGCTTCACCGCCTAGACCCAATGGGCAACGGTATTCATGCGGATATGGCATGAATTGAACGCCTGGCATTAAACCATTCACCGAGTTCTTCGCAGACAGGTTACCTGTCATTGCCAAAGAACCGTGAGTCATACCGTGATAGCCACCAGAGAAGCTGATCACTGAACTACGGCCAGTAAAGGTTTTGGCAAGTTTAATCGCTGCTTCAGTCGCATCTGCACCAGATGGACCACAGAACTGTAAGCAATATTCTTCTTTGCCACCTGGCAGGTAAGCCAGAAGTGCTTCAGTAAAAGCATCTTTTAAAGGAGTTGTGAGATCCAGCGTATGCAATGGAAGACCGCTTGCAAGTGTGTCCTGGATACTTTGAATGACCGCAGGGTGATTATGGCCTAATGCCAATGTCCCTGCCCCAGCTAAACAATCAAGGTACTCCGTACCTTCAACATCGGTAACCCAGCAACCTTGTGCTTTCGCTATCGCTAACGGTAATTTACGTGGATAACTACGCACATTCGATTCCATCTGACTTTGGCGAGTCAAGTAGTATTCGTTTGTGGAATTGGTGGCAGGATTTACAGAAGAAACGCTCATATCGAATTACCATCTCTGATATGGGTTGAAAGAAATAAGTCTGGTGACTTGCGGTCGTTTGACTCGGTGCTTTATATAATCTAGTTAGACAATTTTCTATTCAGTAACTAGGAGAGGCGGATGATACAGTTTTTTTCAGGAAAATAAACAACTTTTAGTATCAATTTGCCTCGGCTGTTATTGAAAAAATATATCAAAAAATGTTGCTGTCTAAATTATCAACTTTATGCATGGCAATGACAAGGAACCCTAAACATTTTATGCAATTTTGTTGTCATGAATACAACAGTGTAATTATCAAACAATTATCTCAATAAGTATATAATTTTTATCACATTTAGTTTCTATATACCTATAATAAATAAAATATATTTTTAACAATCCAACGACAATAATTTCGGAATATCAACACATTTCCACCTTAGTATTTTATGATCAGCACAAGGCCAACAATTCCACTAAAACAGGACAACAAAATGCGTCTTTCTTCTTTTTCAGCGCTTGCTTTGCTCGGCGCATTATCTTCTGCCGCTTTCGCAGCTCCTGAAGAAACCTTGAATTATAATGTGGTGAATATCTCGGCAGAAGCCAGCCGCGATATTTCCAATGACCTGATGAATGCCAATTTATTTGTTGAAAAATCTAATAAACAGCCGGCTGAGCTGGCAGCACAAATCAACCAGTTGATGACGCAGGCCATTAATACTGCTAAAAAATATCCTACGGTAAAAATTGAAACCGGTTCACAGCATACCTATCCAGTCTATGACAACGACAACCGCAAGTTAAGAGAATGGCGTGCTCGTGCGCAGGTACGGATTGAATCGACTGACTTTAAAGCCGCCTCGCAACTGATTGCTGAGCTACAGCAAAACTTCCAGACTGAATCGATTAACTTCACAGTATCTGAAGCAAAACGCAAGAAAGTAGAAAACGAGCTGATGCTTGAAGCTTCGAAAAACTTCCAGCAACGTGCGCAAAGTCTGGCTCAAGCTTGGAACAAACCGGGCTATCAACTGGTGAATCTGAATATCAACACCAATAATTCGGGCTATCCACCTGTGCCACGCATGGCGATGGCCAAATCTGCTTATGCCGAAGCAGTTCCAGAACAGGAAATGGCAGCGGGTGAATCCAAAATGACCGTCAATGCCAATGGTTCTATTCAGTTTAAATAAGTCTTAATAAAATTATTCAGATGTTTAAAAACCACCCTTTTGGGTGGTTTTTTATCACTTGAATATTCTGTGAAAAATCGATGCTACAAATTCATACAAACTCAGATATGAATTGAGCTTTGATCGGTTTAGAGTAACGGACATTTGTGTCAGCCCTCTCTCCTCATGTTACTCGATCAACTAAACCTGTATCTGTTTCATCTTCTCAATGTACCTGACCAAGCCTCGATCTGGATGATTAACTATGCCAGTCTGATAGCGCATGATCTGGTGTATGTATTCCTGCTGATTTTTGCTATTACCTGGCTGCGTGGCAGTCGTGAAATCAAAACAGGGATTATTAAAGCTGCGATCTTCACAGCAATCACCTTGTCGATTAGCGAGGTATTATCTGCCGTTCTAAACACACCCCGCCCTTTTGTCATGGAGGTTGGTCAAACCCTGATTGAGCACGCACCTACAGGTTCATTCCCAAGCAATCACATGAGTATTTTTAGCGGGATTGCCTTTGCCTATTATTTCTCAGCACAACGTGATTTGGGACGAATCCTGCTCTGGACTGCTTGGCTGGTAGCCTGGTCACGGGTTTATGTGGGTGTACATTTTCCGATTGATATGGTGGGAGCATTCCTGATTGCTTTAGCAGTCAATCTTGCCGGCTTACCGCTCTGGTGGAAATATGAGAATAAAATCATGAGCTTTATTTTCAGTATTCATCAATTCCTGTTTAAGCCTTTTATTCGAATGGGATGGATTAAATAAACTTAATCCAAATGTCATAAAAAAATCCCGCTCGAAAGCGGGATTTTTTTATAGACCGAAGATTTAGTAAATCGCCATATGATTACGGTGAATCATCTCTAAAGAACGCGCTTCACCCAAGACCTGATGCACTTTATCTGAGGCCAGACCTTTCACGATTTCCGCTGAACGTGAACTGAAGTTGACACGTCCTACAGCAATGCGGTGACCTTGTCGGTCAACACATTCAACCACATCACCACGGTCAAAATGTCCTTCTACCGCTTTGACACCGACCGGCAACAGGCTACGGTGATTCTCTTTAATGGCTTTAACCGCACCATCATCAATTACCAAACGACCTGCGGTTTGCAGATGCGCTGCCAACCATTGCTGATGTGCAGTCATGCGATCATCATCAGTGATAAATAACGTACCCAACATTTCACCTGCCATCAGGCGCGATAAAACATTGTCGCTATCACCACTAGCGATCAAGGTTGGGCAACCAGATTTCGCAGCCAGACGTGCAGCACGGACTTTGGTCAGCATACCGCCACGACCAAATTTTCCGCCGCCGCCTGCCATATCAAACAGGCTTTCATCCATGGCACGCACGGTATGGAACAGTTTGGCATCCGGATTAGAACGTGGATCCGAGTCAAACATGCCTTCCTGATCAGTCAGGATAATCAGCAGATCTGCGTGAACTTGTCCCGCCACCATCGCAGCTAAGGTATCGTTATCACCAAAGCGAATTTCGTCAGTAGAAACCGTGTCATTTTCATTAATGACCGGAATCACATGCCAGTCAATCAGGTGCTGCAAAGCATCACAAGAGTTGAGATAGCGACGACGGTCTGCCAGGTCATCATGAGTCAATAACACCTGAGCAGTTTGAATGCTGTGTTTTTCCAGCACACTTGACCAGGTCTGGATTAAACCCATCTGACCAATGGCAGCACAAGCCTGAAGACTGGGTAGATCGGTGGGTCGATTCTCAAGTTTCATTCGAACCATACCTTCAGCCACAGCTCCGGAAGAAACGAGAATAATCTCGTGTCCGGCATTGTGTAGATCCGCGATTTGTCCCGCCCAATGCGAGATAGCATCTAAATCTAAACCTTGCCCGTTTGCTGTGAGTAAAGATGATCCGATTTTAACAACGATTCGTTTACAACCCTTGAGCTGACGTTGCCCATCTACCACTTCTATCATCTTGTCCTCAGACTTATCTTTAAAAGATTAACGTACGTAATATACTTCTACGTCGCTGTCGTCATCATCTTCATCATCAAAGTCATCGCCGCCCAGACGTTGAGCGCGACGCATTTCACGATAAGCTTCTTTCGCAGCAATCGTTTGTTCACGTGTTTCAGCTTCAAGCTGATCACGGAATTCTTTCATCTCTGCTGCGTATTCAGGATCTTCAACTTCGCGTTCGCGTTGCTGCTCGATTTGATCCATCAGGTAATACACCACATCCTTAGTTCCTTCAGCCGTTAAGCCTGAAGTTTTAAAGACAGGACCTTCCCACTGCAATTCTTCAAGAATGTGATTACACCATTCATCGCGAGTATCTACAGCAAGCTGATCGACCTTATTCAGAACCAATACCACCGGTAATTTTGAAAGTGTTGGGGAGAATTTTTGCAACTCATTCAAAATCGCTTTGGCATTGTAAGCTGGATCTGAACCGTCAATCGGTTGAACATCGACAATGTGAAGCAGAATACGGGTACGTGCCAAATGTTTCAGGAAGCGAATCCCGAGACCTGCACCTTCTGCCGCACCTTCGATCAGACCTGGAATATCCGCCATTACAAATGAACGGTGACGATCCGCATCCACTACACCCAGATTAGGTACCATGGTCGTAAACGGATAATCTGCCACTTTTGGTTTTGCTGCAGAGACTGCACGGATAAAGGTTGATTTACCTGCGTTTGGCATGCCAAGCAAGCCCACATCAGCCAGTACTTTCAGCTCAAGGCGGATTTCACGGAATTCGCCTTTGGTACCATGCGTACATTTACGCGGAGAACGGTTGGTTGATGATTTAAAGTGGGTATTACCCAAACCACCTTGACCGCCATGTGCCACTAATACTTTCTGGCCATCTTCAACCAGATCGCCAATAATATCGCCAGATTCTGAATCGACGATAGTTGTTCCTACAGGAACTTTTAAAATAACTGATTCGCCACCACGACCAGCACAGTTTGCGCCAGCACCGTTTTTACCACGTTCAGCGCGAAATTTACGGGTATAACGATAATCTACAAGGGTACTCGTGTCGTCGTCAGCCTGAATATAAATGCTGCCGCCACGACCACCATCACCACCATCTGGACCACCAAATGGTACGAACTTTTCACGGCGAAAACTGGCTACGCCATTGCCACCGTCGCCAGCCTCTACGGTAATGACTGCTTCATCAACAAAGCGCATAATGCCAATCCTCTAAAAACTTTAAAAACCGCCTATTCTGCCATATTTTAAAGCATTTCTCGACTATATTTATTGGGCTTTCCATGAAGAAGACCCAATTTAAGATTATTTTATATTATTCAAGCAAAAAGCTGATACAGATTGACGATTTATCAAGAAATTATTGTGAGGAACTTATACAAAATAAAGATCAACAAAATATTTTTACTTGGCTTAAATTTGAGTTAGGTCTTTTCTTATAGTTGAAGTGATTTACTGCTTTAAGCTTAATTTTCTTGATTGTGTTTTACTCTTTGATTGAGTTGATTTTGAAAAAATAACTTATTTGTAATCCAAAAGAAAATTAGAAACTGTCTTATTAAGTTTTATAAAAAACAAGGTTGATGAGATAATTTCTAAGCTCTTGATTCGATTTATTAGCTTCACCTACTGTCATATCAAGATCATTTTCATATTTTAAATAATTAGCTTTAAAGTAAGTATCATCATTACCATATGTTCCAATATGATCACAGAGTTCTTTTATACCTTCATTCACCAACTCACATTCAGAATTAAAATTATTTACCAATGTCTTTAATTCTATATTTTCCTCTTGATACCGAACTATCATATCCAGATTCTTTTTGAGTGAAGATGTTCGATCTTTTAATTTTTCAATTTCAAAAAGATACTGGTTATTAAAAAGTTTTTCTCTATTTTCACTTAATTGCCATGATCTAAATTGATATTTCACACCATTTGCTACATCTATCAAATGATTCTCTAATTCAAGCAAAGATGCATAATTATCTTTAGACATACTAGATAGAATT
Organism: Acinetobacter sp. YH12046; assembly: GCF_013419905.1. NCBI lineage: Bacteria > Pseudomonadati > Pseudomonadota > Gammaproteobacteria > Moraxellales > Moraxellaceae > Acinetobacter > Acinetobacter sp. YH12046. The sequence goes on from NZ_VOZF01000005.1 coordinate 119,335, forward strand.
TCACTCCCTTTCTGCTCTCTCCAACTCGTATAAGTCATCAATACTGCTATTGGAGCAAAGATTGAAGCTGATCAAAGTAAAAGATTAGTCGCTAAAGTGAGATCAACTTCTAAAAGTCGAAAGATCGCATAAATTGCGATGCATAAAGTTAGGATAATTGCGTACACTGCCAATAATCGAGCAACTAAATTTTCTGATTTATCCATTTATTGCTTCCCCCAAAAGCAATTTAATTTTTATTTAGTAACACGCTCTTTATTTTCCAAAATCTCTGGCAAACTGCGCTCTACCCAGCCAATCAAATAGTTTATTTTTTCTGCTGCTTGCGAACCGGTAATGGTCAATTGATATTCCACTTTGGGTGGCACAACGGGATAAACCGTTCTTAAAATAAAACCATCTTGCTCCAACATTTTTAAGGTTTGCGCCAGCATTTTTTCACTGACCCCTTCAATTCGCTGTTTCAGCTCACTAAAGCGATGTACACCTTCACTTAAACAGCGCAATACTAGCACTGACCATTTATTGGTGAGATGTTCCAGTATTTCACGGGATGGGCATTCATTAGATAGCACCTGTCCCAACAATGGACTGATTGCATACTTGGTCATTGAAGAGTTCCTTTCTTGATCACGGTTTTTAGTTATTACTTACTATTTTTAATGTACTTACCATTTGTAAGCTAACAGATTCATATGAGCGTATCAAGGTGAATTTTCCATCAATTAATGTATATGATTTTATTAAGCTGATTGGCCAACTTTATTTTCCACAATAAAAAAGAGCCTCAAAAGAGGCTCTTTTTTTAGATGACTTCTACAAATTATGCATTTGTTTCAGCAGGAACTTTTGGATAGCTTACGCCGCCCATTTGTTCAGCAATGCGAAGTACCTGGCAGCTATAACCTACTTCGTTATCATACCAAACGTAGCAAGTTAAACGGTTGCCTGAAGTGATGGTCGCTTGAGCGTCGAATACACCTGCAGTACGAGAACCGATAAAGTCAGAAGATACAACTTCAGTCGAGTTTGTATAACCGATTTGACCTTGAAGGTTAGAATTGATTGAGATTTGGCGAATGTATTCATTTACTTCATCACGATCAACTTCTTTGTCTAAAGTCAGGTTCAGAATTGCAAGAGATACGTTTGGCGTAGGAACACGTACAGAGTTACCAGTCAACTTGCCTTTCAGTGCAGGAAGTGCTTTCGCAACCGCTTTAGCAGCACCAGTCTCAGTAATAACCATGTTCAATGTTGCAGCACGGCCACGACGATCAGCTTTATGGTAGTTGTCGATCAGGTTCTGGTCGTTTGTGAACGAGTGAACTGTTTCAACGTGACCATTGATCACTGTGTATTTGTCGTTTAACACTTTCAGTGTTGGAGTGATCGCATTGGTAGTACAGCTTGCAGCAGAGATGATTTGATCTTCATCAAGGATGTCAGCCTGGTTCACACCAAATACAACGTTCTTCATGTCACCTTTACCAGGTGCAGTCAGAATTACGCGAGCAGCGCCTGGACATTTCAGGTGTTGAGCAAGACCTTCAGCATCACGCCATTTACCAGTGTTGTCGATCACTAAAGCATTTTCGATACCGTATGCAGTGTAATCCACTTCAGATGGATTAGATGCATAGATCACTTTGATGAACTGGCCGTTTGCAATGATTGCTTCGTTTTCTTCGTCTACAGAAATCGTACCCGCAAATGGACCGTGGATTGAGTCACGACGTAATAAAGACGCACGTTTTTCAAGGTCACCGTCAGATGATTTACGAACTACGATTGCTTTCAGGTTCAAGCCGCGGCCTAGACCTGACTGGCTGATCATCAAACGGGCCAGGATACGACCGATACGACCGAAACCGTAAAGCACCACGTCTTTACCTTCTACAGAAGTTGCATTGCCTTCAAGTGATTTCACAGCGTCAGCAACGAATGCGTTAACATCACCACCTTTTGCTTTGAATTCAACAGCAAGTTTGCCTAGATCAATTTCAGCAGTACCGATGTTTTCCACTTTTGCCAATGCTTCAAGGATTGGGAAAGTGTCTACAACAGAAAGCTCAACGTCTAATACGCGAGTACGACGATGCGCTTTAAGGATCTGGATTACAGAACGGTTAATTAAAGAGCGACCGTAAACTGTAGCTACGATATTTTTTTCACGATATAACTGACCTACTAGGGCAATCATACGTTCCGCAAGTTCTTCACGGTTTTTCCAACGACCTTGGTGCTCTGCATGGAGGGCAACGATAGTGTCTTTGCTCACAGATACGTCCTCTAATTAATTGTAAATCTAAGCATAAATTTCAAAACCCGATAATTGTAATGGAATTGGCCGCAAGTTTGAATCAAAAGCTGATTAACTCTGGCCGAAAATCCGATATATTCACTATAAATTTTGAAAATAATTGTAATTAGTCAGATGATTTTGCATTTAAAATTTGAAAAATCATCTATTCCCTGTAAAAACCAGATTTTTGTTAAATGTTGTTTATTCAGCCAAATTTATCATTCAAGAATCTAAACGTTTCTGATAACGCTCTAAATTTTGTGCTAGTGTCAGGCGTCTTTTTCGTTGTTCAATAATGTGTAGTATACCTTCAATTACCAACAATACGACGGCCAGCCAGATCGGAAGATAGGTCAGCCATTCGCCGGCTTCAACCCGCTCCCCTAATGCCATAGACGCAAAAGCCAAAAGTACTGGCTCCAGATAGCTCAATAGCCCAAAGATGACAAAAGGCAAATAGCGGCTTGCCAGAATATAGCTTCCCAATCCTAACGCACTTAAAAAGCCTAGACCCAATACCGCAAAAATCAGATGCTGCGCATTAAGAATCAATTGCATGGAATCGCTATGAATAAAGCCCAGATAAATCGCGACAGGCAGAATGATGAAGAGGTCCCACCAGAAACCGCCTAAATGATCCGTCTGGAATTTACGGCGCATAAAGAAGTACAGCGGATATGCCAGTGCCACATAGACCGTTTCCCAGGCAATGAAACCAATCCGCCAGATTTCATGTCCCACACCTAATATGGCCAGTGCGACTGCTGCCATCTGCCAGCGCGATAGTTTTTCCTTATAAAGCACACATCCGACCAGCACCATGACTAAGGGCAACAGGAAATATCCCAAGGATACCTGTAAACCGCGGCCATTAATTGGTCCCCATAAAAAGAGCCACAACTGTGTCGTACATAACAGGGAACTGATGATCAACCAGAGCAGAAAAGCAGGTTGTTTGAGAATGCGTTTTAAAATTTGAGTGATATGGCTGAGGTCACCTGACCACCACATGAACGCAGTCAAAAATGGAATGGTCGCCAGCATCCGCCAGGCAAAGGTTTGTTCACTGTCTAAAGGCTGCAACAATGGCGTGAATATATACAGGACACCAAATACCACTGATGCTAATACCGATAATGCAATGCCTTTATACATGCTTCAAACCCAAAATCATTCCGGCGCATTATAACGATTAGTCTAAAATAAAGCTTGAAGATTCATCTGACCAAAGGTGACAACAAGGCAAAATACATGATTCAAAAAAGAAAGCATTAAAAAACCATGCCGAAGCATGGTTTTTATACATAGCCCGAGTGGCCTTTTATTTTCTTGCCTGTTGGGTTTGTTTGGTATGAATCACATCACTCAAATCATAACCCACAGATTGCGCATATTGCAGGTATTCATTCACCACATTCTGATCCAGTTGAGGATCACGTGACAATACCCACATATATTTACGTTTTGGCTCACCGACCAGTACGGTTTGATAATTATCATCCAGCTTCAATACCCAATAATCGCCACGGCCCACTGGTAACCAGCGAATAAACTCTGGTAAGAAACTTACCTTAAGCTTGGTGTTATAAGGTGCATTCTGAATGTATGCCTCACCTACGGATTGAGTCACCTGACCATTTTTCTGGATACAGCGGTTATCTACATTAACGTTACCATTTTCATTTAATGTATACGTCGCCGTAACGTCACGATCACACTTGTTCTGGAATGTAAGTGGCTTACGAGCCACTTCATACCAGGTGCCCAAATAACGGTCCAGTTCAACTTTCTCTACAGTGGGTAAAGAATCGTTCTTGGCATAAGCCATGGTTGCAGCCCCGAGTCCAAGTAGAACTGCACTACCCACTGCAATTTTTGCAAGTTTCAATCCCGCATGAGGGAGATTATTTTTAGTTGTCATACGATACCTATTTGATCAGGACAAAATTTTCAACATGAATATTTCGTACTTACAATAGCGGCATCCGCAGACATATTTTGTAGCATTATGTTAGGTTTGTGATTGATTTTACGTAATTTAAATCTGTAATTTACACACAGACCTAACTTAACATCTGCGCTTTTAAACGTAAAATTTCATCCCGTATACGTGCAGCCTGCTCAAACTGTAGTTCTTTTGAAGCCTTGAGCATTTCTTTTTCCAGTTTATTGATATGCTTCGCGAACATCTTTGGATCGGCCATGATATGGCGTTCATCTGCACTAATTGCACGGGCCTGATCGGAAGCTTTCAGCTCAATAGTTTCATCATCCAGCACTTCGCCTGTATCAATTTCCTTAATCACCTGACGTACTGCACTACGTGGTGTAATGCCATGCTCTTCATTAAACTGGATCTGTTTGGCACGACGGCGTTCAGTCTCATCAATCGCTTTTTGCATAGAATCGGTAATGCGATCCGCATACAAAATCGCTTTACCTTTCAAGTTACGCGCTGCACGACCAATGGTCTGGATCAGTGAACGCTCTGAACGCAGGAAACCTTCTTTATCCGCATCCAAAATCGCAACCAGTGAAACTTCTGGCATATCTAGACCTTCACGCAGCAGGTTAATGCCGACCAGAACATCGTGCACACCGGTACGCAGCTCATGAATAATTTTCACACGCTCAACAGTATCAATATCGGAGTGCAAATAGGCCACCTTGATTCCATATTCTTTTAAATAGGATGTCAGGTCTTCCGCCATACGCTTGGTCAAGGTCGTCACCAGCACACGCTCATTCATTTCCTTACGAATATTGATTTCAGACAATACATCATCGACCTGTGTCAAGACTGGACGGATTTCAATTTCCGGATCAATCAGACCGGTTGGACGAACCACCTGCTCGACTACCTGTTCAGATTTTTCCAGTTCATATCGTGCAGGTGTGGCACTGACGTACACGGTCGTCGGTACAATACGTTCCCATTCCTCAAATTTCATTGGACGGTTATCCAGTGCACTTGGCAAGCGGAAACCGTAATTCACCAGATTTTCTTTACGGGAACGGTCACCTTTGTACATGGCTCCAATTTGTGGAACAGTCACGTGCGATTCATCGATAATCAGCAAGGCATCATCGGGTACATAATCAAAAAGCGTCGGCGGTGCTTCGCCTGCCGGACGACCCGATAAATGACGTGAATAGTTTTCGATACCGTTGGTATAACCGAGCTGCTGCATCATTTCCAGATCATAACGGGTACGCTGCTCGATCCGCTGAGCTTCCAGCAACTTGTCATTTTCACGGAAAAAGACCAGACGTTCTTTTAATTCATCTCGAATGGTTTCAATCGCGCGAGCCAAATTGTCTTTCGGTGTTACATAGTGACTTTTAGGATAGATCGTGACACGCGGCACTTTACGGATCATTTTCCCGGTTAAAGGATCAAACCAGCGAATGGAGTCGACTTCATCATCAAACAGCTCAATCCGGATGGCATCCTGATCCGATTCGGCTGGGAAAATATCAATGATCTCACCACGAATACGATAGGTACCGCGCAGGAATTCCAGTTCATTACGCGAATACTGCATTTCAACCAGACGGCGAATAATATCATCACGTCCAATACGGTCGCCTTCGACCACATGCAGCAACATGCTCATATAGGCATTCGGATCACCCAGACCGTAAATCGCAGACACTGAAGCGACAATAATTGCGTCGCGACGTTCTAAAAGTGCACGGGTGGCCGAAAGACGCATCTGGTCAATGTGGTCATTAATTGCCGCATCTTTCTCGATAAAGGTATCTGAAGATGGCACATAGGCTTCTGGCTGATAGTAGTCATAATAACTGACGAAATATTCAACCGCATTATTCGGGAAAAATGCTTTAAATTCACCGTAGAGCTGTGCAGCCAGCGTTTTGTTATGGGCCATGACAATAGTCGGACGCTGGGTACGGGCGATGACATTGGCCATAGTATAGGTTTTACCTGAACCGGTAACCCCCAGCAAAAGCTGATCGTGATAGCCTTTTTCTATACCCTTGACCAGCTTTTCAATGGCCTGTGGCTGATCGCCAGCAGGTTGATAATTGGTCACCAGTTCAAAGGGTTGTTTATCACTCATAGCTTTAATCATTTCACTGCGGATATCGACTCAATTTATTATGGGGGTAAAACTGAATTACTCAATCCCTATCCAGGTTTCTGTTTGGTAAAATAAAACAGTATCATTGTCATTATTTTATAGTGCTTTACTTTACTTAGATTTAATGAATAAGGTACAGATCAATCCAAATCAATTTTGAATTATGCAACAATCAATATAAAATTGAGATCTTTAAAAATTATAAAAAATTGGCAGGATAATGAAAGATAAAGAGTATCGTGAAATCGTGACTAAGAATCAGTTTCGCTATATGGGCACAATCATATTTTGTTTGGGCCTTTTCTATTTAGTTAGCGTTATTTACTTTCTTATTCAAAAACACTTTTTTTAAAACTCACCCATGAGTATCACTTGTGCAAAAGAATAAATTAAGCATTTTCAGACAACAACTTTATTTAGGTTTACTCGGTATGCTGTTTTGGATCATGGGTGGAATATTGTCCTATCTGTTTGGCTAGTCCTGCATAATAATACCTTGACCCTTATTCAATTCAAAGGCAACATGAAGCTAATCAGGACATCGAATAAAAAAGCCATGACTTACCATTATCACGATGAAAGTATTGTTAAATCTCTGCCAGAAAATACGGTATTTGTTTTCGGAAGCAACTTGGCTGGACAACATGCCGGAGGAGCAGCCAGAACAGCTTATGAGCATTTTGGGGCGGTCATGGGGGTTGGTCGTGGCTGGGCAGGTCAAAGTTATGCCATTCCGACTATGAATGAGCATTTGCAACAGATGCCTCTCTCACAGATCCAGCACTATATTGATGACTTCAAGATTTACACCAAGAACCATCCTAAAATTAAATATTTTATTACTTCGGTCGGTTGTGGCATTGCTGGTTATAAAGTCGAAGAGATCGCTCCAATGTTCAAAGGCATTTCTCACAATGTCATTTTTCCGCAATCTTTCCGGCCTTTTGTAGAAAAAGCGCTTCCGAAAATTACGTCGCAATTCCTGCATACCATCTTTCGGGATTCAGTGATTTTTACTCCGGCGACAGATGAGCTGATTGATGTTCTGGCACTGACCGATAATGAAAAGAGTCTGGCCAAAATTCTGCTCAATACTCAGATTTATCCGGTCGACAGCAATGGTCGTGATCGTGTATTCGAGATTGAAGATATTCTGCATAACCTGAATGGCAAGATTTTTGACTTTCAGAATAATTCTGAAGGTTCCATGCTGTTTGGTGCCGTAATTCTGGCGCTACTGGAACTTTATAATATCAATGAAAAAGACTTTATTGATGTCTGGAAAGGCGATCGTGAGATTGCCCCGCCAAAACCTGAAAATAAGGCGCGTAAAACAGTTCGCTAAGAAAATCTCAAATTTTACTCATAAAAAAGCCATGAACTTCATGGCTTTTTTATTTTTTAACGTTTGCCCATTGAACGGCGTGTACCACGAGGTGGCATCCAAGTCCGGTCGGCATAACGCTGCGGTTTAGGTCGCAGATCTTCCAGAACTTCATCTGAAGCAGATTGCTCTGCCTGTTTTAATGGAAACGGTAAATTAACCAGTGGCTTTTTCTTGGGAGAATTTTGGGAGCTCATGCGCAATACTCAATAATTTATGCGGCTATTGTACAAAAAAACTCTATCTGCTGTGTAGCATCGGTTAGCTAAATTTATTCAAGCTTTTTCTAGTAGGTTTTGAGCGGAAAATTTGCTGATTTCTTGTATAAATTACGTCCAGAGCAGAAAACTTAAATCATTATTTAAAACTTAGATTAATGAGAAAAATGTTACTCACTTATTATTCTATTACTTCGATAAAACTGAAAATTTTATAAAAATTAATATCCTATTTATCTTCACTATTCATAATAATTTTTACATAAATATATATTTTATTAATACAATTTATACAAATTTTGGAATTTTTTACTTTCTGTTAACTTTTCACTACTCGTTCTGTAACTGTGTAAATTGGTGAGATTTAACTAAATTGTTCAATAGAAAAACAAATAACTAGCACGGACAAGGAGTCCTCTGAACAATGAAGACAATCATGGTATGCATGGCAGGTCTAGCCACACTACCCCTGCTTGCACATGCAGAATCCCCATATTTCAGCCTACAGGATGGCGATGGCTTTAAGCGATTTTCCGTTTCAGTCGGTGCACTGCATGTCATGCCACAAGGAAAAGCACAACCATTTGCGGTAAATACAGCAGTTCAAGATGGTGAAACGGCTAAAGTTGGTGACATCTCGATCGCTGCAGTCAAAGGCAATCTTGATCCTGCTATGGAGTCGAATCTTTCAACCGGCTTCATTAACCTCATCGATGGCTTAGGCGGAAAAACTTTATCTGGCAATTTAAGTGGCAGTGCAGAGATTTATGGCTTGGAAAGCTGGAATAATGCTGGAACAGGTCTGGAAGCTGATGATGTCACTACACTCGGGATCATGACCAACTATTTCTTTACCGACAATGTCTCACTGGAAATAAAAGCCGGCATTCCTCCCAAAGTCGACTTGCAAGGTAAAGGCAAGATTTATGCACCATTCTCTGCAATGGCAACGCCAAGTATTGATTTAATTCCTCAAATACCGGGTGGCATTGATTTACCGAGTATTGACTTAAAAAATGACATCCCGATTACGGATCTGGAAGCATATGGACCGGCAGCATCTGCACGTGCCTGGACCCCGGCTTTTGAATTTCAGTACCATTTTGGCAAAACAGGTGTCAATAAATTCCGTCCTTATGTCGGGCTTGGACTCATGTATGCCTATTTCAATGAACTGGAAATCAATTCAAGTACTGAACAAGACCTGATTAAAGCCGGTCATATGATTGCCAACATTAAGGAAGGCAAAGCTGGCGCTTCTCTAGATGGGATAGAAAGTAGTGCTAATCCAAAAGTTGATCTGGAAGCGTCTGATGCTTTTGCTCCTGTCGCGACTGTCGGCTTCACTTATGACTTTAATGATACCTGGTTCGCGGTAGGTTCTGTATCTTATGCTCATCTGAAAAATGACACCACGATTACGGTAACAGATGCAAATCTAGGTGAACTGATTCGCTCCAAAGCCGATATTGAAGTCAATCCAATTCTGGCCTATGCCGGATTCGGGATGCGTTTCTAATCAATTAATTCTTTCATTAAAAAAAACTGAATACTTCAGGACAACGGCTACGGCCGTTGTTCTGTTTTCTGACGTTCTATGCAGCTATAAAAAAAATTTATCGTTTGATTAATTTTTATTTTATCGCCTCTCTAGGTTGAATCGAATACTATACCTATCAACTTTATATGCATGAATGACTTATGGCTGACAGTCAATTTTCCAGAACCCTGATTTGTATGCTGATTGGCGCTGCCATTATTCTGGCTTTATCTTTGGGGATTCGTCATGCATTTGGCCTGTATCTGGTGCCAATGAGTGAAGAATTTGGCTGGGGTCATAATGTCTTTAGTTTAGCCATTGCCATGCAGAACCTGATCTGGGGTGCTGTTCAGCCCATTACTGGTGCCTTCGCTGATAAATATGGCAGCAAGATTGTTGTTGCCATTGGCGGTGCCTTATATGCGCTTGGCCTGTTATTGATGGCTGTCAGTTCAACCGGATTATTGTTGAATCTCAGCGTCGGGCTGATTTTAGGTCTGGCCTTGTCTGCCACCTCTTTCCCGGTTTTATTATCTGCGGTTGGACGAGCTGCACCACCTGAAAAACGTAGTCTGGCAATGGGGATTGCCAGTGCAGCAGGCTCCTTCGGCCAGTTTATTATGCTGCCTTCAACATTATTACTTTTACAAAATGTCGGCTGGTCAGCAGCACTTGTCGTTAGCTCAATTTTAATCGCTTTGATTGTACCTTTGGCCTGGATGCTAAAAGCCCCGATGTATGTCGATCCGAATGCGACTCCTACACCGAATAAGGTATCACTCAGCTTTAAAGAGATTTTAGTGGTAGTCAAAAACCATAAGCCATTCTGGTTTCTGGCGATGGGCTTTTTTGTCTGTGGCTTTCAGGTGGTCTTTATCGGGATTCACCTGCCGGGTTATCTGATTGATCATGGGTTCAATGCTACAACTGGCACCATTTTCCTGGCGCTGGTCGGCCTATTTAATGTTGTCGGTACCTATACGGCTGGCTGGCTCGGTGGAAAGTATTCCAAACCACGTCTGCTAATGGGTTTATACGGTTTGCGCGGGATTGCGATTATCGCCTTTCTGATGCTGCCTTTAAGCACCTGGACGGTCTATGCGTTTGGTGTCATCATGGGATTATTATGGCTTTCTACCGTACCGCTCACTAACGGTATTGTTGCCAACATGTTTGGCGTGAAATATCTAACTATGCTCAGCGGGATTGTATTCTTTACCCATCAGGTCGGTTCATTCTTTGGCGGCTGGCTCGGTGGTTTAAACCATGACATGAGTGGTAACTATAATGCGGTATGGATGTTGTCGATTGCCTTAAGTATTTTTGGCGTACTGGTGCACTTATGGGTAAATGAGGAGCAAATCGTACATGACTGATTCGACCTTTCTGCTCAAGCTTTCCATTGCGGTAGCGATGGTACTTCTCCTCTCTACTTCTTTATGGCTCTGGAGCCAGACTCCAGAACTGTTTGAGTACTTTAATCAGGCGTTTTGTGCACATTAATTGTCAAATATTTGACATTTTTCAGCAGCTTTAGGACTTTGTTTTGCCATATTAATTAAAAGATATCAAATCAATCATTTAGATATTTTTATTCGGTTTTTCATAAGTTTAGCAATTCTTTTGATTTTATTTTTGCTCTGGTTTTTTTTAGATTTTCTGCAACAAGAAAATTCAGAGACTTTCCAATGACAAGCTTGACCCAACTTTCACAAGCCATTCACGATGCACCACGCTGGCATCAGCAAGATCAGTTCCAGAATACTGATGAAATCAAAATTGTCCCGCAGGCAGATCAAGCCCTAGGCGCAGTGGTTTATGGCCTCGATGCCCGTAAAGCCCAATCTGGCGAAACCATCCTGCGTCTGAAGCAGGCTCTGGCTGAACAATTGATCCTGATCTTTAAGAATCAAAGTCTGGATGATCTACAGTATCTGGCATTTGCCACCTATTTCGGTTCGATTTTCCGTCCAGATGCCGACACGCCAGTGCTGGCTTCTAAAACAGATACGGGCACTCCACCTGATGTCGTACCAGTTTCCAATGCAGTCGGTCAAGGGGATTACACCGGTCACGGTGAACTTGCACCGCATGCCGATCACCAGTGGACACCATTACCTTCTTTTGGCTCTTTACTCTATGCCATTGAACTGCCAAAAGACGGTGGCCAGACGTCCTGGATCAATACCATCAAGGCTTATGAAGCCTTAGATGAAAAAACCAAAGCAAAAATCGATCAGTTACAGCTCATTACCTATAATCCATTTGTACGCTTCCAGAGCAATAAAGGTGGTAATGCTTATGCAGGTAATATGCCAAAATATCGCTTTAAAGATCAGCCAATTTTAGGTCATGCCTACCCGCACCCACTGGTACGTACCCATCCTGAATCTGGCCGTAAAGCACTTTGGTTAAATACTCATACCGAAGTTGAGTTGGTAAATTATGATGATCAGGCAGGCAATGAACTGATTGCAAAATTACGTGAGCATGTCTTAAAACCTGAATTCGCTTATGAGCACCATTGGGAAGCAGGCGATATCGTGTTCTGGGACAATCAGGTTACTCTACATTCACGCCGTCCTTTCCCTGCTGATCAGCGCCGTTTATTAAAACGTATCAGCCTGGCAGGTAGTCGTCCATTTTAATCACCATAAAAATATAATAAAGAGAAAGGTCATTTAAGCCTTCGACAATAACGACTCATCATGTAGATTTTCCGCCATTGAGGAATGACCGCCTCAATGGTTTTATTTTTAAATTTTTAGTCATCCTATTTTGGGAATATCAGGATAGAGGTTTTAAATTAAATTTTTTAAAAATACAGCTTTTAACAAAATCGGTGATTGGATTACTTTTTCTCACTCAAACTGCCTAGTGTATTTTTCCTTTTCTGCTTAGCGTATTAAAAACAAGCGATTACTATAGCCGCAAAAAGGAGAAAAAAATGAACGAGATTCAGTTTTCAGATTGTGTCCGCGCATGTATGACCTGCTCGCTGGCCTGTACCAACTGTGCCAGTGCCTGCCTGAAAGAAGAACATTTAGAAATGATGCGGGAATGTATTCAGCGCTGTCTGGACTGTGCTGATCTGTGTCAGCTCTGCGCCCGCATGCAACAAAAGCAATCTCCATTTATCAAAGAGATTTGCGAGCTATGTGCTAAAGCTTGCGATTATTGTGTAGAAGAATGTGGCCATCATGAGGATGATCATTGCCAGCAATGTGCCGAAGCTTGCCGTCGCTGTGCTGAAGAATGCCGCAAAATGGCAGCCTAATTTCCAGCATTACTGACAAGATTGAATTTTTTCAATCTGGAAAATAAAAAACCCGCAAGCCAAACCTGCGGGTTTTTGATCTAACCTGAATAAATCAAATTAGAATAAACGGTTCATACCATTCAAGGTTGCCACACGGTAAGCTTCTGCCATCGTTGGATAGTTGAATGTAGTTTCCACAAAATACTTGATCGTATTGTTCGGGCTGTTCATGACTGCCTGACCAATATGGATAATCTCCGAAGCGTTATTACCGAAGCAATGCACACCCAGAACTTCCAGCGTATCGCGGTGGAACAGGATTTTTAATTCACCAACCGTATCACCGGTAATCTGTGCACGCGCCAGATGACGGAAAGAAGCCTGACCCACTTCATACGGGATTTTTTCTTCAGTCAACTGCTGCTCAGTTTTACCGATTGAAGAGATTTCCGGAATGGTATAAATACCAGTCGGAATATCAGTCACGGGTGCAACATCTTGCTCACCGCTCATGTTAGCACCTGCGCAACGACCTTGGTCATAGGCAGCAGAAGCCAATGATGGCCAGCCAATCACGTCACCTGCAGCATAGATATTTTCGACTTCAGTCTGATACTGCTCATTCACGGTTAATTGACCGCGACTGTTTGGTTTCAGGCCAATATTTTCAAGGCCTAAACCGTCAGTATTCCCTGAACGGCCGTTACACCACAGAATCGCATCTGCCTTAATTTTCTTGCCGCTTTGTGTATGTAGAACCACATAATCATCAGAAGTTTCAAGGAAGTCGATTTGTTCATTATGACGGATCAATACACCCTGTTCACGTAAGTGATAAGACAACGCATCAGAGATTTCATCATCTAAATAGCTGAGCAGTTTTGGTTGGGTGTTAATTAGGTCAACCTTATGTCCTAGACCAATAAAGATCGATGCATATTCACAGCCAATCACACCTGCACCATAAATAATGATTTTTTGGATTGAGAAATCCAGATCCAGAATTTTATCTGAATCAAATACACGTGGATGATTGAAATCAAGAATTTCTGGGCGGTATGGACGTGAACCGGTCGCAATCACCAGTTGCTGGAACATAATGGTTTCTTTTATGCCATCTGGTGTAAATACAAAGATCGTATTTTCGTCTTGAATATAAGCACGACCATGATAGATATCAATCTTGTTACGGTCATAAAAACGTGAGTGAGTATCCACCTGCTGCTGAATCACTTTATGTGCATTGCGCAGTACCTGTTTCATGGTGAATTGTTTCCATTCACCTACTTTTTGAAACATTGGATCACGTTGATAACGGATAATGCTGGATACCGTTTGACGCAATGCCTTACTTGGAATCGTACCTACGTGAGTACAGTTACCACCCAGCTGTTCACGCATATCCACAATTGCAACACGCTTACCAGATTTGGCAAGTTTCATTGCCGCGCCTTCGCCCGCAGGGCCTGAACCTAGAACTACCGCATCGTACTTAACGAAAGTCCCACTAACGACCTCTTTTTTACGTGGCATTCAACGCTCCTTAAAATTAAAAAATTTTGCTTTAATCTACGCTATATTATGACGTAATTGCTGCCAATTTGGTGTATTTAACTTACATATATTGTGTGATAAGAACATTTTTTAAATGAATAATCCTTTTCGCCCTATTTCACCCGAGTTTCGTTATAATTAAAAAAGTGTTAACTTTGATTTATCTCCCTCCTTCAAAACAGTGGAAAAGTTATATATGTCTGAAAACCGTAAACCTGAACAGGGTATCAAACTTCGCGGCGCAGAAAAGGTCGCCCGTATTCCTGTAAAAGTTGTTCCTACGGTTGAAACGCCACGTAAACCGGACTGGATCCGCGTGAAAATGGCCGCTCCCGAGGAAGTTCAGCGTATTAAAACTACACTTCGTCAGCAAAAACTGCATACCGTATGTGAAGAAGCGGCCTGTCCGAACCTGCCTGAATGTTTTGGTGGGGGTACAGCAACCTTTATGATTATGGGTGATATTTGTACGCGTCGCTGTCCGTTCTGTGATGTGGCACATGGTCGTCCAAATGCACTTGATCCGGATGAACCGCGTCATATGGCAGAAACGATTGCCAACCTGGGTCTGAAATATGCAGTTATCACTTCAGTTGACCGTGACGACCTGCTAGATGGCGGTGCACAGCATTTTGTAGATTGTATTAAAGAAGCTCGTGCATTAAGTCCAAAGACTTTGCTAGAAATTCTGGTACCTGATTTCCGTGGTCGTATGGACATTGCCCTGCGCATCATGACTGGATGTCCACCAGACGTGTTTAACCACAACATCGAAACTGTGCCACGTCTGTATAAAGCCATGCGTCCAGGTTCTGATTATCAGCACTCTTTAAATCTGTTGAAAATGTTTAAAGATTATTGCCCAGAAATTCCAACCAAATGTGGTTTGATGGTCGGTATCGGTGAAACTGAAGAAGAAGTTCTCGCTCTGTTAGACGACCTGAAAGCACATGACGTGGATTATGTAACGATTGGCCAGTATCTACAGCCATCTAAACAGCATGCGCCAATCGACCGTTTTGTAACGCCAGAAGAATTCGAACGTTATGCAGAACATGGCCGTAAGCTTGGCTTTAAGAATATCTGGTCAGCACCGATGGTACGTTCAAGTTACTTTGCAGATCGTCAATACTATGGTGAACCGGTTCCGGAAGTACGCCGTAAAGTTGATCCAGCGAAAAAAATCGCTGTACAGGCAATTGAAGCTTAAAATGACTTAGATCAAAGCCCTCTCAAGTAGAGGGCTTTTTTATGCCTAACTAAATTTATATTTGTTCACTTTTTAATTATTTTAACTACCCTCTCTTAAAGATTAAGTTATTACTTATCTTCACATTTCTTTGCGTGTTCTCACTTGAAGACTGTGCATTTTTCAAACAATCTCAAAAACAGATAAAACACTTCAATATATCGTTGAAATATTTAATAACGATCGTTCTCACAACAACAATTGTGAATTTGCCAGTTGCTTAAGCGATGTAAAAAAATTGATCAAGTCTTATGAAGACACCTTAGGGAGATCGGCAGCATCACAATTGTATGACCCTGGAGAAATATAACAATGCTATTTATTTTCGCCGTACTTCTTCTCATTGCCAGTTTATGGGCGATTTTCTTTTTTCAACTCTCCCGTACCACTGGTGCAATTACCCTGATTATCATGTCAGTAGTTTGTGCCTTTATCAGTCCTTGGTCACTGATTCTGGGTATTCCTCTGATCCTGATCAGTCTGGTCGTCATGATCGAACCTTTGCGTATGTCTTTCATTTCCAGGCCAGCCTATAAGGCATTAGCGGATGCCATGCCGAGCATTAGCCCGACAGAACGTGAGGCTCTTGATTCCGGCACCAGCTGGTGGGAAAAAGAACTCTTTATGGGTGCGCCGAACTGGGAAACCTTTAATAGCTATCCTTATCCAAAACTTTCCGTTGAGGAACAGGCATTCTTGGATAACGAAGTCGAAACGCTGTGTAGCATGCTGGATGAATGGGAAATTCATGAGAAGAAAATGCTGCCTGAACATATCTGGCAATATATTAAAGATAATGGCTTCTTGGGACTAATTATTCCCAAAGAATACGGCGGTCGTGCCTTTAGTTCCTTTGCTCAAAGCCGGGTGATGAGCAAAATTTCTTCACGCTCTCTCACTGCTGCTGTGAGCTGTATGGTGCCTAACTCACTTGGGCCGGGTGAGTTGTTACTACATTATGGTACCGATGAACAAAAAGATCGTTATTTACCCGGTCTGGCCAAAGGTGAAGAAATCCCATGTTTTGGTCTGACCAGTCCTGAAGCCGGTTCAGATGCCGGTGCGATTCCAGATACCGGTGTGGTCTGCTATGGACAGTTTGAAGGTCAGGAAGTCTTGGGACTGAGAATGAATTTCTCCAAACGCTGGATTACTCTAGCACCAATTGCCACCGTGGTTGGTCTGGCTTTTAAAATGTATGACCCTGATCATTTACTCGGTGATAAAACAGATTATGGGATTACTTGTGCCTTGCTACCGGCCAATCATGAAGGGGTAAAAGTCGGTCCACGTCATAATCCTGGCTCCCCTTTTATGAATGGTACTGTTGAAGGTAAGGATGTATTTATTCCTTTAGACTGGATCATTGGTGGCGTGAAAAATGCCGGCAAAGGCTGGCGTATGCTGATGGAATGTCTGGCAGTTGGCCGTGGTATTTCCCTACCGGCTTTATCTACCTCCAGTGCCGAAATGACTTACCTGAATGTCAGTGCATTTTCTCGAATCCGTCAGCAATTCAAGATTTCAGTGGGTAAATTTGAAGGCGTACAGGAAGCCAATAGTGAAATTGCCAGTGATGCCTATATGCTGGAAGCTTTCCGTTATTTAGTGACTTGTGGTCTGAACCAAGGTGGTAAACCGGCAGTCATGACGGCAATTGCTAAATACTATGCCACTGAGACCATGCGTAAAATTGTCAATCACGGTATGGATGTCGTGGGTGGCCGTGCGATTCAAATGGGACCTCGTAACTTCCTGGCTCTCAACTATCAGGCCATTCCAGTATCGATTACAGTCGAAGGCGCCAATATTCTCAGCCGTTCATTGATGATCTTTGGTCAAGGCTCGATGCGTTGCCATCCTTATTTGTATGAAGAATTACAGCTTCTGCAAGCTGAAGACCCAAAAGCCGCTCTGAATCCATTCGATATTATGTTATTTAAGCATCTGGGTTATACCTTTAACCGGACTGCCCGCTCTTTTGCCTATGCTTTTAGCGGTGGTTCGAGTGCTGCGCCACAAAGTGCAGTTGATTTTACCCGTCCTTATTACAAGATTATTAACCGGCTCAGTGCCAACTTTGCCCTGACTGCAGATATGTGTCTGGGTTTACTTGCCGGTGATATTAAACGCAAGGAAATGCTTTCTGGCCGTCTGGCTGATATTCATGCCCATCTGTTTATTGCGACGGCAATCCTGAAATTCTTTGAACATAGCAAAAAAACTGAAGCTGAACGTCTGCATGCACAATTGGCAATTGAGAAATCTTTATATACGGCTCAGGAAGCGTTTTATGACCTGTTTGCAAATTTCCCGGTGGGTGTTGCTGCTGGTATGGTCAAACTTATCTGTTTCCCATTTGGCCGCCCTGTCGCGAAGCCATCTGACCGACTTAAACAGGAAGTCGCAAATGTCATGATGGAAGATAACGCTTTCCGGAAAGTACTGAAAAAGCATGTTTTCTATAGCACAGCGGAAGATGATGTGAATGGTCGTATGGAATCAACCTTCACCATGTTATTGGAGATTGAGCAGCTTTGGGATCGCTTTAAAAAAGCCGAAAACAAAGGTCAATTTAAAGGACTCAGTTTTGCTGATCATGTGGCTGATGCGCATGAACAAGGCTTTATTAATGAAGAAGAAGCCAATAAGTTGCTGGACTATAATGCGCGTCGCTACGACAGCATGTTGACTGATGTCTTCGATCTGCATTTACAGGAAGTATTGGAACTTGAAAATCCTCATATTTCGAAAGCAGATGCAACAGGTACTGATACTTCAGTTCAAAGTGCACCTTCACATTCAACCAGTCCTTAGATAGAACTTTTATCTAAATCGGATCTTGCTTTCCAAAGTGAAGTTATTTCTTGACTTCACTTTGGATATTTCAAGTGGCTATTCAGCCACTTTTTTACGACTATTGCACGATGGTATTTAAGAGATAAAACGTTAAGCTAGACCCATAATAAAATTGAGGGTCAATGATGTCACAACAAGATTATGAAAATGGCTTGAAAGTCCGTACTGAAGTGATGGGTGCAAGTTTTGTAAAACGTGCTCAGGACAATACAGTTCCTTTTACTCAGCCTTTGCAGGACTGGATTAATGAACATGCCTGGGGCTCAACCTGGCAACGTGAAGGGATTTTACCACGTAAATACCGTTCTTTAATTACCATTGCTTTTCTTACCGCGCAAAAAAGCCCAACTGAATTGAAAGGCCATGTTCGTGGCGCTTTGAATAATGGTGCAACAGTTGAAGAAATTCAGGAAGTGCTACTGCATAGCCTGCCTTACTGCGGTGCCCCTGCTACTCAGGAAGCCTTCCGTGTAGCGCTTGAAGTGATCCAAGAATATCAATCGAATCAGCAGAGTTAAGAATTGCTTAGGCTATTTAGCCATCTTAGCAATAATAAAGCCGGGAATTAAAATTCCCGGTTTTTTAAATTTTGAATCGATAAATCTATTGTTCTTTAATTAAAGAATCATAGTTTCTCTGTTTAATAAAAAATTAAAAATAAACTTATCCTCTTAATTCAATTTGAGTACGTTGCTCCAAGCCTTGCACCGCAGCGGAAAAATCTAATTGACTGGCCTGAGATTTCGCTATTTGCTGAAACTCTTGCTGAACCAAAGACATCACCGATAAATCCAGTTGCTGTTGTTGTACCAGCTTCAAAGCAATGCCAATATCTTTCTGCAATAGATCCAGTGCAAAGGTCTTGTTAAATTCACGGTTCAGTACACGCTGCGCCATGATATTTTCCGACATGCTGCTTTTACCACTGGAATGATTAATACAGTTCAGTGCACTGCTTAAATCAACGCCCTGTCCTTTCAGTACAGTCAGTCCTTCAGCCAATGCCCATAAGTGAGTCGCCATTAAGGTATTATTCACGGCTTTCACCGCAAAGCCCGAACCACTTTCTCCCACATATTCAATTAAACTAGCAAAGGCATCAATGATCGGTTTAGCTTGCTCAAAGGCTTGTTCATTGCCTCCGACCATAACGGTTAAAGTGCCACGTTCTGCCCCAATCGTTTGACCCGAAACCGGTGCATCCAGATAAAAACTGCCTTGTTTCTCCAGGAGCTTCGCCAGTTTCTGGGCAGATTCTGGCACCCCGCTGGTACAGTCAATCCAGATTGCACCTTGTTTGGGTGGATGGGCTGCAATCAATGCTTCCACATCCTGACTGGTCGGCAAACAGGAAAAAATAAAATCCGCCTGAACCGCCTGCTCAATACTCACTGCTTGAGTTGCAAAAGTTTCGGCATGCGCTACAGCTTTCTGTTCAGTGCGGTTCCAGACCCAAACCTGATGTCCGAATTTTGGCAAATGGGAGGCCATATGCCAGCCCATTGCCCCGAGTCCTAAAAATGCAATTGAATGACTCAAAAAATACTCCTCATTTTAAGCGACTGGCTTAGCCTCAACCTCAGTTACGGTTTCAGCTGATTCAGATGCTGGTAATTCTTTATCTTCACCACGGTTCAGGAATAGATTCAATAGAATTGCGGCTAAGGTTGCGGTACCAATACCACCCAGATCAAAACCACCGATCTGCAAGCTATAGTTCCCTGTACCCATGATCAGACACACGGCACCAATGATCAGTGTACTGTTCTTGGTGAAATCAACACGGTTATCTACCCAAATTTTCGCACCAGCCACCGTAATCAGACCAAATACGACAATCGATGCACCACCCAATAAAGCCACTGGAATGGTACTGATCACTGCGCCAAATTTAGGCGAAAGTCCGAGTAAAATTGCGAAGATACCAGCAAAGACAAATACAGTGGTTGCATAAACTCTGGTGACTGCCATTACACCGATATTTTCGGCATAAGTGGTCATGCCTGTACCACCGACAGAAGCTGACAATGAAGTACACACCCCATCAGCAAAGAAACCGCGTCCCATATACGGTGACAGGTTTTTACCGGTCATCGCAGAGACTGCCTTAAAGTGTCCCAGATTTTCTGCAACCAAGATAATTGCCACTGGTGCAATCATTAGCATGGCATTTATTTCAAAGACCGGACTCTGGAAATTTGGCAAACCAAACCATGCTGCTTCACTGACCTTGGTAAAATCAATCGCAGGTCCGAAGCCCATCACATTGGTGAAAAGGAAATAAATCAGGTAGGAAGATAATAAGCCCAATAACAATAATAGACGGCGTACCATTCCTCGGGTAAACACAGCAATCACACTGATACAGATAATGGTGATTAATGCCATCCACGAATCAAACTGATTCGCTGAAACACTCTTAATCGCCACGGGTGCCAGATTCAAACCGATGATCATCACGATCACGCCTGTCACTACTGGCGGCATCAGTTTTTCAATCCAGTTGGTGCCAGTTTTCATCACCAGCAGACCAATCAAGGCATAAACAATACCGCAAGCAATCGTACCGCCAAGGGCTAATCCTATATTTGGATTGGCTCCAACCCCTGAATAACCCGTCACTGCGACGACCGCACCAATAAAGGCAAAGCTTGATCCCAGATAACTAGGCAATCGACCGCCCGTGATCAGGAAAAATAAAATGGTTCCAATCCCGGTAATAAAAATCGTGAGATTAGGATCAAACCCCATTAATAAGGGTGCCAGCACGGTTGCGCCAAACATGGCAAACACATGCTGTAACCCGAGAATAATACTTTTTCCAGCAGGCAGATATTCATCTGTTTGCACGGGTGTGGTATCGAGATTGCCTTGGTAAGGCTTGAATTTTGGAAACCACGTTTCTTTTTCTTGCATCGGCTTCCCCTCCTTGATTAGGATTGAATTGAATTAGCACATTTTGTGTGGCTCACAGTAAGAACGGTTGAAGTACATCAGCGCATTGCCTCGACTCTGGCACATGGCTTTCACCTCACAGAACAGCACGTCATGACTGCCTACGGATAAACATTGGACCACCTCGCAGTCAAAACTGACTAAGGCATCCTCAAGTACAGGTGACTGGGTCACCAAGGTTTTCCAGTTCCCCTGACTGAAACGCTCTGCCATTGGTGTTTTTCCACCAAACAGATTGGAGAGATATTGTTGATGTGATGCCAAGGTATTCACACACAACACCTGATTCTTTTTAAAGGTTTCATAGACTGACGCAGAACGGTTCAGACACACCAGCAACGTTGGTGGTGTATCCGTCACACTGCATACGGCCGAAGCGGTAAATCCAGCCATTCCTGCATCGCCTTGCGTGGTAATCACATTCACCGCAGCCCCCAAATTGGACATGCCCTGACGGAAAATCTGCTGATCAACCTGGGTAAAAATGTCACCCGATGCCTTAGTCGCCAAAACCTTATTTAATGCATTATTTTCTGCAACTGTTTCTGAGATGATTTTAGATAGTTTGGCATTCATGCTGTTCTCCCTACCCCAAGTCAATGTTCAGTTTCAGACCTGGGGCATCTAGTAATGAGATTGAATCAGGTGGATCGGCTTATATATGGGCAATCGAAGCAATTTCGACCAGCGCATCAGGTTTGACCAAACCTGTCTGTACGCAATACCGTGCCGGCTTATCTCCCGGGAAATACTCTGCATAAACTGCATTAATCGCAGCATAATCTGCCCAGTCTTTGACAAACACATGATTAAAGGTTACGTCATCCATGCTGCCGCCCGCTTCTTCAATCACGCGCTTGATAGTTTCTAGAATATGACGGGTCTGTGCTGCGGCATCCCCAACATGCACCACATTATTATTTTCATCAAAAGCTAATGTACCGGACACATATACAATATTGTCTGCCTTGGTTGCCGGTACATACGGTGCTAATGGTTTCGATGTTCCTGCTGGAATAATGATTTCTTTAGGCATAGTATTTTTTCCTTAATCCTGATCTTTAATTCTTTATGCGCTTACAGCTAATTTAGTTTCTTTTAGTGACTCACTTTCTTTTTGAAAGGTCTCTACAAAATTTGCAGTATCTGACACCCAGCCAAAGAAGGTCTTGATGTTATACAGACTGGCTTCATGCGCTTCGACTGGACCTGCCTGATGGCAAGCATCAGCAAGTGCGACACCAAAATACTCCAGGAAAAAACCATCACGTAGCGTCGATTCCACACACACGTTGGTGGCAATCCCGACAAAGACCAGATTGCGAATACCTCGGACACGCAACATGCTATCCAGTGCGGTATTAAAGAAACCGCTATAACGTGGCTTTTCAATCACCAGGTCTTGTGGCAGTGGCTTTAACTCATCAATCAATTCAAAATCCCAGCCACCCTTAGCCAGCAATTTTCCTTGTAATTCAGGACGTTTACGCATAGTCTTTAAGGCATTCGATTTATGGAAATTTGGAGAGTCAGTACCACCTGCTTCCTTATATTCCGCATCCCAGCCATTTTTGAAATAAATCACCTGAATACCTGCTGCATGCGCTGCATCAACTGCCTTTTTAATATTTTCAACCACGGGCTTGGTCTTTGAGACATCAAAGCCCGCCAGATCCAGATAGCCACCCTGAGAGGTATAGGCATTCTGCATATCAATCACAATCAAGGCTGTCTGTTCTGGTGCAAGACAGATCGCTTCTGGTTCCGCTTTAAGGGTTTTTCCTGTGCCGAGTTTTTCAGTAAAACCGGCTTTTACCATTGATTCACTCATGCACTTTTCTCCAGAACTGGCTCTTCACCTGCAATCACAATATGCTCACGGCATTTCATCAGCGGCTGGATTTTTTGACCGAAATCTTCAACCCCTTGAATAAAATCATCAAACGTCAGCAGCACCCCTTCGGTACCCTTGATCTCGCCAATTTCATCCAACATTCGTGCCACATTTTCATAAGAACCCACCAGCGTACCCATATTTATATTCACTGGAGATACGCTAGAAGCCATTTGACGGATATTGGTATCTGTACCAGAAGTCGTATCTTTACCGCCTTGATTCATCAGCCAGTTAATCGCTTCCATATCAGCACCATCGTTATAGTGCTGCCATTTTGCTTGCGCTTCTTCATCGGTTTCAGCAGCAATCACCATAAACAGCACATAAGTCTGTACATCACGGCCAGTCACATCTGTTTTTTCTTTTAGGCGGTCATTAATTTCTGCATAAGCTGTTGGAGTATTCAGGCCTTTACCAAATACGAAGTTGTAGTCGGCATATTGTGCAGAAAACTCTAAACCTGCATCAGACTGACCTGCACAGATAATTTTCATATCCGCTTGTGGACGTGGGCTCACACGGCAGTCTTCCATCTGGAAATGTTCGCCTTTAAAGTCTGATTTACCAGTCGCCCAAAGTTCACGAAGAATCTGTACATACTCAGACAGATATTCATAGCGTTTGCCAAAATAGTCATTACCTGGCCACATGCCCATTTGGGTATATTCAGGTGGCTGCCAGCCGGTCACGACATTCAGACCAAAACGGCCATTTGAAATCGAATCAATGGTTGATGCCATCCGCGCGACAATTGCGGGTGGCATCACCAGAGTTGCGGCAGTTGCGAAAATTTTAATTTTGCTGGTGACAGCCGCAAGACCTGCCATCAGGGTAAACGTTTCCAGGTTATGTTCCCAGAATTCAGTCTTGCCGCCAAAGCCACGCAGCTTGATCATAGAAAGTGCGAAATCGAAACCATAGTGCTCAGCGCGCTGTACGATTTGTTTATTTAACTCAAAAGTCGGCATGTACTGCGGTGCATTTTCAGAGAGTAACCAGCCATTATTTCCGATTGGACAGAAGACACCTATTTTCATTTTCACACCTCATTATTTTTAACACTTATTCAAAATTCTGATTCCACTTCGGGAATTTTATTTACAAGATAAACATTGCAAATCGTGTGCCAAATATATTTAGTTAATATTTATCAAATACTTAATATTTTATTTTTTGAATTTTTAGTAAAATAACCATTTTTACCTATGAGTCAATTTTGAACATACTGTTTCATTCAAGTGCACTCGTAGCAATTTGTGCATTTGCAGTTCATGCATCAATTCGAAGTAAAAACCATACTAACGCTACAAAATGATTAATTAGAAAAAATAAAAAACCAGACAGGAGGTCTGGCTTTTAAAAAATCTTCAAACTAAGGGGAAATCAGGAAGGAAAGGATCCGTTGATTGACCTGATCTGTCTCGGTCACGGTGGAAGCATGTGCACCTGTATCAAGCAAACTGAGATGACTATGCGGCAAGCATTGTTGTAATTGCTGTGACCGTTGATAAGGCACCAGAAAATCATCCTGATTAGCAAGCAGATGCACACGAACATCTTTGAGTGCTTGCTGATGCTCTTCGTTCAGTTTAAAGGCCTGTACAGCTTGTAAGCGTGCTAGAACATTTGAAATTGGAGGAAAATCTAAAAGCTGCTTATTTTCTGCTTCAGTTAACTGATCAATATGGGTTGAGATCCACTGCGACGGATAAAGAAATAAAGCCTGTGCTCTCACATAAGCCTCTGCCCCGCTATTCACCAATAAGGAAGTTCGTGCCTCGAAACATTTCTGAGTATGAGCATCCAGCTCTCCCCAAGCATTTAACATGGTCAGACTGAGCAGCTTAAACTTTCTTTCAGCCTGATAGGTCGCCAGTTGCATGCCGATATGTCCGCCCAATGCATGCCCGATAAAATGAAACTCTCGAATACCATCATTGATCAATAAATCCAGAATCTGGCAGGCCATATGGTCGATCGAATAAGGCATGGGCAAGAGTTCAGAATCTGAATGACAGCCTTCCTGATCATAAGTGACTACATGAAAATGCTGCTGTAAAACTCTAATTTGAGGATTCCAGAAACTGGCATGCCCGCCCAGTCCGGATGAAAGCACCACATAAGGTGCATCTGCCTGTGCTGCAGGATGAATAAATAAAGACATAAATTTCTCATAGTTTCGTTATGAGGTAAATGCAGCAAAATATATGCCTGAACAGGATTTTTTTTGAACAATTGATAAAATTATAGCCAGTAAACATTAAAGCTATAATAAAATTCCTGCACCTCAAAGCGCACGTTATAACCAAGCTCAGTCAACTCCGCCGAAAGACCACGAATTTCTTCCAAGGGCAAATGTTTGGGAAATACCGTTAGCACAGCGGTATTGCCCAGTCGGGCATTATCTTCAATCAGTTGAGCCAAGCGAGGCTTATACATTTCAATATTTAAATTGGCCACATCCGATAAAATTTTGGCCTGATCCGCAGTCATAAAACTCATTGTTCTTCACCCTTTTTGATTTTTATTCAATGAAGTTAAATGATTTAATTCACATAAAATATTTTTGTTTTGTATCTATAGTAAATACAGCGTGCATAAAAAATCCCTCACATGGAGTAATGCCAGTCAGTTAAGAGATTGACTGGCATTTTTTTGGGTATTTCTGTGGTTTCCCTTTCACAACTCGTGGGTAGTTTCTACTTCTTTTTTTCGGTAAAACATACCTTTTAGATTTTTCCATTAAACTTTCTAGATGTTTAGGCAAATTACCTGCGGAAGCCAAAGAATCAAACTTCAATAGGTTAAGGATAGCAATAGAGGTAATATGAAAGCTCATTCT
>NZ_VOZF01000061.1:0-1688 GCF_013419905.1 Acinetobacter sp. YH12046
GAAGCAAAAGATAATCGGATAAAATGTAGCAATTCATATTCGTAAGCGTGGAGTAATCAGATGGGAAATTCCAAGTCAGCAGACAAGTAAGCCGCAACAACCAGTATTGTTGTTGCGGCGCTCTGTAAGGCTAGTCTCATCTGATTGCTGACGAGCAGACGTCGCCCGGTATTCCTTAATCGAGGGTTGATTCGTCATGACCACCACACGCCCCGCGTGGGCCTATACGCTGCCGGCAGCACTGCTGCTGATGGCTCCTTTCGACATCCTCGCTTCACTGGCGATGGATATTTATCTCCCTGTCGTTCCAGCGATGCCCGGCATCCTGAACACGACGCCCGCTATGATCCAACTCACGTTGAGCCTCTATATGGTGATGCTCGGCGTGGGCCAGGTGATTTTTGGTCCGCTCTCAGACAGAATCGGGCGACGGCCAATTCTACTTGCGGGCGCAACGGCTTTCGTCATTGCGTCTCTGGGAGCAGCTTGGTCTTCAACTGCACCGGCCTTTGTCGCTTTCCGTCTACTTCAAGCAGTGGGCGCGTCGGCCATGCTGGTGGCGACGTTCGCGACGGTTCGCGACGTTTATGCCAACCGTCCTGAGGGTGTCGTCATCTACGGCCTTTTCAGTTCGATGCTGGCGTTCGTGCCTGCGCTCGGCCCTATCGCCGGAGTATTGATCGGCGAGTTCTTGGGATGGCAGGCGATATTCATTACTTTGGCTATACTGGCGATGCTCGCACTCCTAAATGCGGGTTTCAGGTGGCACGAAACCCGCCCTCTGGATCAAGTCAAGACGCGCCGATCTGTCTTGCCGATCTTCGCGAGTCCGGCTTTTTGGGTTTACACTGTCGGCTTTAGCGCCGGTATGGGCACCTACTTCGTCTTCTTCTCGACGGCTCCCCGTGTGCTCATAGGCCAAGCGGAATATTCCGAGATCGGATTCAGCTTTGCCTTCGCCACTGTCGCGCTTGTAATGATCGTGACAACCCGTTTCGCGAAGTCCTTTGTCGCCAGATGGGGCATCGCAGGATGCGTGGCGCGTGGGATGGCGTTGCTTGTTTGCGGAGCGGTCCTGTTGGGGATCGGCGAACTTTACGGCTCGCCGTCATTCCTCACCTTCATCCTACCGATGTGGGTTGTCGCGGTCGGTATTGTCTTCACGGTGTCCGTTACCGCGAACGGCGCTTTGGCAGAGTTCGACGACATCGCGGGATCAGCGGTCGCGTTCTACTTCTGCGTTCAAAGCCTGATAGTCAGCATTGTCGGGACATTGGCGGTGGCACTTTTAAACGGTGACACAGCGTGGCCCGTGATCTGTTACGCCACGGCGATGGCGGTACTGGTTTCGTTGGGGCTGGTGCTCCTTCGGCTCCGTGGGGCTGCCACCGAGAAGTCGCCAGTCGTCTAACCGACGACTGGTAGCAGGCCCGCTCCGATGCGGCGCACTAACCATCGAAACCTCGTGAATGTCGGTATCCTGTCTGGCAGGATACCGCTCATTTCCCTTGTTCAGTTCATCGCCGTCGCCGAGCATCTGAATTTTCGGCATGCGGCCAAGGCACTTGGTATCAGCCAGTCGAGCGTCAGCGCGCGTGTGAAAGCGCTGGAGGATAACCTTGGTGTCCTGCTATTTGAGCGCCATGCGCGGGGCGTTCGGCTAACAGACGCAGGCAGGCACTTCATGG
>NZ_VOZF01000062.1:0-3154 GCF_013419905.1 Acinetobacter sp. YH12046
TTCGATTTCGTATAAGGTGTATTATGTTAATTTTAGGGGAACTTAATTCTATAGGTGATACCAATGGACAAAAAGATAGAAGATAAAACTAAAGATATTAATGAAAAAATTCAAAAATTGGATTTAGCTATCCAAGAACTAATAGAAACTACAGACAATTTTTTTATTAATGATAAGTACTATGGAATTGAATGCGCTTTTATTTTAGACCATGCACTAAATATTAAAATGCACTTTTTCAACAAGTATCCAGCATTTGCACCACCTCACTTACGAGGAGTAGAAAATTATGATCGAATTATACATATTAGAGAAAATAATCCTGAAGATAAGCTAGAACAAATTTCTCCTCTTAAAGACTAAATTTTCTAATCTCGTACTTAGAATCCCCTACCATTTAACATAATGGTGGTTATACGAAATTTCAAAAAAATACAGTAAAAATGGGAGCTTAAGGCCACTGCTGTCCCATAAATATAACAAGTGTTAGCAGCAGTGTAAAAATAACCCTCTAACGGCATTTTAAAACTGACCCCCTTGGTTAATATAGCGGTCTTTTTGGACTGCTCAACATGTTAACTTTGGAGCAAGCAGTGACCATCCAAATTCTTCATCAACAAGGTAAATCCATTAAAGCCATTAGTCGTGAACTTGGGGTATCCAGGAATACCGTACGTAAATATTTACGGCAAAACACCACACCTCAGTATCGGCGTACACAACCTAGAATAAGTATTCTTGATCCATATAAACCCTATTTGCTTGAACGTGTAAATGCAGCTCATCCTGAATGGATTCCTGCCGTTGTGCTCTATAAGCAGATTTTAGGGTTTGGATATCCAGGAAAGATCAGGATATTGAGGGAATATCTTGCAACATTAAAACCCGTTGCCAAATCAGAACCCGTCATTCGTTTTGAAACCCAACCTGGTCAACAAATGCAGGTTGATTTCACCACGATTCGACGTCACCATACGACTTTGAAAGCCTTTGTGGCCACATTAGGTTATTCCAGAGCAACCTTCGTGAAATTTTATGATCATGAACGGACGGATGCATGGATCGATGGTCTGGAAAATGCATTTCAGTTCTTTGGGGGCGTACCTCAGGAAATCCTGTTTGATAACGCTAAAACGATCATGATTGAACGGGATGCCTATCAGGAGGGGCAGCACAAATGGAACCCCAAACTGCTCGATTGTGCCAAGAAATATGGCTTTCGCCTCCCGCGTATGTAAACCCTACCGCGCACAGACCAAAGGCAAAGTTGAACGCTTTAATGGATATCTCAAATCAAGCTTTATTGTGCAATTGAAAGCAAGCCTTAAGACTTCAGGCTTATTGTTGGATGTTGATGTTGCTAATGCCCACATTGGTCGGTGGTTGCATGAAACCGCCAATCAGCGGATTCATGCAACCACGCAAGAAAAACCAGCTGTTCGACTGCAGCAAGAGCAGCAAAGATTCGCGCCATTACCGCAATCAAATACGGTTTCCAGCATTGTGCCTGTTACAGCGGCACCGCATGTGATGCCCTACGAGAGTTTGCAGCATCCATTATCAGTATATGACCAGTTGCTGGGAGTTTCCTGATGAATCTGCAATTGGCGGAGTGATTTCTCAAAATGGCAAGTTGATGACAATTTTTCCGCTGGATGAACAACTTTTGGTTGAGGCACGTATTTCACCGCGAGATATTGCTTTTATTCATCCTGGGCAAGATGCACTGGTGAAGATCACCGCGTATGATTATTCTATTTATGGTGGGTTGAAAGGAAAAGTTTCTATTATTTCTCCAGACACCTTGAGAGATGAAGTTAAGCAAGATCAATTTTATTATCGAGTGTATATTCGAACGGATTCAGGAAAATTGATGAATAAAGCAGGCAAACAATTCAGTATTACTCCTGGCATGGTTGCAACAGTCGATATTAAAACAGGGGAGAAAACGATCTTAGATTATCTAATAAAACCATTTAATAAAGCGCAAGAGGCTTTAAGAGAAAGGTAAGCGTCCGCTGAACCCCACACTCTTTGAGTGGAACGTTCTTTAAAAAAACGTTCCACTTTATTGAATATTTATCAATACCGCATAGCTCGATGCAGGGTGCTATCTTCAGATATCTTATTTAACATAAAATGAAGTTATGCGACTTCAGAATGACCTAATACTTGAGAATAAATATGACCCAAAAAATACTAGATCGATTTTCTTCACTAATAGAAGAAGGTGATTCAATCTATCAAAAATGTGAAGCCGCTGGATCTGGTTATAATCCTGAATTACAATCAGCTTTTATCGAATGGCAAATGAAATCTAAAAATATATTAAGCATTACTTGTGGTGAAAAGTCACATTATTTGTCTCAGTTTGATAAAAATCTTAAAGCAGGAATGGGGGATACAAGAAAAGCAATATTAAATCGCGTGATTCCAATTTTAAGAGCGGCAGAAGATGATTTAAAAAATGGTTTTCTAATCACAATCAAAAAACTAATTCAGTCAGAGGTTTTTGATAGTGAGTTGGATCAAGCACAGCATTTCCTTGATTCAGGTTATAAAGTAGCTTCTGCTGTCACTGCTGGTGTAGTTTTAGAAACAGCAATTAAAGAATTAGCTAAAAATAACGGAATTGATATTTGCCAAGAAGGTACTACTAAACCTAAAAAACTTGATGCTCTTAATTCTGAATTAAAAAATGCTAATATCTATAGTGCTCTTCAACATAAGCAAGTTTTAACTTTGGCACATATAAGAAATAAAGCTGCTCATGGGGAGATTGAGGAATTTAATGATAACGATGTACAGAATATGATCCGAGATGTTGAAAGATTCTTACTTGAATATGCTTCTTAATACAACAAAAAAAGAGTCCACGTTATCTAATGGTGGACTCTAGTTCCAAATTTGAGACTAATAGAGTATCTATTTTCCAGATATTGAAATCATAGCCACGCAGACTTGCGTAGGTTTGACTGATACGCAAGTCGAGTAGCGGTCTGATTTCCGCATAACTTATGTTATGTTACTTGGGATACACTTGACGGTAAGATAATTTATTATTGCAACCGTCAAGTGCAGCACCAACGATATTATTGTAGGGTGCTGTGTTTAGATATCCTATTTAACATAATCAATGTTATACGAAATACAG
>NZ_VOZF01000063.1:0-3144 GCF_013419905.1 Acinetobacter sp. YH12046
GGACAAGCATCGTCATTTTATTATGGTCAGCCTCAGGGTGAAGTGTGTCTAATCAACAGGGTTTTCGGTCTCTAAGCACTTTTTAAAGGGAACATCATCGACTCAAATCTCTATTTGCAACAGTGCCGTCAAATTAACGAACACACGGATATTATTGCTGAATATGAGCAACACAAGCAAGGTCGCACTATTACAGGATTTACCTTTAAATTTAAACAAAGAACCAAGCCCAAAACGGTAAAAGCTGAAAAGACAGAGCGTGATCCACATACAGTAGATATGTTTATAACCATGACCGATAATCAACGCTTTGCCTTCGCTAAAAAAATATCTCAATTACATGAGGCATCGTATTTGGCACAAGGGCAAGCAGGTCGAAGTTACGATGTGTTTGCTGAACAAATTGCTGAAGCATTATTAGATAGTGAAAAGCAGAAAGTATATTTACCCTTCTTATCGAAATTAGGGTTTAAATTTTAAGATTTTTATTCGCTGTTTACAGGTTGTGGTAGAAGTAGTCCTTGATATCAAAAACAAAAATTATTTTAAGGGAATAAAGGCTTCTGACTATCACCAAATGATAAGTTATCTGAGTTCTATTCAGTGAAAAACTGCTATATTAGGGGTCAGCACAGAAAACGGAAATTATAGGGCGGTAAGTACATTTATTTACTTCTATGTAGTTGTTATTTAAGAACTTCGTTAAAAATCTTTCAATTAAATTGCATGTTGCCAATCTCTAGCAGACAGGCAAAGCATAAAAATATAAATCTTTGATTTTAATAAATTAATTAGTCGACAAAATTCCTTGTCGTACTATTTTCTCCAAATTCTGGGGTAACCCCTATCAAATCAAAAACTCGATGATATGCGTCATTTAGTTGATCAAATACCTTCTTACGGCAGTCAATCTATACCTAAAATAAACGATCCTAGTTGGGAGGGGTTATTAGATGATCGGAGAATATCTTGGAATATGAACGACATCACCATAATAGAAAGGCTAGTACTTATTTATTATACTTTTAGTATGAAGGTTCTTAGTGTTTTCAATCAAGAATTTGCAGAGAGAGGAGTTTCTTTTTCATACTCTGATTAGTATGCCTATGGCAAACCAATTTCACTGCTTCGGTACCCTAGTGAGGACTAGAACCTTAGGCTGTAGGCTAATGATATTGGTATATTGAGTTATTTAGGTAGTCGCGGTGTACTTCATGGTGTATAGAAAGTTAGTTTTTCGAGCTAATAAAGCCATTTTGACAAAATTTAAGAAGTATTTTAGAAAACTAGATAGTTACACAGAATTTAGGGTAGTCTCAAAATGAAAGTTATAACTAATGGTTCTTTAACATCTTCTAATTCCTTTGGTGAAAAATAAGATTCCATTTTATGCTTAACTCTCAACTTTTTTTCGCTAAATCATTTATTTTACGAAGGTTAGACTTTCAATATTAAACTTACAATTCTTGTAATACAGCCATTCCAATAGGCTTAAGAAGTTGAGAGTGGCATTTCTTGCATAGAATTATTTTGTATTAAATAAAATAACTAAAGGTTTGGCTCGTGAAGATCTCAATAAGAAAACTGTATGTAATTAGCTTAAGTGCATTAATTACTGTGGCTTGTTCCAGTCAAAGTGAATCAGAAGGGATGCTAATTATAAATAACAAAACCTCCGAAGATATAACTAAGGTTAATTTAACTTATAAAACCACTAATAAATCAGAAAATATAGGTAATTTATCTCCTAATCAATCATTTAAGTATCCTATAAAATATTCTGACACCGAAGACTCTATAGTAATTACATATACTGATAGTAATAATACAGTGCATAAGGATGTAGCTGTTCCTTATTTCGGTAAATATGATAAGAAAAATTATAGTTATAATATCAAGTAGTTTAAGTATTATTAATATTTAGAGTGTACGGCATTGACGGTATAGGTTAAATTGACACTACAAGACAGCACTTTAACCAATTTCAACAGCAACATCCCCAAATATATTTAATATAAATTAAGCATGAGATATAAAAATGCACGCCTTTGATATTATCATACCCCAATATACAGGTATCGCTGAAGATGATGATAGCCACGACCATGATGTATTTTGTTATTTAGGAAATTTAGAAGGCAACGGACAAATATTACCCCGTAACCATCATTTAGCTGTTAGCCAAAATGATATTACTCGCGTGACTGTGGTGTGTCCTGAAATGGATGCCCTTGACCGTAAAAATATGAACAGCTATGCCCAAGAAATGCACAATAAAATCGAACAGTTAGCAGGTAAACCCATTCAAACCTTGTATATCGGAGAAGACCATGACTATCCTCTTCCCCGTTATGCCGTACCAACGCAATCTGAATTTTACATGTTGCGTTGGGGCTGGAGTTCGCCTTTACTAGATGGAGTAACCTTACAAGGCATTCCTCTATATAAAATCCCATATACCCAACCTGATCACCCTTGTTATGATAATGTGTGGTCATGGTATCGTCAGGCTGAAGCGTTATATCGTTTGTGGCTTGGTTCTCAACCAGTAAGTGAAGCCTTTGCCTTAGAGCAAATGCAAAATCCCAATTCTGAGCATAGCAAAATAGGTCGAGAATTGTGCCGTATCATTGAACAAAGCACAGGTGTACCCACCTATTATTTTCTAATGAATTACCGTGATTGGACACAGGCAGAAGATATGGAACAAAAATGTCCACTGACAGGGCAGGATTGGCTATTGCCTGCCAATACCTATCACTATATTGATTTTAAATGCGATGAGAGTCGTTTGGTGAGTGAGTTGAGTCAAAATTGGTCGGATGAAAGCGAGGACTGACCGAATGAAAAATTATTTGTGGTAAGCTCATAAAGCCTATCAAGCATAGAGATAAAAATAACACCCAAACTATCTGTAACCAACCGTGAATCGTCTCGATATTTTCGGAGAGTGTTTTACTGGAATCAGGTACAGGACAAGTTTATTTTCAGTATACCCTAGCGGAACCACCTAAAAAGGCACTGTTGCAAATAGGCTGACATGATAAGCTAAATATCTTATTTATTTCGAGATACAGCAGATGAATCCCTTCCACGGTCGGCACTTTCAAGGTGAAATCATTCTTTGGGCTGTTCGTTGGTATT
>NZ_VOZF01000064.1:0-2958 GCF_013419905.1 Acinetobacter sp. YH12046
AGGTTACTTCACATAAGAAATTTTATGTTAAATGATTGTTAGAAATGCCCCTTGATCGAGGCATTTTCTATAAAGAATACTAAAAACTAATTAAAGCCAACCAAGTTTCAAAACAAGGCAGTTCTCAGCAATCATATTTTTAAATTATATAACTCCCAACTGAGCTTTTGCTCCAACGATAAGGCTTTCATTTTGAGTTTCTAAGGCAAATAAACCATACATCAAAGGAGAGGCCGCTGCTCTTTCTAAAGTCTGTTCATATAGTTTATTCCAAACTTTACCCCCTAGTTTTTCATACTCGATGATTAGAGTTTTGAGGCTTTCTTCTCCAAACAAAGTTACATGCCCAGCAAAATCAATCGCTGGGTCATCTATATGGGCTGTTGACCAATCAATAACGCCTGAAACAGCTCCATCCTTTGAAGCTAGTACATGCCCAGCATATAAATCGCCATGTATAAATTGGGTGAAATCTGCCCATAGAACATCATTATCCAACCATTTTCTGTAGCGGGTTTCCAATTGCTCACTTATACCAATTTCAGATTTTACTAACTGCAAATTGTTTGCTATTTCAGGTCTTAAATCTGAAGGTTTCATAATTTTCAAATCATTTTCCCGAACTTCTTTTTCAGGAATACTATGGATTTCAAATAAGGTTTTTGCCAAAGATGTTATGTATTTCGGGCTATCTTTGTCCATATTCCAAATTATTTCATAGGTTTCAGCATCCAAATTTAAAACAGGATTATCTTTAAGTATGGGATAAGCCACTAATTCTGTAGATGAAATTCTCCAATCAGGAACCTCTACAGAAAGATGTTTTTTTACCAATTCTAAAATGCGTTTTTCTTTCTTGATTTGTTCCCTCATGCCATCACGACGAGGAATACGCAGCAACCATTGTTGCCCCTTTGTATCAAGAGCAAAAACGACCTTAAAATCAATGCCCATTTCATTGAAATTCATTTTGTCCGTAAGCAACAAGCCGTGTGCTTCAGCAAGTGATTGAATATCTTGAATTGTCATTTTTAATTTCCTTTAAAGAGTTCAATAATTAATGTTCGGATTAGATTGGCTATCATTAACAATCTCTCTCAAAAGTCTTGATGATTTTGTGGTCTTTGATCTCGTAGATAATGTCAGCAATATTATCGACCAATTGCTTGTCATGAGATACGAAGATAATAGTTCCTGCATAGGACTTCATCATTGTTTCTAATGCGGCAATACTTTTTAGGTCAAGATAGTTTCCTGGTTCATCCATAAGCAAAATATTATATTTTCCTAAAAGCATTTTGGATAAAAGCAGTTTGATGATTTCACCTCCCGATAAGTCGGATAAGTTTTTTTGAATATCATTCGCTCCGATCCCCATTGAAGCCAATACTGCACGAATTTCCGCAACTGTGTACTCGCACTCTTCCTGCATAAAGGAGAGCACAGATTTATGCGTGTTAAATTTATATCCTGTTTGTGTAAAGTAGCCAATTTCAGCTTTTGGAGATATGGTTAATCCATCAGCACGTTCTGATATCATTTTTAACAAGGACGTTTTCCCTGTTCCATTCGATCCAGTTATAGCGACTTTAGCGCCAAGCGGTATTATAAAGTTAGCGTCATCAAAGATAGTACGGCTACCAAATTTTAAGCTCAGACCATCTGCCGTAATCGGGAACTTATTGTGCAGTTCTAGGGCTGAACTTTGACGAAAACGAATAGAACGCAAATGCTCTGGTGCTTGAATATCTTCTAATGCAGCCAAACGCTTTTCCATACTCTTAGCTGCCTGATACAGTTTTCTTTGCTTGGTGCCAGTCATTTTTGCATGCCCAAGTCGTCCAGCACTTTCGGTAGAGTTTTTGGATTTTTCTCCTTTTTTCTTATTGTCTAATCGATTAGCTTGCTGGCGTTTTTCTTGCACAGCAGATTCTAATCGCTCCCGTTCCTTCATCATCAGCTCATATTCTACGGCTTGGTGTTGTCGCTCTTCTTCTTTTTGACGCAAGTAATCCGAGTAACCACCCCAATATTCCGTAATTTTACCGTCTTTTAACTCCCATATCTTGTCTACAACCATATCAAGAAAATATCGGTCATGACTGATAACAAGTAATGCTCCATCAAATGCTTTAAGTTGACCAATAAGTAGATCTATTCCATTGAGATCAAGGTGGCTGGTTGGTTCATCCGCTAGAATGCCATGTACTTGTTGGGAAAATGCGGCAGCAATTTTTGCACGAGTTTCCTCTCCGCCACTCATTGTGTCGTTTTGTACATTGGAAACACCAAGGCGAGATAACATTGCCCGGTCTTCGACCGTTTCTATTTCGATTCCGCCCAGTTGGCTGATATGTGCAAAATCACCAAAACGCTGTAATGTCGCTTCGGCTAAAACAATTTCGCCATTAAGTACTTTGAGTAAACTACTCTTTCCTGCTCCGTTATCACCCACAAGACCAATACGGTCATAAGAGTGAATTTCCAATTCATCAATATCCAAAACATCACGCCCAGCATAATCCAAGCGTATGTTTCTCGCTTTAATAATTAAACTCATTTTTATTTACTCCTGTTTAGCTCTTGAAATTTTTTATGCAGCAAACAGGATTTAGGTGAAAACAAAAGCTAGCATCACAGTGTCCTCCCAAAAAAAAAGCTATTCATCCACAGGGTGGACAAATAGCTAGTCAATTAAGTTATAACTGGAAACTATGCACTAAAAGCATACTTATAAATTAAGCATACTTTTACTTTATATATCCGCATATATTCTTAAAGACACAACAAAAGCCCACCATTATAAAATAGTGTCACTATGCAAATAGTTGTGTCTTAACGAATGCGGATAGAATGCATAAACTTACCTAAAAAATAAAATTCAGTTTTATGATAACTTTACTGTTAAAAGAAGTCTAGACAACCTTGTTTTATGCTTGGATATAAGGCTTATTTTAA
>NZ_VOZF01000065.1:0-2452 GCF_013419905.1 Acinetobacter sp. YH12046
TCAAAGTAGCATAAATTTCGTATCTTTCATCTTGAGAAAGTTGGGTGTATTTCTTCATTGTGTGCTTTCCAATTGCGAGTTGAAAAAGTCTAATGATTCTATGAATACACCTAACTTTTTCAACTAACTACAAATGTGTTGCACTTGGGATTTGAATCTGCGAAATATAAGATTCGCTACCTAGCTTATTTATCTATTGAAAGGATTTAAAATAGCCTAAGCATTTTATAATTTGATTAGAAGGAAAAACTTGAAGTGCAAGATAGCAAAAGCTGTCGTCAATTTTAGAATAACGGCTTATAACAGCACATTTGATTAAACGAGAATATAAGCCAATCTAACTAGGTAAATAAAAGGGCGAGGTGAGAATATATAAGAGAAAAGAAGAATCGAATCATTTTATAAATGAAATTTCAGGCAATAAAAAAGCCCAAGTCTTAAATGCTTGGGCTTTCTTGAATTTGGCTCTCCCACCTGGGCTCGAACCAGGGACCTGCGGATTAACAGTCCGTCGCTCTACCGACTGAGCTATGGGAGAATCTGAATGCGATTATAGAGAGATTTTGCAAAGGGTCAAGCAAAAACTGTCATATTTATTACAAATTGTACTTATCTGATTTTAATTTAAACGATTGCATTAAATTCTTAAAAAATGCTTGTCAGAACAAATTTCACTTGCTAGATTGAAAACATAAAGTCGTTTGACCAAATGGTCAAACAGTGTGGATTTAAACCTACTTGCCAGCACAAAAATGGCTAAACCGGAGAAAGCGAATGAATACGCTCACTATCCCTCAAATCTTCTCTCAACTGTCTTTTTATCAAGATCATTATCTCGATATTATTCAAGATTCAGCTCAATACTTTACCCCTGTGGCTGGTGCAGAAATCCGTTTATGGCCCTTAGCGACCAAACAATTGTATCTGGGTGACTTGCTGCAATTATGGTTTGCAGAAAAGTGGCTGGTCGAACAAGAACGCCAATTTAGCTTTGAGATCTTTCTGAACACGCCTGAAGCACAGCAAAAAGATCTTTATATCTATGCGTTTGCTGGTAATCTTCTGACCGGATCGAACCAGTCTAAAGTGTGGCAAGCTTCTGCTAAAGAAATTCGGGAACTGAGTGTGGCAAATGTTTCCAAGCATTATTTTGAATATCGGGCTTTGACCCAACCGAAGCTGGTAAAAGCACCGCAAGGGAAATGGGGCGTACTTTAAGCCTTAAACACGTTAATGGTCGGAAT
Source organism: Acinetobacter sp. YH12046 (assembly GCF_013419905.1). Lineage (NCBI taxonomy): Bacteria > Pseudomonadati > Pseudomonadota > Gammaproteobacteria > Moraxellales > Moraxellaceae > Acinetobacter > Acinetobacter sp. YH12046. The sequence continues at coordinate 1,245 of NZ_VOZF01000065.1, forward strand.
TGCGAAAAATCATACAGGTTGCTGTGGCATGGGCATAAATACGACCTTCGTCATCCAGAATTTGACCTTCGGAAATACCTAGGTTTTTACTGAGATTAATTGATTTTCCGATCGCTTTTAGTTCTTGGTTGTGAGGAATTGGACGGCACATTTTTACATTCAGATCAATTGTGCCATAACCGACACCGGCTTCAAGTAAAGTATGAATCGCGCAGCCTGTTACCGTATCTAAAACAGTTGCAGCAAAACCGCCATGTACACCTCCCATAGGATTCAGATGGCGTTCATCTGCTTTTACAACAAAGGTCACATGTCCCGGTTCGACTTCGCCAGCAGACATGGGAATGGTGGTTGCCATAGAAGGCATAGACAGATTGCCCTTAAGCATCTTTTGCATAATCTGCAAACCTGAAAGATTCTTGAGATCCATAGCTTGTCCTTATTATTTTAAATACTGGATTTGAATGACAAGTTTAGGCAGATGGTGCTTCGATCAGCAATAAAAAATTGTATGAGGAAATGTACAAAGCCTTTTACTTATGATGAATCCGGTAAAATGATTAAAAATAATAATACCGAGGAAGAATAATCATGAAAGCGAGATGTTTATGCGGAGCGACTCGATTTGAAGTTCAGCTCAGAAATCATGAAGTTGCTGCCTGTCATTGTTCCATGTGCCGCCGCCAGACAAGTGGACCATTAATGTCGATTGATATAGAAAATATTCACTTTATTGATCAGCAGCATTTATCTGTTGCAAGTACTTCTGAATGGGCAGAGCGTGGTTTTTGCAATGCCTGTGGTACTTTTATTTTCTGGCGGACCAAAGATCATTCCTTTGCCAATATTAATGTATTTACTTTGGAGCAACTGCCAGAGGATCTGGATTTCAATTTAGAAATTTATATAGATCATCAGCCAGCATTTTATTCATTTAACAATCAAACCAAAAAAATGACAGAAGCTGAAGTCATTGCCATGTTTCAGCAACCTGATTCTTGAAATAAATATAATCAGATAAAGGAAGAGTAAGTCTCATAATTTGATCTGATGAAAATAATCTTTTTAAAACTAAGAACACTAGATCTCTTGCGAAAGTCATTATTGCAAGTTCATCCGGTTTACCAGTGCAGCGATTAAGTTAATGCGTAAACCGAATCTTTTCCGTCTATTTCGATAGCGTTCACTTAGTATTCTAAATCTTTTCA
>NZ_VOZF01000066.1:0-2445 GCF_013419905.1 Acinetobacter sp. YH12046
GGGATAAGTGGACGTTACTCGCAGAATAAGCACCGGCTAACTCTGTGCCAGCAGCCGCGGTAATACAGAGGGTGCAAGCGTTAATCGGATTTACTGGGCGTAAAGCGCGCGTAGGTGGCTAATTAAGTCAAATGTGAAATCCCCGAGCTTAACTTGGGAATTGCATTCGATACTGGTTAGCTAGAGTATGGGAGAGGATGGTAGAATTCCAGGTGTAGCGGTGAAATGCGTAGAGATCTGGAGGAATACCGATGGCGAAGGCAGCCATCTGGCCTAATACTGACACTGAGGTGCGAAAGCATGGGGAGCAAACAGGATTAGATACCCTGGTAGTCCATGCCGTAAACGATGTCTACTAGCCGTTGGGGCCCTTGAGGCTTTAGTGGCGCAGCTAACGCGATAAGTAGACCGCCTGGGGAGTACGGTCGCAAGACTAAAACTCAAATGAATTGACGGGGGCCCGCACAAGCGGTGGAGCATGTGGTTTAATTCGATGCAACGCGAAGAACCTTACCTGGCCTTGACATACAGAGAACTTTCCAGAGATGGATTGGTGCCTTCGGGAACTCTGATACAGGTGCTGCATGGCTGTCGTCAGCTCGTGTCGTGAGATGTTGGGTTAAGTCCCGCAACGAGCGCAACCCTTTTCCTTATTTGCCAGCACTTCGGGTGGGAACTTTAAGGATACTGCCAGTGACAAACTGGAGGAAGGCGGGGACGACGTCAAGTCATCATGGCCCTTACGGCCAGGGCTACACACGTGCTACAATGGTCGGTACAAAGGGTTGCTACTGCGCGAGCAGATGCTAATCTCAAAAAGCCGATCGTAGTCCGGATCGCAGTCTGCAACTCGACTGCGTGAAGTCGGAATCGCTAGTAATCGCGGATCAGAATGCCGCGGTGAATACGTTCCCGGGCCTTGTACACACCGCCCGTCACACCATGGGAGTTTGTTGCACCAGAAGTAGGTAGTCTAACCTTAGGGAGGACGCTTACCACGGTGTGGCCGATGACTGGGGTGAAGTCGTAACAAGGTAGCCGTAGGGGAACCTGCGGCTGGATCACCTCCTTAACGAAAGATTGACGATTGGTAAGAATCCACAACAAGTTGTTCTTCATGACGATGTATCTGAGGGTCTGTAGCTCAGTTGGTTAGAGCACACGCTTGATAAGCGTGGGGTCACAAGTTCAAGTCTTGTCAGACCCACCACTAACGACAAGCAAGCAATTGCAGAGCGAATAGAAATCAGAACATTGACTTAAATGATAAGCTGGGGACTTAGCTTAGTTGGTAGAGCGCCTGCTTTGCACGCAGGAGGTCAGGAGTTCGACTCTCCTAGTCTCCACCACGAATTAATTTAAAAGCACTGCTTTTTAAATTAATGAGGTTGATTGATTAGATGATAGTCAAACAATGCTGGAAAGAGCTAAGAAATAAGCGATCAAGTGTTTAGATCCTAGAGATTAACAAGTACAAGCGTTATGATACGCACCACTTGATAATCTCTGTGATTTATCACAGTAATGCAATCTGACGAAGATGCATTAAATCATTAACAGAATATATTTGAGTTGAAATAATTTGTTCAAACTCGTTGAAAGCAACATAGGCAACTATGAAGCGATTAGATGAGTTCTAGCGATTAAACTGAATCAAGCGTTTTGGTATATGAATCTAATTGAAGCTGTACAGTGCTTAAATGCACAAGACGCCAACTGTGAGTCGTAAGACTTGTTGCTAAACCTACTTGTAAGGTTTAACGACTGTTTGGGGTTGTATAGTCAAGTAATTAAGTGCATGTGGTGGATGCCTTGGCAGTCAGAGGCGATGAAAGACGTGATAGCCTGCGAAAAGCTCCGGGGAGGCGGCAAATATCCTGTGATCCGGAGATGTCTGAATGGGGAAACCCACTTACCATAAGGTAGGTATCATTAACTGAATACATAGGTTAATGAAGCGAACGCGGGGAAGTGAAACATCTCAGTACCCGTAGGAAAAGAAATCAATTGAGATTCCCTCAGTAGCGGCGAGCGAAAGGGGAACAGCCCATTAAGTCATATAAGTTCTAGTGGAATGCTCTGGGAAGTGCAACCATAGTGGGTGATAGTCCTGTACACGAAAGGGCTTATATGATGATGTCGAGTAGGGCGAGGCACGTGAAACCTTGTCTGAATATGGGGGGACCATCCTCCAAGGCTAAATACTCCTGACTGACCGATAGTGAACCAGTACCGTGAGGGAAAGGCGAAAAGAACCCCTGTGAGGGGAGTGAAATAGATCCTGAAACCGCATGCATACAAGCAGTGGGAGCCACTTCGTGTGGTGACTGCGTACCTTTTGTATAATGGGTCAGCGACTTATATTCAGTAGCGAGGTTAACCGAATAGGGGAGCCGTAGAGAAATCGAGTCTTAATAGGGCGTTTAGTTGCTGGGTATAGACCCG
>NZ_VOZF01000067.1:0-2180 GCF_013419905.1 Acinetobacter sp. YH12046
GTAAATTTTCAGCGTTGCTGGCTCCCCGTCAGCCGGATTGGGTTGCATCGCAGGGGTGTCGAAAGAGTCAACTGCGGTCCAAAGCTGTTGGACTTGGGTGAAAAGGGCGTTTATTCTTCCTATACGTGAACCGCATCCTACGGAATGAGTAACCCTTGCCCTATTGTGAGTAGAACGTCGTATAATTCAAACGAAAGCAGTTAATAGGTATGAAATATCACAGCACAAAAGAGCGACAGGACATGTTTAGATGATGTTATTATAAAATAATAACATCATGGATGAATAAAAAATAATTTTCTATCTTTACAACTATGTTATACTTCTATGATAAGGCTATGATGGCAAAGCCTTGGTTTTCCTAATCAAATAGTCGCCGAGATGGCTTCAATGCGACAGTAGGTCTACTGTCTCACAATTAATTCATGTATCAGATTTTTGTTCCCTGATGGGAAGTGTTATCCATACGAAAAGAATATGGGTAAAGTGTTACACCTGTATATGACATTCAGAATGTCCTGTCGGGGGAACTGGTACCAATTTAATAAAAGAAAACAGTATAGAAATGACAATCGAAGATATGCAAACATTAGCCCTAGAGCATGGGCTGAGAATTTCGGAAGAGATGAGCGTCAATGAGATGGGCATCGACTTTAGAGTTGCCTTTGTAAAGGAAGTAAACGGTGAGAACTGGGTACTCCGTATACCTCGAAGAAGCGATATGCTTGAACAAATCGAAAATGAAAGTAGAATATTGGATTTAGCCAAAAGAAACCTGTCGATCAATGTCCCTGATTGGAAAATTGTATCGGAGCGCCTAATAGCCTACCCTTTACTGGAGGATGCGCCTGCTCTGACATTCGATGCGATAACACATGAGGTTTCTTGGAACATAGATCGCGATAGCATAGCTTATGTGGAGTCTCTGGCAAAATCATTGGCCGAATTACATCGTATTACAGCTGACGATGTGAGAAAGAGCAACTTGAAAATAATGACTCCAAGTGAATTGAGGACCGAAATAGCTGACCGTATCCACTTGGTGAAATCTGAGATAGGTATCAGCGAGCCGTTGGAAAACAGATACCGTAGATGGTTGGACAATGACCCTTTGTGGCCTGAATTCACTTGTTTCATCCATGGCGATCTCTATGCAGGGCATGTCTTAACCTCGAAGGAAGGTAAGACCTCTGGTATCATAGATTGGTCTACTGCGCATATGGGTGATCCTGCACTGGACTTTTCTGGTCACGTATCGGTTTTTGGAGAGGATAGCCTGAAGAGTTTGATAACGGAGTATGCTAAACAAGGCGGAACGATATGGGATAGGCTCTACGAACAATCTATAGAGAGGGCTGCTGCAGCTCCATTAGCATATGGCGCTTTTGCGGTAGAGTGCAACGACGATAATCATATCAATGCCGCCAGAGCAGCCTTAGGTATTGTTCAATAAAATGATGTGAGGATACTTTTTTAAATGCTAAAATAGGAGTTCGATTGGTGCCACTTAAGAGTATCATTGATTTCTATTTTAGCCAGTATCCTCCACTTTTAGGAGCTCCTCGAAACTCGATTTTATGATCATCTCTTAAGATTTTGAGCCACCGCTCTACTATCTTGACAGGAACTAATAGCTCGTTTACTAAAAATGGTGCACGCTTTCCTGGATTAGTTCTTATCTGATTAAATAGTAGATTTACTCCCTCACTTACTCCCTCATTAGATTCGAAAAGTAGCTTTGATGAGACAATAACTCGAAAACCGTGCTGGAAATTTTCAAAGACAGGGGGACGCAGACCATAGGATGCGAAGCCTTCTTGGATTCGTTTGATGCCTGACCCATATTTTTCAATAAAATGCGCTTCTTTGAACGTGGCAGATATCCTTTTATTGCGCGCCCATGGCGAGTAATCTTCACGAAGAAGCTGATCAATCGTTAAGTTATCAGCTAAACCACCTGGATTGAAAAACTCTATGGAATTGTAATACACCCTGATTATGGAATCGGCAAATTAATTTGGACTTGGGTGAAAAGGGCGTTTATTCTTCCTATTACGTTGTCGGCAGCGGGCCAAAAAGGAATACGTCCATGCCCATCGAGGTGAAACCGGCTGTGAGCGCGGGTTCAAGCATATAGCCCGACAGGCGCGTATCCTTGCCGATCACGACACGATGGCGGT
>NZ_VOZF01000068.1:0-2167 GCF_013419905.1 Acinetobacter sp. YH12046
AATACCAACGAACAGCCCAAAGAATGATTTCACCTTGAAAGTGCCGACCGTGGAAGGGATTCATCTGCTGTATCTCGAAATAAATAAGATATTTAGCTTATCATGTCAGCCTATTTGCAACAGTGCCCTATAAAAAGGGAGCTTTAGAGACTGTAAATAAAACTGTATTTACACAGAATTATTTACACCCTCGTGTGACAGTGCCGCCCTAAATTAAATAACAAATTTTTTCTATCTTTACTCTTGAATTGTCATTTAGATCAGGATAACTACAATAATTCTCTGATCCCCCAAATCTCTCAAGTTTTTCTAATATTTTCCTGTACATACCTCCCTTTTAAGCGTATCTAGATTTGTATTTGGAATTATATATTCTTCTTTTGTAGGTTCCATAGCTATTGGATCACCTGTTACTTCTTTGTACATAACTCCTCCTAGTCTTCGGAATTTTTCTTGTTCGCAATCTATCTCATATAGAACTGTTGACCTATTCTTCTCCTCTTTAAACTCGGTTTCTACCCAAGCTCTTGTTATTTTGGGATTCTTTGTACTATTTAATTTTATAATTTTAGATTGATAATTTGCATTATCTATAATTATTTTTGCAAATATATTTTGAGCATTAAGAACCATTACGCTGATTAATGTAATTTTTAATAGTCTTTTCACCTACTTAGTCTCTTTAAAGCTAATTTCCAGAAATATACTTATATTATTTCTGTTGTTCAATTTATTTTTTAATTTAATAATTTTAAATGGGTTAAATGGGTAAGGACACACAAATGGGAAAAACTCCCTGTTGCTATACGAGATCAATTTAAGAAGTAACTAGCCAAAGTCATAGAGCAGCCACATATTCCAAAGAATATGCTGAGAGGCAATCTTGCAGGTTGCTATAAAATTAAATTATTAAAAGCTGGTGTCAGACTTGTCTATCAATTTAAAGATGATCAGGTAGTTATCTTGCTCATCACAGTCGGGAAACGAGCTGATAGCATAGTTTATGACGAAGCTAAAAAGCGTATTAAAGACTAAAAATGGGAGCTTATAGCTCCCATTTTGAATGGGTTCTAACATTTTGACTTTGCATAGCACCTATTATATTAATTTTAGGAATACTTAAGTTTAGTTAAGAACAATAGTCTTGTTTAAATCTTGAATAAGGAACATTTCTACGTTGTGTTAGATCTTTCCCTTTTAAATCATTGGCTAATTTATCTGATAATTCTTCACTAGATTTTATTTTGTTTGGAACCCATGAATAAGCATGTCTAGGTAAAATTTCAAAAAGATTAGTCATACCAGGTACATAAGAATACTTAAATTGAGTATAAACTTGATCATAGAATCCCTTACAGATTCTATCATTTTCTTTTGAAACTAAATTTCTATTCATAGATGTTGAGAAGTCATATAAGCTCCCATTTTTGTATTCATAATCATATTTTTTCCCAGTTTTAGGACTTTGGCTTGATGTTATTTTTATACCTGAATTAAGCTCTGAAATAGTAATATCTAATGACTCTTTGAATTCAATAGTTTCAGATTTAATTAATTTTGCTAGATCGTTAAACTCATATATAAAATAATGGCTTTCTGGGCTACTCATACCAAACCATGCGCCACATGTACTTGTTACAACATAAGTATTCTGCTGTTGCTTATATATCTTTTCTAAGATTTCACATTGTGGGTCGATCTCACTAATAAAACCAGCATTTCTATTATTGTTCTCAATAGAAAATGGATACTGTTTTACATATAACTCACTGTATTTATTTGTTATTTTATATAAACCAATATTTTCTGGATAACCTTCATTATTTTTTATAAATTTGAATGGCTTAACTTCAATGGCATACGCAACACTACCAGCCATTATGAGAATATTTAGTAGAAATATTTTAGAAAGAGGACTTTTCACTTTAAATACCTTATAAGTTTAAATTATAAAGTAATTTTAGCTACTAATTAAAAAAAAGGTGAAATATTCAATTATTAATTGTCCATTTAACATAATGGATATTATACGAAGTACACTTGTAACTCCAAAATAGAAATGTCCGGTTTCTCCAAAGTAAAAATGTCCGCTTTTAGAATATGCGCTGTTGCAATTTTCTTAGCGGACGGTTTGATATGTTGGTGTCTATGTCGGATAAAGAACTTA
>NZ_VOZF01000069.1:0-2105 GCF_013419905.1 Acinetobacter sp. YH12046
GCTTTTAACTTCGGTTATTTATGGGAGGATTACCATACCACCAACCGTGATATCAACAATACCCAAGAAATTACTCGTGATCAGACCACAGGTATGCTGGATGGTTCAGTAACGATTGATCATCGATTACTGACAGAAGCTGGACGACAGGAGATTATTCAAGAACAGAAGGATTTGCCAGAGAATTTCCGTCAAAGTGCAGAAAATTTAGCACAAGCCTTACCAGCGGGTGAGTATAAAGATAAGGCTTTACAAACACTAAATAATATTCAGGCAAGGCTTTACAATTTACCAAGTGAATATAAAGAAACGGGTGTAGTTGGTGACAAAGTTGCAAGTGAATTGCTCAAACGAGGGATAGAGCCAAAAGAAGTTGAAGCTTTATTTTCTAAATTAGATTTTTTCTATGCAGCAAAAGAGTTTAGTGAAATTCAGAGTCAACTAGATACATTAGCTCAATCTGGTGTTGATTTAGAAACGATTTTTAAACAACCTAAAATAGGCGTAAATGAACAAGAAGTAATTTATGCGAAAGGAACTGACATTGAGACAAAAGTTACGACCCAAACCACAGTTGGTATGACGATATTAAGCAATATTGCTGATTTAGGAAATAATATAAAGCAGATTAGTGAAGATACTGGAGTTGATTTAGGTACTGTTCAACTTGCGGTAGGACTAATGATTTCAGGCCCAGTCCGTTTAGCAATTGAGACAGGAAAATCTTTAGCTTTAGATAGTGCGGTAGGAGCTGAAATAGCTCAAGGATTTGATGCGCTGGCGACATCATTAACTGCCGCCGCTCATGTTACCAATTCAAATACGATTAATAATTGGACTAATTCAGAGAAAGTTAAAGAAATTGAAGCCTCAACATCTGAAAATAAATTAGATGAATTGAAATTTGCAAATGAAATTGAAAAAAATAAACAAGGTGCAGAATATTTAATTAATGCTGTGGCTGGAGTTGTAGGTGCTGGAGTAGGTAAAGGTGTCACTAAGGGGAAAGATGCTGATATTGAAATAAATCAAAAGCAATCTCTTGATGTGGGATGGGTTGATAATTATGGAAATCAAAAGAAAGTCACTGGAGATGGAACCGTGGCTAGAGATCATCAGCCGTCTAAAGCTGCATTATTAAAGAGAGCTGAAGACTTAAAGGAAGCGCCCTTAACTCAAGCAGAGAAAAATCGTATTATTAATGAAGGAATGAGTGTAACTGTACCAAATGAGGTGCATGCCGCAGGTCCAACCTATGCAGGAAAAAATAATAAAGGACTCATTGAAAATGATGCAAATGATTTACAAGCAGCACAAATTAGGGATTCTGAGGCAATGATAGATAATGCAAAAAAATTAACGCCTGAGTACGTTACAAAGTTGCAAGAAGCATGTACTACATTGAGCTGTAAAAATAATGCTGATTATGATAAATTTTTGAAAAATATTATGGATGAGGAGGCGAGAAAGAATGACAAATAAGTTTATTGATCATTTAATATCACTGTTGGGTAAGTCAAATATTGATGAAAAATTAGTTGATTTTTTTGTTAAAAATCAATTTGTGAAAAGTCAAGAGGAAATTAAATTACCAATTTATGATGAAGATGGTGATTTATTGGATGAGTATAATTTTTATATTAGTAAATATGATGAGGGATTGGGTTTTATATTTACTGATGAGTCTTTTTATTTAAATCAGGAGGACAAACCCATAACTGGTGAAAAAATATACTTAACGACTATATTTTTTTATAATGATGGTGTGGAAGGCTTTTCTCAATATAAACAAGAACTGCCATTTAATTTAAAATTTTCAATGAATAAAGCTGAAATTGAAAATATGTTAGGAGTGCCATTATTTATTAAGAATGATGATGGCGTGGTTAGAAGCCAAAAATGGAAAATTGAAGATATTCCATTTACAATATATATTTCATATAACAATATAGGTGAGATTAGATATATTTCATTAAGTATTCCTTACTGATTTAGTTAAAGTCGTTCCTACCCTATTTTGAATAAAAAAGCGGTTCTTTATTTAAAATGGAGCTACATTAATAGTTTTTAAGGTAATCCTTCAATAAATAACCGAAGTTAAAAGT
>NZ_VOZF01000070.1:0-2048 GCF_013419905.1 Acinetobacter sp. YH12046
CCAAGCAGACGTGCACAGAAAACAGCGATTGAACAACGAAATCTAAATCCTGTGCTTGACTTGGAAATGTCCATATAGGACATTTCTATTTGGTTATTAGGTAGGACATTTCTACTTGGGAATAACATAAAAAATGGAGCCTAAAGCTCCATTTTTTAATAACTTTTTTTAAATTGCTAAGCGTAAATTCAGTGCTTTTACAACTTTAATCACAGTATCAAAACTAGGGTTAACATCACCAGAAAGTGCTTTATAAAGACTTTCTCGGCCTAAGCCTGTATCTCGTGATAATTGAGCCATTCCTTTAGCTTTTGCAATGTTACCTAAAGCCTTTGCAATGAATGCGGCATCGCCATTAGATTCTTCAATACATGCTTGTAAGTAAGCCTGCATATCATCCTCTGTTTTAAGATGCTCAGCACTGTCCCATTTGCGAAGTTTAATAGCCATTTATAGCTCCTCCTCTAAATCTTGTGCCAATTGCAGGGCAAGTTTTATATCTTTACTTTGCGTAGACTTATCTCCGCCTGCTAAAAGAATAACAACCCTTTGCCCTTGCTTGCAGTAATAAATCCTATAGCCTGGCCCAAAGAAGAAACGTAATTCAGAAACACCTTCACCGACCGGCTCAGTATCTCCAAAGTTTCCATCTTCAACCCGATCAATTCGGACTTGTATGCGTCTTTTTGCCTGCTGGTCTTTTAACTTGGTGAACCAGTCATCAAAGACTTCAGTGGTATATATTGAGTACATAAGTAGAATGTATCCTATAGGATACATTTATGCAAGAAATAAACTTGATATTTGGGGCTCGAAACGGTGAATTTCGTATAACCGCCATTATGTTAAGTTAATCAAAATTCTTAATGCACCAAAACCTAAAAATTTAAATGGAGTAAAAATGACTTTAAAGGGGTTAGATATTCAAGAAGATTGTATCAAAGCTATTTCTAATGAATCTTTAATATTTGATATTAAGAATAAAGAGTTTTTAGAGGATATAGAAAATCTTTTATTACAGTATTTTCAAAATTTTAGTAATGATTTAAATGGAATTGAGTTTGATAATTTTTCTGTGGAGTTTTGGTTCGATGCAGGACAATTGATTATTTATCCTGAAAAAGATTTATTAGATCGTAAACCCTTTGAATCTGAATATGATTTAGATAGATTAGACCCTTATTTTTATCTAGTTTGTGAAGAATATAGGATATATTTTGATGACTTAATATCTCGAAAAGTAAGCGATCAAGTATCTGAAAAAGAAGCTATTTCTAAAACTAATGACGTAATTGATTGTGTAAGCAAAGCTATAAAAAATATAAATGATGAAAACAATCTTTTAAAGATGTTAGGCAGGCCTAAATTAGAAATAAGATATTTCGGTGTAACGAAAGAAGAACTTTTAGCAAAAGAAATTCTCGTGAAATGAAGTAGATATTTTTGTCGTATTAAGGAAAACTAAAATTAACATAATGGGCGTTATGCGAAGTCAAAAATGGGAGCTTAAGCTCCCATTTTTATTGATGATTTTTTAATTCTTTCAGCATAGCATCCCGTAAAATTTCATTCATTCGTGTTTGATAACCTTTGCCTTGTGCTTTGAACCAAGCAAGTACATCAGCATCTAACCGAATTGAAGTTTGTTGCTTCACTGGGCGGTAAAATTGATTTTGGCGTACAGCACTGCTCCAATCGGTAATTTCAGGAATATCTGATAGATCTAGCTGATCATCAGGAACCGTGCCTTTAGCAAGCAAGCGTTGAATTTCAGCATCTTGCTTCTCACCAAATTTCTCATTCAGCTCTTTGCGTGAGTATCTAACCATGCTCATATTTGTTTCGCTCCGCTTTAGTCACTTGCCTTGCACTAATGATTCGTATGATTTCACAGTCATCTTCATCAAAAATGGTGTGAGCCACCTAAGTTTTCTAATAAAAGATCTAAATACGTATCTTTCATCAATTGAGATTCATTGTTATTCAATATATTGTAGGTTGAAAGTATCAAATGTGAAAGTTGAGGATCAGAACGTAGGGTTGATTCG
>NZ_VOZF01000006.1:0-119724 GCF_013419905.1 Acinetobacter sp. YH12046
AGTTGTATGAGGGATAAGGGCAAATTGTAGGTTTTATCTCAGGTTCAAATTTAAGATTTTAGCAGCACTCCAAACTCTACAATTTGCGTATAGTGGTAGCTAATCACTATATCAATCAAGATACAAGAAGCACTGCTTCGCAAGAGGGTAATTAATCACCCCTCCTAACAAGAGAGGGAATTTCTTTTAACGGTTATTCATCAACACATAACGTCCATTTTCATAAATCCAGTAACTTCCGCGTGGTGGTGCCGGTAATCCCAAACGCTGCCAGTCAGTAATCACTGTATATCTCGAACTTTCAATGTAGGCCACATTTGGATCACCATTAACCCAACTATAGCTATTGGAATTCTGGTAAATCGTGGTCGGTGCCTGATACTGGATATTGAACCCGCTTTGGCTCTGTGCAGGAGGATAATATCCGCTATGGGATGGACGTTGCGGATAATAAGGCCGCTGCGAATGAGGCGGCTGTGGTGCATAATGAGGACGCGATGGAGGACGATGTTGAGGTTTAGAACGATCAACACCAGTATAGCCTACCCAGGCATTATCCGCCCAAGCGGGCACCGCAATACCAAACAGGAATGAAGCCAGCAATGCACCTGAAGCTAATTTTTTCATAAGTGCGTCCTCCAAAGATTTCTGACCATATTTTAACCAAAATCCATGCAGAAAATATGGATAAATTCCCTGCTGCTGCAAAGTTTTGTAATTGATTCCATGACTTTAATCAGCTTGCGTGATGAGCGCTGAAGTGCGTATGCTAATATCACCTTTTTAATGCTTTGAGTTGCATACTGTGTCTGATTTAAATTTCGATCGTTTATATGAATATTTTTGCAAGGTACCCAGTGTTCAAAAAGGACTGATTGATAGCTATGGCTCGGATGGAAAACAGGCTTGGTGGTTTAAATTTCAGATCAATGTCGATCATCCTTTAGCATGGCAAACTGTGCAGGAACTGGGTCATGTCCTGAACTATATTTCTAAAAATGAGCGCCTGCCGACTCAGTTTCTTCCAGTTTCTCCACCGCCTTATATGAATGGTGTCGCTAAAGATTTCCTGTCTTGGGTCATTCAGTGTAATCATGCCGACTTCCCACCAGATGTAGTGTGCGACTGGCTAGAAGCACGTTTGCCAAATCCGGTGGATGATGAATCTCAATGGAAAATCAAGACTGATATTTCTGAACTGGATGAGCTGACAGATAAAGAACTGGATCAACTGGTTCCGCCGAATCCAGAATCGAAAAGCTAATACTAGAAATCTCCCTAAATCCCTCTTTGATAAAGAGGGACTTTCCTCTCTTTTTTAAAGGGAGGTTAGGAGGGATTTAAAATCAAAACGTCGACCAACCACTCCATTCCATAAAACAGTATAACCAGTATTTCCAGAATGACTCTTCAGCATATTGAGCATAGTCCACGCTCATGGAACGGCCATTCAAATTAGACCAGGCCGTATTGAAATACTGCTGCGCATCGCTAAAGACTTCTGCCTGAGGCTGACCCACCACACGCAGATTGGTTTCCAGATTATAATTTTTCAGATTACGTGCCGTGAAATTTGCTGAACCCAAAATCATTTCAGCTTGCTGGGCACCATATTTCATCAGAATTTTGTTATGACATTGCTCGCCTTGAGTATTACACCAGCGTACCGGAATACCAGCTTTATGCAGTTCTGAAGCCACTTGGCGGTTAGGAATGCCATTTTTTTCACGACCAAATGCATCTTTGTTTGGATCAAGTAAAACCCGAAGTTTCACTCCGCGCTCATGCGCTGCAATTAACCCTTTCACAATCTTACGTTCTGACAGATAGAACATGGCCAGATCAATCTGCTCATCTGCTTTCGCCGTTTCAAGCAGCTTTAGAACTCCCTCATAAATGGCTTTTTCAGTTAGCACCTGAACTTGAGGCTGTTTTTTTTCTGCTTCAAACTCACCTGCAATCACAGCCGGCATATTGGCTTGAGACATGATCCCGACCGCCTGTTCTGTCGCAAGAATATCAATCGCTGTTCTGCCCCAGACCAGTAGACCAATATTGGAGTGCCGTGAACTGCCATCATGTGGGTTCATTGAGGTAACCAGTGCTTTCCAGCCCTGATCTGTATCCACGACCAGTGTTTTACGATGATTGGCTTTGAAATTAAACAGGTCGAAATAACTGCGTAAGGTCACTTTTTCTGGACCAAATGGATTCGGCAACCAGCCTTTTTCCGGATTATTGCCAATCCCCTGACAGCACAGATACCAGAAACCTGACCAGCTTGGATTAGAAGCACGCAGCGGTGTCAGATTGGTTTCGATTACATCTACTCCCGCCTGACGCAGTTCACGATAATGCTGTGCTGTAATTCCACCGTAGACAGAATTAATCGGATCGGTAATAAATTTGATTTCGACTTCAGGCTGCATCAATCGCTTGTTGAGTAAGGCATCTGTGAGCTGTTTGCTGAGTGCCTGATGTTCCTGTTTAGAGGCACCAGTCTGCTGATTAAACAGAAACATATCCAGCACGATCAGGGATTTTGCTTCCTCAACCATCTTCAGCATTTCATTAAAAATCTGATGATCCAGTTGTTGCTTGCCCTGTGTATCTAGATAAGTCTGATCGACCAGAAATTTCACCTGTGCATGGCGCAGCTTACCCGTGTAATTCAGCCCTTCAGGTAAGGGTTTATAAGTATGATAAATTGCTGAAGCCAGATAACTGGCCATCAGCACACCAATGATCAAGGCCGCATAACGGCGGTTTGACCAGTTCAGTTTATTGTGAATTCGTTGAAAGATACGCATAAAAAAAAACCTAACCCAATATACTCAGGCTAGGTTTAATCTGATGATTTTTCAAGTCTATTTCAGTGACAGTACTTGGATTCGGTCAGTTATTTCATCTGAATCCTAGAAATCATATTGTACGCCGACTGTGAAATTACGTCCGACTTGCGGAATATTCGACAGGAATGAGCTATGTGAATAGACCTGATCATCGAGCAGATTATTGGCTTTAAAATAAACCCGATAGGCATTTTTATCAGCAATGCTATTAGCATAGCTTAGGCCGACATTGACCATGTTATAGCCTTGGGTTTCATCTTCATAACTGGCCGTTTTGTCCTGATTAAAGACATGATAATACTCTGCCATTCCTGACCAGCCATCGGCAAAGTCTGCTTCAACCTTGGTTCCTAAGCGGCCTGCTGGAATACGGGGTGCATTTTCACCCTCAATTTTGCCGCGTACATAATCACCGAACACACCAAACTTGTATGTGTCATTTAATGCATAAGTAGCTTCCGCTTCAGCCCCATAGAAACGAGCTTTATCTTGAGTATATTCTACCCCACGCAAATTTCCATTTCTGGCCGTAGTCGCACCGTAGATATAGTCATCAAACCAGTTATGGTAAATATGCGCATGATAATCCAGCTTAGCACCTTCATATTCGAAACCCAGCTCTAGGTTATTCGAGCTTTCTTTTTCCAGATCAGGATTACCGACTTCATAGGTATTGGTGGCAAAATGCAGGCCATTGGCATACAACTCTTGCGCCAGTGGTAAACGTTGCTGATGTGAACCTACAATGGATAACTTATAGTTCGGGGCAAATTCCCAATTCGCAGCGGCAGAAGCAGAGATACCTGTGCCTGAATAATTTTTCTGTTCAGATTCAACTTGTACTTTTTGATGATCAACACGTGCACCCAGTTCGACATGCACATCACCGAGTTGTTTATGCTCTAAAGCAAACAGACTGTATTTTTCAGTTTTGGTATCTGGCATGACTACGCTTGAACCATGAACATGATGTTCTTCATCATCTTCGTCACCATCTTCATGATGATCATGTTCTGTAGCAGCCAGATTGATTTTCTGCTGGCTATATTGGGTGCCAATTACCCCTTCCCAACCAGCAACCGGAACATGCACCAGCTCTAAACGGCCATCGTAGCCTTTGCTTTTGAAATTACTGATCACTTCATTTTCTTCCAGCTCATCATGCTCATAATCGGTAAAGCTGGCATGGGCACGTAACTTGTCAAAACCAGCAAAAGGCTGTTCCAGTTCAGTACGTACTTCATAACGTTCAGATTTCAGATCTACCCATGGTCCGCCATGCTCTTCTTCATGCTCTGCGGTAGCACCCAGCTCTGGACAGCCATGGAAATGATCACCATGCAATACACAGCCATGATATTCATGACTATGCCCCGGCAAGCCATATTCATCCTGACGGTTGCTATAAGACAGGCCAACGAAACCACGATCATGAATCCATGATCCACCAATATTCACCGTCTGGCCTTCAGCAAAAGTATTACCTACACGACGTTCTTTTTCTAATTCATTACCATGCTCATGAACATAATCCGGAGCAATGTAGTCATTGGCCTTATGTTTAGTGCCTTCTACACGCAGGGCAAAATTTTCACCGACTGCAGCAGTCACGCCTGCACTTGCCAGTTTTTCATCACTGCCCGAGTTGTAACGTAGTCCAGCAGTCCCTTCCAGACCATCTTCCGGCATTTGGGTTGGGATTTTCTGGTCAGTGACATTGACCAGACCACCGACGGTTCCCGCGCTATAAAGCAAAGTTGATGGGCCACGAATCACTTCGACCTGTTTGGCCAGAATCGGATCAACCGTCACCGCATGGTCAGGAGATAAGGTCGATACATCAGCCGTTTCGGAAGCATGCTGCAAAACTTTGATACGTGGACCATCTTGTCCTCGAATTACAGGACGGCTCGCTCCGGTCCCATACTGATTTGAATACACCCCAAGTTCATCTGCCAGCGCATCACCAATAGTTGTCGCACGTTCAGATAAAGCTTTCTGGTCCACCATCAGATCAGCAACTGCAAAATCTGCCGCAGTCTGTACCAGTGGATGAGCTTGTACCTGAATGGTATCCATGGTTTGTACAGGAATAGAAGAAGATGACTGTTCAGCAAATACCGTAGGCGCAACTACAGCAAAAATTGAGAGTGTTATTAGATTCTTAGAAAAGGACATGACCCAAGCTCAAATTCAGCAATTTCGAATAGTGTTATAATATAACATTTCATTGCTTTTGCAATCCTTTACGATAATCAATGAGATATTTTATTAGAATGTCATTTGAATATTTTTCATTGTAGTAAAACACTATTTTTTATGCCCTTTACTTTATCACATGCTGTACTGGCTCCACCTATTTCATATTTAACTGGCAATCGGCTACCTGTTGCTGCACTGGCGATTGGCAGCATGGTTCCTGATCTGTACCGTCTTTTTACCCATAAGAATTCTAATATTACTCATTTATGGTCTTCGCTGATTCACCCTGATTTATGGATTGGTCTCATTTTTTGTGCGGTCTGGTACCTGATTTACCGGCCAGTGATTTATCGTTTCATTGGCATACAGCATGATTTAAATATTCATAATCTATTTTCAGCGTTCAAATTTATTTGCGCTATGTGTATTGCAGTGATGATTGGGACAGCAACCCATATTATTTGGGATGGTCTGACCCATGCAGATTTTCGAACCTTTGCCTTTTATGACATTCTCAGCCAGCAGTATCAAATTTTAGGACGAACTTATCCACTACACCGGATTTTGCAGATCGGGACTTCTGCTCTGGCTCTGCCTTTTATTCTATGGATGAGTCTGCATTACTATAAAACTCACCAGCAATATTTAAGCGTCAGTCACAAGATCCTCCTCTTTTGCTGGGGTCTATTCGGTCTATCTACGCTCACAGGTTTATTTTCGACATGGGACTATATGCGCTATATTCCGGATGATGCTTGGCGATCTGATCTGTATTATTTTACCGGCCGCTCTATCAATGAATTTAGCCAGGGCTTTTTAATCACTTTTAGTCTGGGCTGTCTGCTATTTTTATTTCTGGATCGTGATCGGCGTATGGGCTAGGAAAATCTCTCACTTCCTGCTTATTCACTTTAAAATGATACTGTTTTTGCCTCAAGTTCTTGTGACAACATGCCCAAAGAGGCATAATCCTACCTTTGCTAAAGGCGGTACGCTGTTTACGTATACGCTTCCTTAACCCATATAGTTGGATTTTTAACGCTATGATGCGAACTCATTACTGCGGTTCTTTAACCGAAGCTCAAATTGACCAGACCGTAACATTATGCGGTTGGGTACACCGTCGCCGTGACCACGGTGGTGTCATTTTCCTTGACATGCGTGACCGTGACGGTCTTGTTCAAGTGGTTATCGACCCAGATACACCTGAAGCGTTTGCAACAGCAGACAAAGCACGTTCTGAATACGTATTAAAAATTACAGGCCGTGTACGTCGCCGTTATGCGGGTACTGAAAATGCCAACATGGTGAGTGGTCAAATCGAAGTATTGGGTAAAGAAATTGAAGTTCTTGCTCAGTCTGAAACTCCTCCATTCCCATTAAATGACGAAAATACAAGCATTTCTGAAGAAATTCGTTTGAAATATCGTTTCCTGGACATCCGTCGTCCTGAAATGATCGATCGTTTACGTTTCCGTTCTAAAGTGACCAACCTGATCCGTAACTATTTAGACGATCACGGTTTCCTGGACGTTGAAACTCCGATCTTGACTCGTGCGACCCCTGAAGGTGCGCGTGACTACTTAGTTCCAAGCCGTGTATCTAATGGTAGCTTCTATGCTCTTCCACAATCACCACAGCTGTTCAAACAGTTGTTGATGGTAGGTGGTGTAGATCGTTACTACCAGATCGCTAAATGTTTCCGTGACGAAGATTTACGTGCGGATCGTCAGCCTGAATTCACTCAAATCGACATCGAAACATCGTTCATGAGCGATGACGATATTATGGATTTGATGGAAGGTATGACTGTTAAGATGTTCGACGAACTTCTTGGCATCAAATTCGACAAATTCCAACGTATGCCTTATTCAGAAGCAATGCGTGACTACGCTTCTGACAAACCAGACTTACGTATTCCTTTGAAACTTGTTGACGTTGCAGACTTGATGCAAGACGTCGAGTTCAAAGTATTCGCAGGTCCTGCTAAAGATCCTAAAGGCCGTATCGTTGCGCTTCGCGTTCCAGGTGCGGGCTCACTGCCACGTAGCGCAATCGATGAATATACTAAATTCGTTGGTATTTACGGTGCGAAAGGTCTGGCTTACATCAAAGTTAATGAACTTGAAAAAGGTATCGAAGGTCTTCAATCACCTATCGTTAAATTCATCGAGCCTATCGTGCTGGATCTATTGAAACGTGTTGGTGCTGAAAATGGCGATATCGTCTTCTTCGGTGCAGACAAAGCCAAAGTTGTGAATGATGCAATGGGCGCACTTCGTGTGAAAATTGGTCATGACATGAACCTTGCAACTTGCGAATGGGCTCCGCTTTGGGTGGTTGACTTCCCAATGTTCGAAGAAACTGATGATGGCAAATGGACTTCTGTTCACCACCCGTTCACGCTTCCTAAATCAAGCGTTGAAGATGTGAAGAATAATCCAGGCGAAGCATTGTCTGTTGCTTATGACATGGTATTGAATGGTACTGAAATCGGTGGTGGTTCACTGCGTATTTATACTTTAGAAATGCAAAAAGCGATCTTTGAAGCGCTGGGTATTTCTGAAGAAGAAGCAGAAGAAAAATTCAGCTTCTTATTAAATGCATTGAAATTCGGTGCGCCTCCTCACGGTGGTCTGGCATTCGGTCTGGATCGTCTGGTGATGCTAATGACTGGTGCTTCTTCAATCCGTGATGTGATTGCATTCCCGAAAACCAAAACTGCTGAATGTCCATTGACTCAAGCACCTGCACCAGTTGAATCAACTCAACTGCGTGATTTGGGTATTCGCTTACGTGAAAAACCAAAAGCCGAATCTCAAGAATAATTTCTTGATGATTTGAGTAAAAAAGCCCTGTTCTAACAGGGCTTTTTTATTGCATTGAGAAGCCTGCACGACAGTGGCATAATAGCTTCAGTTTCTATTTTTAGGTAATTTGGCAATGGCGATGCGTCCTGCTGTTCGTAACCGTGGCATCATGCTGATCGTGTTTTCAGTCGTACAATGGCTGTTCATGCGCTATATCCTTGCAAACAACCTGTTTAACCTGGACACCAATGACCGTATTGTGTACTTCTGCCTGAGCAGTATTTTAGGTGCACTTGTCATTTTTGTAGGTTTGATTTATATGGTGCTTAAAGGCAATCCTGATCAAGAATCTTAATCAGGCAAGCTGCACACCATGTACGCATTACTCAAGAACTTCTCCAAACTCCCGTTAAGATTCATTCAAAATTTGGCGAAAAGTGTTGGATCACTTCTCTATATCACGAATTCATCGATTCGCCGTACTACAGAAATTAATTTAGGGATTGCCTATCCTGAACTGTCAGCATCAGAACGTACACGACTGGCAAAACGAAGTGTTCAAAGCCAATGCATGACCTATGCCGAGTCAGTCAAAATTTGGGGTTCTGAACCTGAATTTGCATTAAAACAGATTCGGAATATTCATCATCCGGAAATTTTTACTGATGCACTGAAAAACCCGAATGGAACTTTAGCAGTCGTTCCTCATTTTGGTACTTGGGAGTTACTTAATGCCTGGGTGAATCAACACACTAGCCCTGTCATCATGTATAAGCCAAGTAAAAATCCTGATGTCGATCGGTTTATGCTCGAAGCACGGCAGCGTTTAAATGCTACCCTTGTTCCAACTGATGAAACGGGAGTACGGGCTTTATTCAAGCATTTAAAACAGGGTGGATTCGCTGCCATTCTTCCTGACCATGTACCCAAAGAAAGTGGTGGTATTTACTCACCTTTTTATGGACAGAATGCTCTATCTTCTACCCTGCTCTCTAAATTGGCTACAAAAACCCAATGCTCTGTGATTGGTCTAAGTTGTTTACGTCATGATGATCTAAACGGCTTTGATATTCATGTAACTGAGTTATCAATTGATATTCTATCTAAAGACTTACAGCTTTCTGTAGATACCTTAAACAAGGAAATGGAGCGAATGATTAACATTGCTCCAGAGCAGTATTTGTGGGGGTATAAGAGGTTTAGGAAGATTGAAGGAGATAATAATCTATATAAGTCCAATCTTCGTTAACCTGAAATTCAAAAAAACTTAGTTATGAGGTCGGAAACCTAGCCAATTTTTCCACCAGTAAAATAGCTTAGGACAGGTTAACATTAGGCGTTTCTTCCAATGTAATTCTTGCAATTTATCATCTAAATACGAAAGATCATTCAAACTACGTTGGATAAATGCAGCATATGCCTTAAAATCCATTTTCAAATAACTTTCAAATAATCCTAAAAGTAAGTGAAGGTAAACTTCTTGAAAATGTGCCAAATCACGTTGGTGACGATAAAGCTGAACGCCATATTCTAAGCTACTCAATTGCTTCATATTAACTTGGCAATTGGTAATACTTGATGACCGATAGCGATAAATTAGTAAGGGCTCTGGGATTTCAAAGATATTCATTCCTTCTCGGTATAAAAATGGAATGGAAAGCATATCCTCGTAGAGATATCCTTTAGGGAACTGAAAATCCAATAATATTTCTGTTTTATATACTCGTAGCCATGCATACCATTTATTTTTATGAAATAGATGTTGCAGATATGGTGAATCCACTTGAACTAACCCGGTTTGATCAGCCAAAATCAAAGGCTTTATTGTAAGAGACTTTGTTTCCATATAAGCATTAAAATGAATAAGATCTGCTTCAGGTTCTTCTTCAATTGCCTGCAAAATACGAGCTACAAAATTTGGTTCGACATAATCATCAGAGTCTAGAAACGCAATATAGTTTCCTTGTGCAACCTTATAACCATTATTACGCGCCATACTCAGCCCCTGATTTTCCTGGTTGAGTATTTGAATATGAGCTTCATGTGGATGAGTATTTAAGTAAGCTTGTAATACTTCCATTGAACGGTCTTTACAACCATCATTAACTACAATGCATTCCACCTCTGAGTTTAATTGTGGCAATAATGATGCAATACATTCTTCAATATAATCCTCTACCCCATATACTGGAATAATAATGGATAAAACATAAGGGCGGTTCAAACTCATTAATTCTTTTCACTCAAGTTCAAATAAGCAGTCACAACAGCTTTCATCAAAAATCTTTGATCTAATAAGGCATTAAAATCACTGGTATCCTTACAAACTTGCTGCATTTTTAACGCCAGCGCATCCACGTCCTGTACAGGAACCAAATGATGCAATCGAAGCACCTCTCTTGGCCCGGAAGGACAATCTGTACTAATAATAGGTGTACCTAAAGCTAAAGCTTCTAAAATTGCTATACTAAAACCTTCAAAATCAGAAGATACCACCATTAATTTTGCATGTTTTATATAAGGATATGGATTCTTTTTAAAACCTGTAAAAATAACCTTATCTTCTATCCCTAAGCTTTTAACCAATTTTTTAGATGATTCTAATAATTCACCAGTTCCAACTAAAACCAACTTTTCCTGAACATTTGCTTTTGCATAAGCTTCAATTAAAATATCATGTCGCTTTTGCCGCTTAAATTTCCCAACATTTACAATATAAGGCCCTTCAATTTCTGGCACATATTCATTTGCGGTTGAAATGACTTGATCAACATCAATCGGATTATAAATAGTAGTTATTCGACTTTCAGAACCAAAAACTTCCCGAAAATCTTTCTCAACCCCCTGACTAACAGCTACACACGGTTTCGATAGATAAACTTGGGCAAGTTGATTTTTTAACTTTTTCAGTCTCTCCCCATATTCGAGACTAGTAGTATTATGAATCACTAAATGAATATTCGGGAGTCGACTTTTTGACAATATAAAATCGACAGGAAATAAATTTGAAAGCACAAGATCTGGTGTACCAATATTTTTTAAGACAAATCGATCAAATGCTTTGGCCGCCCATTTTGGCCGTAAACTTTTTGGAATTAGGCGATATTTCTGATAGTCAAAAAAATGCAGATTAACCCCTTCAGGTATAGGTAAATCAATTATATTTTTAAAGTGTACGATATGAGCTTCATGCCCAGCATCTATTAAACCTTTTGCCAAGGTTAAAGCAAAACGTTCAGCACCATTCCCTTGTAAAGTAAAAATAGCTAAAACAACTTTCTTCTTCATTTCTTACAATCTTATATAAAATCTTTTTTATCTAACTTAATAAATCGCTTTTCAGCTTTAGCTATTACTTGGATATATCTAAATGCCATTGCAATTTGCCCAGCTAAACGTCGCTGCTTAAATTTAAACTTTTCATTAAAGGATGCGTATTCAGGTTTAAAATGCTCAGAGCGACCGATTGTTGATTCAAAATGCTCAGTATCCGACAATCCGTATGCAATCATTTGATCTTCTTGAATCAACGCAGCCGGTTCAACCTGATAAGCATTTAAACTATACGTGCTAAAAATAAAAGCATCTGCCGTAGAAGCAGCAAAATGATTTGCTTTTTCTAATAGTTTTTGTGCACCTGTCGGAAACAATATATAGCCTCCTGTTCCTGTTCTCTCTTGGAACAAGTCTAATAATTTGTATCCTGAATTATTTAAATAACAAGCCGGCTTTTTGCCTACAATCTTTTTACGACTTCTAACTTCGAGGTTAATTAAATCAGGTTGTAAATTTAAGGTTTGAGATTGTATATCTTTTAGAAGCTGCGCAATATTGCTTACAATCACAGCATCATCTTCTAGAATAAGAACAGGTTGATTACACTCTAAAACTTGTTGCCATGCTTTTTTATGACTTAGAAAGCATGCTAACTCTACTTTTTTTAATGGCCGCTGCCACCCAAAAGCTTCTGCATTAAATTGCTCTTCTGAAATCTGATCTATTGATACGGCTTGTAAAAAAGTAGGTTGTAGACCAACTTTTAAGAATTGTTGTTCTTGAAAGACACGCCGTTCCTTAGATTTAGGTAAATTAATAATTAATATTTCCATCTTTACCACCAACGTGTCTTTTCACGCGTATGTTGTTTCTTAAATCTTAAATAAACCGTATTGTTTTCTTCATGCTGTAATCGATCGAATATTTCTAAAACTATCACTCCAAGTGGATGTATCTTGCAAATTTGATCTAAACGCCAACGCATATTTCGTAATGTATCATCAGTCCCTACAACGAATGCTGAAGTTCCATCAAATAATGTTACACGTTCTTGTGGTAATCGATCCCGCTTTAATTCACACACTACCTCAGACTGATCACATAAATAACGTTCAGTTTCTTGTAATTTCAATGTATTAATCAACACAACTGCATTCATTAATGTCGCTTTAAGTGCGATATCATCGTGCAAATCTAAAAAAGTATCACATGCTGATATTAACCATCGAATATTTAAAGTCTTGAGCAAAAAATCTCGCTCATTCATCCATAATGCTTTAAATTTTTCAAAATTTTCTTCGACATCTACTTCACGCCGAATCAAAACAATAAGGCTTGCATGATAATGACTTAATGCCGGTTGACCAACAAACTCATGTTTAAGTTGTTCAATATGCTCATTTAAATCTTTAGCTGAACCATGCGTATACCGGATTTGATCACCGATAATAACTTCATTTTTCAGTTGTTCAATATCTACGCCCTCAAGCTGAGCATAGATTTTATCTGCGCCAAAACGACGCTGATGTCGGCTAAATGAAAACCATTGTTCAAACTTACTTTTCTTTCTTACGGGCATGTTTAAACCATTTAATTTGAATTACTGCCAAGCATCCTTGATCCATTGGGATGGCAACACATAGCGATACCATTTACCACCACCACCATTAATGGCATCAGGTGGGTTAATCTCCCCATGGAAAATAATAATTTTTACGCCCTCAGGCTTTACTGGTGGCTTGAAATAAGCCATCGGAATTTTTTGTAGGCAATGGTATTTATAACTTTTGCACCAGCTATCCGGCCAATAACTAAGTTTCTTCTCCTGGTCTACATACCAAGAAAGATAAGCCTGCTCATTACGGAATTTTTGACGGATTTCATCAAAGTGTTCGCGGAAATATGGCAAAAGACCAGGAAAAGCTCCGAGCTTAAAGCGATAAACTGAACTATTACCCGTAATACGCCATGGTCGTTTCCAGTCATGGATAATCAGAAACTCACCCGGATGCGTAAAGAATTCATCAATATTATCGACAATGACAACATCCAGATCTAAAAATAAAGCATTGCCTTTCAAACCATAGAGATCAGGTTCAAAGGTAGAGAGCTTATTCCAGCCACGTTCTGGTGCACCTTCTGGCAAAGCCAACGGTGGAATAGGAAAGCATTGCACATTTGGATCAATCCCTTCAGTACGGTCAGTTAAACACACCATTTGAAAATCAACAGTTGTGTGCCGCTTCACCATATTGTAAAGGCGATTAACATATTCAGACCCATATTTTGTGCCCCATTTCATACAGATCACAATATTTTGCTCAGGTGATTGTTCACCCTGAGTCTTAAGGTCATTTTGCTTTGCGTTCATGCACCCATCATCCACCTATGCAATATCAGTATCATACCATTACTGGTACTGACTGAGCCTATTGCTTTTCATTTCTGCACAGTTTACCGCAAATCTCATAAAGAAATATAATCTTCATTTTTTCATCACAAGAATTGAATATTTTTCCAGCAAACTAGATCGAAATAAAGTTCATATTTGAATGATAAATATAGAGCAACACTAATTTTAGTTGTTCGCTACGCTTATTAGTTTATTTTTATAGTGAATATATAACTTTCCATAATATAAGAATCGTCATTTTTTTCTGCAATTTATTGATTTTTCTACCTAACAACCTAATCGTTTTCATATTTTAATGAAAGTTCATTAAAAATAAAAAAAAGGACTCAAATGAGCCCTTTTTATTTGCTAATTCACTTATTTTACATAAGTTAACCAGTGTACATATTTAGGGTCTTTACCTTGAACTGCATCAAAATAAGCTTTCTGGATTTGAGTGGTAATTGGACCACGTACGCCTTCACCAATTTGACGGTCATCATATTCACGGATTGGTGTTACTTCAGCTGCAGTACCAGTGAAGAAAGCTTCATCTGCAATATAGAATTCGTCACGGGTAATACGGCGTTCTACCACTTCATAGCCAAGATCTTTAGCAATGGTAATAATCGATTGACGAGTAATACCGTCTAATGCGCCACCAGCGATGTCTGGAGTATGAATTACGCCATCACGTACCAGGAATACGTTTTCGCCTGAACCTTGGCATACATAGCCTTGCGGATCAAGCAGCATTGCTTCGTCATAACCAGAATGTGCCACTTCTTGGTGAGCAAGAATCGATAATGTGTAGTTACCAGATGCTTTGGCTTTACACATAGTCACGTTTGGATGGTGGTGTGTGAATGATGAAGTTTTTACACGAATACCTTTCGCCATCGCATCATCACCAAGGTAAGCGCCCCAGCTCCACGCTGCAACTACAGCATGAATGGTATTGTCAGTTGCGGCAATACCCAGTTTTTCAGAGCCAATAAAAATAATTGGACGTAAATAGCAAGATGCCAATTTATTTTCACGAACCACATCAATTTGAGCTTGTTCTAATGTTGCATGATCAAATGGAACTTTCATTTGATAAATTTTTGCAGAATTGAGCAAACGTTTGGTGTGTTCTTTCAGACGGAAAATAGCCGTTCCATTCGGGGTTTCATAAGCACGGACACCTTCAAACACACCCATGCTGTAATGCAAAGTATGTGTTAATACGTGAGTTTTCGCCTCACGCCAGTCTACTAGTTGTCCATCTTGCCAAATGAAACCATCACGATCAGCCAAATTCATGCCACAAACTCCAATTTTTCACAATTATTCACTATCCAGTGCAAATACTGCACTTGGATCAATCAGTCTTTGCCATAACTTGCAAACGGTCTTTCGGGTATCGTGCCAGTCGCTTGCAGACACTTGCATGGATTGATTTGCAAGGGCTAAGCGATGGCTCTCGGCGCGTTCACGGAGATAAGCTTGAATCAGAGCAGTCGCATCGTCGCTGGATAAGCAACCTGATTTTGCGGCATCCTCAAGGATTCTTACATTGTCGGAGTAATGGGCGAGATCTTTATTCGTCCCACTCCAAGCTAACACCGCATACTGTGCCATAAATTCGATATCAACGATACCACCTGCATCTTGTTTTAAATGAAAAATCCCATCTTTTTTTTGCTCTTTGGAAGAACCTAGATGATCTTTCATTTTCTGACGCATTTTCAGAACTTCACTACGTACATGACAGATATCGCGTTTCTGGGTAAGAATTTTACAGCGTAGTGCTTCAAATGTCTCTCTCAGGCTATCTTCTCCGGCAATGGAACGTGCGCGTACCAAGGCTTGATGTTCCCATAGCCATGCATTTTTCAACTGATATTGCTCAAATGCTTTCAGGCTAGTGACCAGCAGCCCTGCTTCTCCAGAAGGACGTAGACGAGTATCGACTTCATAGACACGTCCATCCAGTGTTTGTGTGGTCATGAGCGACATAAACTTCTGTGCCACACGCATGGCAAACTCAAAACCGCTAATTGGCTTGAGACCGTCCGTATCTGCCTGCTCACCCATATAATGAATGAAGACCAGATCCAGATCCGAACCATAACCCAACTCAATGCCACCGACTTTGCCATAGCCAATGACGGCAAAAGCCGTATGTTCTATCGAGCAGCGCTGCCCTTCTGCATCCAGCGGAAAACCATGTCGTTTGGCCACAATCTGATAAGCCAGATGCAGCGCAGCATTCACTGAGACTTCTGCAATATCCGTTAAGGCATCCGAGACTTTCATTAAAGGACTTTCTGCCAACACATCACTGGCAGCTACCGCAAGGACATTGGATTTTTTAAACAGGCGCAGCACCCGCATCTGATCTTCAACCTGATCAATTTCGATTCTGAGCAATTGCTGACGCAGGCTATCTTCCAGATCCTGCCGCTTAGGCAATTCAAAATCCATCGACAGGAACTCATCCAGCAATACCGGATAATGAGTAAGCTCCTCACAGATCCAGGGGCTGACAGTCGCCATCTTGACCAAACGCTGTAAAGCGCCTTTACTTTCAATCAGCATCACCAGATACACCGTACGACGCATGACTGATTCAACCAATGGCATCAGGCGAACCAGTGCAACTTGCGGTTTATCTGATTCTAGAATCGCCTCTATCAGATAAGGCCAAAACGTTTTTAAACGTTGAATGGCTTTAGCTGGCAATTTTTTTAAGGCATGACCATGCCAGAATTCATGCACCAGATTTTTTGCATGATCATCCAAGACTTCATTCAGCTGTTGTTCCAACTGAGAAAAACTTTTGCCTTGAGGCTCTGGTCCATTTTCCTTGATCAAGTGCTCAAACTGGTAAATCACTTTAGCGCGTTTTTGATCCAGCACTTCCATAAAGGCGGACCAGTCTGAAAAGCCCAAAGTATCCACAATACGTTGACGTAAATCTGGCTCAGTCGGCAAACATTGGGTTTGTTGATCATGCAGCGCCTGAATAGCATGCTCTACCCGACGAAGGAATAAATAGGCATCTTCGAGGTCAGTCACCGCCTGTTCATCCAGCAGTTCAGCCTCATCCAGATGATTCAGGCTGACCAGACATTGCCGGTCTTGCAGCTCTAACTTGGCTCCGCCATAAATCAGCTGAAAAACCTGCACTATAAATTCAACTTCACGAATCCCGCCTGCGCCAAGCTTGATATCATCTTCAATATTACGGCGCTGTACTTCACGCTCAATCATCGTCTTCATTTCGCGCATGGCTTCAAAAGCGCTGTAATCGACATATTTACGGAATACAAAAGGACGGGTCATGTCCAGCAGTTCATCACCTTCTGGGCTCGGATTGACGATGCGGGCTTTGATCCAGGCATAGCGTTCCCATTCACGCCCATGCTGGCTGAGATATTTTTCTAGTGCGGCATGACTGATGGCTAAAGCAGAACCATCACCCCAAGGTCGCAGACGCATATCAACACGGAATACAAAACCTTCAGCAGTGATATGGTCTAGCAGATAGATTAACTTTTGCCCCCATAGAATGCAGAACTGCTGAACATCAATACATTTGCGCCCATCCGTTTCACCCTGTTCATCAAAGGCAAAAATCAGGTCAATATCACTGGAAAGGTTGAGTTCCTGAGCGCCCAGCTTGCCCATTGCAATAATAATGAGATCCTGAACTTTACCGTTATAGCCAATTGGCTGGCCATATTTGGCGACTAGAGGAATACGGGCAAACTCTTTGGCAGCACAGATACAGGCATCAGCGAAATCAGACAGCTCGCGGGTCAGTGTGATGACATCGGTGAGTTGATTGGCATCCTGCCAGATCCAGCGGAACATCAGGCGAGCACGCAGAATACGTAAACTACGCATCCACATGGTTTCATCGCTGATATTTAATAGATTGGAATAGATTAAGTCTTGAATCTGTTCAGTGCCGAGTGATCCCTGAAACTGATCAATTGCATAATCCTGATTCAATAGATCTTGATGATTGGCCAATACCTGTTCTGCATACTGACTGGCTCTTAAGGTTTTCTGCAATTGTACCGCGTCCATCACTCGGTGATTCCCTCAAAACTTTTATTTAGTTATAGCAGGAGTTCACATCGAGTGGGAACGGTTTTAATAGAAATTTATGATTTTCAGGACTTTTCAGTATGCAGGTCTTCAAGTACCAATGCCTGATGATCATTGGTCACTTTAGGTAAATGCACAGTAAAGGTGGTTCCAGCGCCTTCTTTAGAATCTACGGCAATCTGTCCATGGTTCAGGTCTACAAAACGCTTACACAGTACCAAACCCAGACCTGCGCCTTTCTCATTGTCCGTGCCTTTTAAACTCACCGTGAGATTTGGTCTAAACAGATTTTCCATTTGCTCTTCAGTCATACCGAGACCAGTATCCTGAACAGTGATCTTGACTTGCTCACCTTCCATTTCAGCAGCCAGAATCACCTGTCCACCCTGATCAACTGGAGTAAATTTCAGCGCATTCGATACCAGGTTCTGCAAGACCGAAGTAATCATATTGATATCAGCATGCACCTTGATATCTTCAGGAACCTGGTCAATTACTTCAATATTCTTTTTCAGTGCCAGACTTTTCAGTACATCACAGACAATTTTAGTAGACTGTTTTAATTCATAGTTAATTGGATGATAAACGAAACGCCCACCTTCGGCCATCGCCCAGGTCAACAGACTTTCTAACAAGTTATACGTCGATTGAGCCGTATCATATAAATAATCAGAAATACTCTGGATACTGGATTCATCCAGAGTGTCACGTTCCTGTGCCAGCACTTCCGAGAAGCCTAACAAGCCATGGAAAGGTGCACGCAGGTCATGAGCAATAATCTGGAAGAATTTGGTTTTACTGAAGTTTTGTGCACATTGCTGTTCGTATATCTCTTTCAGCTGTGTATGTTCCTCATTCAGTTTAACTCGTTTTACTAAAGATTCAGCAAATTGCTGGACGATAATAATAGCTTCCTGATCAAATACTTCAGTCTGATCGTCAAAGAAAACCACCTGCCCCAAAGACTGTCCTTGGGCTGATTTCAAATTGAATGCTACGAGCCGCTGATGGACTACGCCAAGGCTGTTCACATGATCTGATAGTTCTACATATGCAGGATGATTTTGATCGATCACATCCATTTCTTGTAGATATTTAGGGATGTCCACATTCTGTGGTACGTGCAAACCGCGAAAACCGAGCGGACAGCTGTACCAGATATAGGGTTCCATATGGAATCCGATGATACAGGTCTTAACGCCGAGTACTTTACGGGCGACCTTACAGAAGGTGTCTAATAAATTGTCAGAGGTATAGACACCTAAAATGAGAGATATACGGCACGAGCTTAACTGCTCCGTATTCTGACCGATCTCTAGCAGTTTTAGTTCCATGTCTGCCTCTCTGGATGTTATGGAATATAGAATAAAAATTACAACCGACTAAATTAATACAATCAATAACAAAGATTCTATATTTACTCAACGTTAAAATCTCATTTATCGACCAAAGGATTTGTTAACTTATTTCTCTAAAGATACATTGATAGCTTCAATACCTTGATATTTAAATATTAAGAATTACTTGAGAAAATATTCCTCTTATAAAAAATTACATATAATTATTTGAAATCCCTGAATTCATTTCAAATTGTTTCAATATCATCTGAGTTCTGAAATCCGAGGAAGATAAAAACAGCTCATTTTTCTTCTGATCTTTAGGTAAATAAAAGCTTTTGAATTTTCAAATATATAGAAAATACTTATTGTCACCTTCTGAAAAAATAAATCGCTAATCATATTAACTTTGACCTAAATTTATTTCTATTTTTTAAATATTCTTAATAATCATAAAATATTGAGTGATTTAAATAGTTTATTTATGCACTAAAACCAATTTTTTACGTAATCAAAAATATTAAAAGTTTACATTTTTTTACAGTTAACAATGACTTATAGGAACATTCTTGAATTTTCATGGAAAATAAAAATTAATTAGAGTGAATAAAAAAAGCGACAAAATGTCGCTTTTCTTTAATTCAATTTACAATCAGTTATCTGAAATCAGGGCAACTTGCTGCACATAGTTAAACAGCTTTTGCTTTGAGGCTGCCAGTTCTTCTTCCGGTGCCTGATTTTTTAGATCACGATGTACACGTAAATAATGCTGACGTAAGGTATGACGTTCTGTCGCATTATAGGTTTTGGTAAATTCATTAATTGCAGGATCACCATCTTTCACAATACGGTCAACCCAACGCTGCAATTGTGCTGTCTTTTTCAAACCCTGTTTCGGAGTCAGATAAGACAGAATCACGGTTTCATTTTCATTACGAAGTAATTTACCAATACGTGAAAATTGACGACGGCGTGCTTCATGTGAACTGATTTGCTGGACATCCAGCAAAGCTTCAATCAGACGTTCTTCAACGGGTAAATTTTTAATTTGTTTCGCACTCAGTTCTGCCAACTGTGCGCCTAAAGCAGCCATACGCTGAACTGCTTTTTTCTGTTCGGTTTTACTTGCGCGTCCCTCTAAAGATTCAAAGTCTTCTTCAGTTAAACTGCTCGGTCGACGTGCCACGATTAATCTGCCTCATAAAATTTTGCCGCAAACAGTGCCTGAATTTCAGATAAGGCCTTTTCCTCATCTGCACCTTCAATCACTAAGCGTAAAGTTGTTCCTTTGCCCGCACCAAGCATCAGCAAGGACATAATATTTTTGGCATCAACCAATTTGTCCGACTTGCCAATCTGGATACTGGAACGAAATTTGGTGGTAACTTCAATGAGTTTACCTGATGCACGCGCATGTAAACCTAGTTTATTAATTACGTCAACAGTCGTATCAATCATGACCAGTGCTTCATTTCTCGGTGGAGGACTTGAATAGACCATTTTGCCTCAAGCGCTTTTTTTAGTCTATCCACAATATAAACAGAACGATGCTGGCCGCCAGTACAACCAATCGAGATGGTCATATAATGACGATGACCCTCAGCAAAGGTCGGCAGCCATTTGTCTAAAAAATGATAAATATCCTGGAACATGTCTTCGACCTGATCACTTTTTTCCAGGAATTCCTGTACCGGCTGATCCAGGCCTGAATATTTACGCAGTTCCAGTTCCCAATGCGGATTCGGCAAATGACGGACGTCGAAAACATAATCGGCATCTAAAGGAATGCCATGCTTATAGCCAAAAGATTGCAGAATCACAATCAGGTTATCAGTCTGCCCTAGCTTGTACAATAAGGTATGTTTCAGATCATGTACGCTTTTATCAGTGGTATCGATATGCACTGTAGAGCGGAGCTGGATTGGCATCAGCAGGACTTTTTCTTCCTGAATACACTGATGCAGGCTCTTGAAACGGGCAGCCAAAGGATGCGGACGGCGTGACGCACTAAAACGGGCAATCAGCTCCTGATCCTGCGTGGTCAGATAGATGACATCCACCGTACCATGCTGTTGCAGCTGTTCAAACACATGGTCGAATTCCTGCAAATCTGCACGGGTACTACGTACATCCACCCCAAGCGCCAACTGTTCCAGATTATTTTCACAGTCCAGCTTCGCCACAATTTCAGGAAGTAAGGCCAAAGGCAGATTATCAATACAGTAATAACCCAAGTCTTCAAGTACCTGCAATGCAGAAGATTTACCTGAGCCAGATTGTCCTGTCACAATTAAAATGCGCTTCATGCCTTACGATCCTTTTACTTATCCAGCTGCGTATTTGATCTGCAGATTATCAATCAGACGAGTTTTTCCTAATTTCGCCGCGATCAGAATCACGACATCCTGATTAAATTCATCAATTTTCTGCAATTCCGGTGTACGGGCTTCTACATAGTCCACTACCAGACCTGCATCTGTCAAAGTTTGACGGATACCTGCCAGTGCTTCCTCCAAAGTTTTACCTGCATGTAACTGCTGCTCAGCAGTTTTCAGACTCTGGAAAATGACTGGTGCTGTTGCACGTTCCTGCTCGCTTAGATAGCCATTACGCGAACTAAGTGCCAGACCATCTTCAGCACGAGCAATCGGTACACCAATCACTTCCAGCGGAATATTGAGGTCTTGAACAAACTGACGAATCACAGCCAGTTGCTGATAATCTTTCTGACCAAAGAAAGCATAGTTAGGCTGAACAATATTAAATAATTTGGTCACCACGACCGCTACACCATCAAAATGACCTGGACGCTGTAAGCCACATAGATCATTGGTGATACCAGATACACTGATATTGGTCAGACGTGGCTTGTTACCATACATCTGCTCTACAGTTGGGGCAAAGACAATGTCACAACCCACATCTGCCAGTAACTGCTGATCCTGCTCTAAAGTACGTGGATAATTATCAAAATCCTCATTAGGTCCGAACTGGATCGGATTAACGAAAATACTCACAACAACGACATCACACAGTTTACGCGCCTCACGCACCAGATTCAGATGCCCCTGATGCAGGTTGCCCATGGTCGGGACAAAACCAATAATTTTACGCGCAGAACGTGCAGGATTGAGCGAAGCAGATAATCCTTGGATGGTTGTTTCTGTTTTCATGTTACAACTCGACTTGGAATGTTTGTTCAGGTGCTGGGAATGAACCATCTAAAACAGCCGCATGATAGGCTTTAAATGCATCCAGAATTGCAGTCGCACCAGACTGTTCTTTCATAAAGTTACGTACAAATTTCGCGGTATGGCCAAAGGTTAGACCAAGCATGTCTTGAACGACCAATACCTGGCCATCAGTGGCTGCCCCTGCTCCAATACCAATCACTGGAATATGTGGGAAAAGTTCAGTAATTTCCTGACCCAATTGTGCAGGCACGCATTCCAGCAACAGCACTGCTGCACCGGCTTCAACCACTGCCTTACAGTCAGCAATCAGTTGATCGGCCGCTTCACGGGTACGGGCCTGTAGCTTATAGCCACCAAAGACATGCACCGACTGCGGTGTGAGACCCAAGTGAACACAGACTGGGATCCCGTTACGGGTTAGAACCTGAACGGTTTCCGCCAACCAGGCACCACCTTCCATCTTGACCATTTGTGCACCGGCCTGCATCACCGTTTTTGAGCTTTGTAATGCATCATTCAGAGTGGCATAACTCATAAATGGCAGATCAGTCATAATCAGTGCATGCTGATTGCCACGGCGTACCGCTGCGGTATGGTAAGCCATATCTTCTACAGTCACAGGCAAGGTTGAATCACGACCTTGAATCGACATACCCAAAGAGTCGCCTATCAGAATACTGTCAACTTCAGCAATTTCCATGGCTTTGGCCATACTGGCGTCATAGCAAGTCAGGCAAGAAAATTTGCGTCCTTCCGCTTTATATCGTCTTAAATCACTGAGACTGATCATGAAGATGTTCCTCTATTATTGAAGTTCTCTCGAACATGCCAATAATTAAAAATTAAATATTTGCCCAATTCGTGCGGTCAAAAACCGTTAAGGTTGATTGCTTGACGATGTCCAGGTCTTTTAATGTGTTTCCATTCAGCTGCAAGTTGGCATCAATATCCAGTAATGGCACCAATACAAAGTCACGTTCCAGCACGCCCACATGCGGTACGGTTAACCGTTCATTTTGAATCTGTTCATCACCATAAATAAGCAGATCCAGATCCAAGGTACGTTCACCCCAATGACGTAGACGCACACGCCCAGCCTCCTGTTCGAAGGCTTGCAACCGATCCAGCAGATCCAGCGGTGCCAGATCCGTAATTAACTGTACGACAGCATTAAAATAATTCGGCTGATCTTGTGGCCCCATAGGTGGGCTTTGGTATAGATGCGAGGTTTTGACCTGCCCCAGACTTGCCAGCTTTTGCACGGCTTCAGCCAGAATCTGGCGTGAATCGCCCAGGTTACTTCCTAAACCGATATAGGTCACTGTCATTGTGTAGGCCCAAAAATAACCTGGCTTAAATCACGCTGCACCCGTTTACGCTTGGTAATTGGATGGTCTGCACCAATGTCGCCGCTGGCACTGGCCGCCACATGAGAAACCGGTTTGCTACGCTCATTCTCAAATTTGGCTTTACGCGCACGACGGCTACGTGGTTCCGGCTCATTCACCAGAGGTTCAATCTCGGTTACTACATCTTGTGCAGCCAGACGCTGTTCCAGATGTTCTTCCTGAGAAGCCTTGCGACGGCTCTTGGCACGCTGACGATTATATTGGGCAATGGCGCGCTCTTTTTCATCGCTGCCCATTTGCTGATAGGCTTCCCACCAGCTTCCCATACCTTGTGCAGTTTCATCGCCTGATTTTTCACGCAGCAACAAAAAGTCAAAGCCGGCACGGAAACGTGCATGACCTGATAATGCTTCAATCTGTTGCGGTTTTGGATTGAGCAAGCGGGTTTGCATTTCCCAGACTTCACGAATGAAAGTTTCCGCAAAGCGTGGAATCACAGTACGGGTAGCCTGACGTTTCAGTACATCCAGTCCTGCTTGCGCACGTGCTTCCGCAGGCACTACCCCTTTAGACAGATAAAAATCACAGCGCTCCAGGAACGGTTGCCACAACAATACCGCATAGAAGAAAGCCGGGTTGATGGTCTTGCCAATCGAAATACGCTGATCGGTATTTTTCGCTGCCAGTTCAATAAATGCAGTAATGTTTGGCTTGATATCGGCAAACAGCTGACGCCAGATGCCAAAATCAATCAGCATTGGCATCACACGATTCAGATGTCCCATAGTGAACAGCTTTTGCGATTCATCATAGAGACGGTGTGGAGACACATCACGTAGAAGCTGGGTCATTTCCGGAGTGAAAATATCCAGAATGGCTTTATCAATACTGAAATTGAGTTTGGCTGCAAAACGTAAAGTTCGCAGCATCCGGACCGGATCTTCCTCAAATCTTAGAGTCGGATCACCCAGTAAACGCAGCGTTTTGTGTTTAATATCATCTACTGCATTGCAAAAATCCAGCACGATACCTTTGCGTGGCTGGTAATACATGGCATTGATCGAAAAATCTCGACGAGCAAAATCCTGCTCAATGGTGCCCCAGTTATTATCGCGCAGGATCATCCCTGCTGCAGAGGTCACCGCTTTTTTAGGAGGCGCACGGAAAGTTGCCACTTCAACCAGTTCACGGCCCGAATAGACATGCGCCAGCTCGAAACGTCGTCCGATAATCCGACAACGCCGTCCGAACACTTCTTTAACCTGAGCTGGTGTAGCATTGGTCACTGCATCGAAATCTTTGGGATTTAAACCCAGCATCAGATCCCGGACACCACCACCTACGATATAAGCTTCATAGCCTGCCTTGGTTAAGGCATCAATCACATCGAGAATATAAGAAGGTAATTGAGCGGTTGATAAACCACATTTTGACGCGCGCAAAGTTTGCAAAAGACGCTGTCTCCTACGTCTGAACGTAAAATTCTAAGATGACGCTAATCATATCGCTTACACCGCTAAAGGGCAATTTGATTATGTCATTCTCATGGTTCAGATGGATGGCTTATTTACAATAAATTCAGCAGGGTTACAAAGCCAGTTTATCCTTGTTTTTGGCAAATAAGGCCGGCCCGATGCCTTTGACCTGTTGAATATCTTCAAATGTTTTAAATTTACCGTTTTTCTGCCGGTATTCAATGATCGCTTCCGCTTTCTTCTGCCCGATGCCATTTAACTGCTGTAACTGCTCAATACTGGCCTGATTCAGACTGATTTTATCAGCAGCTGAAGAGGCGGATAATGCAGGTTTAGCCAGATAATGATTGTTTTCAGAAACGGGGGTAGCAGCAGCAATTTTCTTCTTCAGGCGTGCATCATGCTGCTGCTGACGTACTTTCCATTCTGCATAATCGGTTGCAGTTGCATGTACTGTTCCAATTGAAGTATAGGCCAGCCAAATGCCTAGCAGGACAGTATTAATCCATGCTGGACCTATGCGATGTTGTACTTTGTTCATGAGCGGCTCTTTGTTTTAATTCTAATTTGGCCTGTTCCCAGAGCTGATCCAATTCAGCCAATGACAGGCTTTCCAGATTGAGTTGCTGTTGTTCTGCCCGATCTTCCATCAGGGCAAAGCGAGTCCGGAATTTATGGATCGTGCCCAATAATGCCATCTCGCTTGAGACACCAAGTTTACGACCAACATTCACCAGTGAAAATAAGCAGTCTCCAAATTCTTCGAGTATTTCATCGGAATTTTGTCCAGCAACGGCTTCTTTGAGTTCAGCCAGTTCTTCTTCCAGCTTGCCATAGGCACCCGCGACATCTGGAAAGTCAAAGCCGATTTTGGCGACATTTTTCTGGATCTCATCCGCCTGTTGCAGTGCAGGTGCATGCTTGATCTCATCCAAACGTGAACGTGGCTTACCCTGTTTTTCTTTCTGCTTGATTTCTTTCCAGAGTACCGAGACATCTTCAGGACTCAGCTGTGCAAACTGTTCAGCCTGAAATACATGCGGATGACGACGAATCAGCTTATCCGTAATCGCCTGAACTACATCATGAAAATCAAAAGCGCCCTGCTCGCTATACATTTGTGACTGAAATACGACCTGTAACAGCAAATCACCCAATTCATCCCGCACCTCATCAGCTTGGCCAGAGCGCACTGCTGCTTCAACTTCATAGGCTTCCTCAATCGCATATTTGGTTAAAGATTCGGGAGTCTGTTGCTGATCCCATGGACATTTTTCACGTAACTCACGCATGACTTGGAGTAATTGTTCCACCGTAAAACCTCTTCTTTACCAAATAGCCGCATTATTTTGCCTGTCTCTTGCTATGCTCAAGAAAAAAAGACAATAAGGAGATCAAGCACATGCACAGTATATTGATTAGTGGTGCAGCACAAGGAATTGGTGCCGCGACAGCCAGGCTATTTTACCAGCAAGGTTATAAAGTCGGAATTTATGATATTAATCTTGAACAGGCAGAACAATTGGCCCAGCAACTCGGTGAACATGCCAAAGCTGGCTTTCTGGATGTAACCGATTATGCATCATGGGAAACTACTCTATCTGAATTCGCATCCTGGTCAGGTGAAATCAATATTCTGGTAAATAATGCCGGGATTTTATATTCTGGTCCTTTTGAAGAAACGAATATTACTAATCACCATCGCACCCTTGACGTGAATATTAAAGGCGTCCTGAATGGCTGTCATGCTGCTTTACCCTACTTAAAGCAGGCTTCCTTTGCCCGGGTCATTAACCTGTCTTCAGCATCGGCGATTTATGGCCAAGCGGATCTGGCTTCCTATGCAACCAGCAAATTTGCGGTTCGTGGTTTGACTGAAGGACTAGATATCGAATGGCAAAAATATGGCATTCGGGTATTTGATGTGATGCCGCTTTTTGTTAGCACTGCAATGGTGAAAGATATGCAGGCCGAAAGTATCAAAAAAATGGGCGTGCATCTAAAAGCTGAGGATGTAGCGCAGGATATTTTCAAACTGGCACAGCTAAAAGATTCAATTTGGCAAGTGACCCATCATCCAGTCGGATTCAAGAGTAAGTTTTTATTTCACTTATCTCGAATGAGTCCACAGTTCGTTAACCGGCTGAGTAATTTAATGATTGCCAAACAATAAGAAATATTTTGGGCTTACTCTACTTTCAAACAGCTTGATGAATCTGAATCACTGGAAATCTTAGGCCTTTACAAGAATACTCGCTTTGCCAGGCCACAGTGAGCATGCAACCCGCTAAAGTATAGTTTTGATAGGCATAAATTCCAATTTCTGGATGTTCACAACGTCCACCATCCTGATGTGGATG
Source organism: Acinetobacter sp. YH12046 (assembly GCF_013419905.1). Lineage (NCBI taxonomy): Bacteria > Pseudomonadati > Pseudomonadota > Gammaproteobacteria > Moraxellales > Moraxellaceae > Acinetobacter > Acinetobacter sp. YH12046. The sequence continues at coordinate 27,349 of NZ_VOZF01000006.1, forward strand.
GATTTGGGTATTCAGCTCATTGAGGTTTATCCGGATTCCGAGTCCTGAGGCTTTTAGGACCGCCTCTTTGGTGGTCCAGACTTTAAACCAGTATTCAGGATCATAATCTAATGCCTGCCACTGTCTCAGCTCTTCAGGATGAAAAGCGTGTTGGGCTAAGGCTTCAAAACGTACATTTCGATTAAGTTCTTCAATGTCAATTCCCAAATTCTGAATATGTTTGCTTGTTGCTAATGCATAAAAATTCTGGCTATGCGTATGATTAAAACCAAAGTCTGGATGGGCTGGAAAATAAGGCTTGCCGTATTCGGTTGTAGTAAAGTCCTGCTGGTCAATAACACAACCTAAATGTGCAGCTAGCAACTGATTACGATAGCTATAAATTAATTGTTTACGCTGCTGAATATAGGTTTTTCGATCTAAGTCTTGTAAATGCCTAAGTCGTGGTGCCAGCGCAACCCAATCAATATGAATAATAGACTTCAAAAATAGTCGCCCTTATAAAAAATGTTACTTTTAGGGCCTTCAGTATAAATCAACCTGATTGCCTCTCTGACAAACTATAGGTAATATCTTAAAATATATTTTAATAAAACTTAAATAAAACAATAAAATATACTGTAAATCAAAATAAATAATTGAGCTTTCAAACTATTTTTAATCGAATAAAAAATAGTTACAATCCAACCACAATTTTATACATAGAAAAACAGAGGGTCATATGTTTAAGCGAATCATATTCAGTACGACAATTGCTGCACTATCATTTTCAACACAAGCTGGCTCCTGGCTAGAAGCTGCTACTGCAGTTATGGGAGCTAGAAACGGTGCAATCATGGATCAAGCTGAAGCAAATATGGAGCGTAGCCGCGCACAGGCGAATGCTGCTGTTGCACGTGCAGATCGTGCTTATGCTTCTAATTATAATAATGCTTCAAATCAAAATAACGGTGTCTACTCAACAACATACTTAAAAGGTTTAGATTGTACAGATTTGGCAGTAGAAGCGCGCAGTTTTGAACGTACCTTAGAAGCAAGTCAAAATGCACTTAACCAGGCGAATGCTCAAGCCAATAATCCTGTTTCTAAATTGGCAGGTATTGCAAGTGGTGCATTATCTGCTTTTGCAGGTCAATCACAAACAGTTGCGCGCGCAACTGAAATTACCAATGCTTTTACTGGCAATAACAATCAAAATAATATTGCTGCTTCTCAAGCCGATGCTGACGTAGCTTTAGCTAATCTTGAAAATATCCGTATTTATCAAAAAGCAAAAAAATGCTCAATCTAAAATATGAATAAATAAAAAAGCCTGCTTTTGCAGGCTTTTTTATTTAAATATGACAATTAACCACGTTTAAATTTTTTCTCGGCTTTCTTAAATTTCTGTACATAACGACGGCGACGCGCAGCAGTACGTTCATCCAGCTGTGACTTGCGACCTTCAAATGGGTTTTCTGAGGTTTTAAATTCAATTTTTACTGGTGTACCTTCAAGCTTGTACACTTTACGGAATACATTTTCCAAGTAACGGCGATAATCTGCAGGTGTCTTATCTACCTTATTACCATGAACCACGATAGTAGGTGGATTCTGTCCGCCCATATGCGCATAACGCATCTTGATGCGACGACCTTGTACAGTAGGCGGTTGGTGCGCTTCAGTGGCATCATTTAGAATCTGGGTCAGCTTCGCTGGTGATACTTTCAGATGTGAAGAATCATAAGCACGGTGAATCGATGGATACATCTCACCCACACCTGTACCATGTAGCGCAGAAATCAGGTGGATTTTCGCCCAAGGAATAAAGTCAAAACGACGCTCTACATCGAGCTTACATTGTTTACGATCATATTCGGACATGTTGTCCCATTTATTGATCGCAATCACCATGGCACGGCCAGCTTCCAGTGCATAACCGATCAGGTGCAAGTCCTGCTCTACAATGCCTTCACGGGCATCTACCACGATCACAACTACATGTGCATCTTTCATCGCCTGTAAAGTTTTCACAATTGAGAATTTCTCAATCATTTCATCAACCTTACCTTTACGGCGTACCCCAGCGGTATCAATCAGGGTGTATTGACGACCATCACGCTCAAAAGGAATATAGATCGAGTCACGCGTTGTACCTGGCTGGTCAAACGCCACAACACGCTCTTCACCCAATAGACGGTTTACCAGTGTTGATTTACCTACGTTTGGACGACCAATAATTGCAAGACGCAGGCCAGTATTCTTGTCATGTTCTTCTGGGCTTTCATCTTCAGGCACATCTTCAAGTACTTCTTCCAGCATTTGCTGTACGCCACGGCCGTGGCTAGCAGCCACTTGCATAGGCTCGCCCATACCGAGTTTATAAAACTCGACCAGAGCAGCTTCAGCATGTACGCCATCAACTTTGTTAGCTACAAGGAAAACTTTCTTGCCCAAAGTACGCAGTTCACGAGCGATCTGTTCATCAGATGCCAGTAGTCCGGCACGTGCATCGACCACAAAAATGATCATGTCGGCTTCATGAATCGCAGTTTTAGACTGCTCAGCCATGTAGGAGTCAATACCGCCTTCATTTTCACCGATACCACCAGTATCCACGACAATGAAAGATTTGTTTTGATAGATCGCATCACCATATTTACGGTCGCGTGTCAGACCTGCAAAGTCTGCCACCAATGCGTCACGGCTCTTGGTTATCTGGTTAAACAGAGTTGATTTTCCGACGTTCGGACGACCAATGAGCGCAATTACGGGTTTCATAGATTAACCTTTATTCAATATCAGGCTGTCTAAAAATGGCCTGAACATCAGAAAGTTTTGGAAGAAAAAGGGAATAGGATTAAAGCCTAAAATAAATAAAAACACGGGGCATTGAACATTCAATCACCCCGCGTAAAAAATACGGTTGGCTTATTTTAGCATAAGCCAAACAAAAATTAACGATTCTGCCAGATGCTTAATGCACCCTTGCGAGTCGAAACATAGAGCTGGTTGTCAATTACGCGTAAATGACGCACTTCACCAGAAGTTTTAGCACGGCCAATAATCTGTCCTGTTGATGGATCTAATAGGTGCAATACCCCGTCCAGATCACCTACGACAAGCTCAGTTCCCAGCATTACCGGATTGCTCAGCTGACGATTCAACAACTGATCATTTTCCCATAAAGGCTGACCAGTGGTAATTTCATAAGCACTGATTTTACCATCAGTTTGGGCAACGAAGACGCCATTGCCCACCACTTCCGGCCGCTGGATACTGCTGGCATCTTCACTCCAGATCACCTGTTGTGAAGCCAGATCAAATACAGTCACCTGACCTTGATAGCTGGTGGTCACAATAAACTGACCTGCTACGACAGGATCACCGTCAATATCAATCAAACGCTGAATGTCCGAACGGCCATCCGAGATCGCAACACGGCGCTGTAATTTAGGCACACCACTTAGGGCATCGATTGCATAAATATAAGCATTTGAAGTCGCAATCAATACATTACGCACATCTAAAGGCACCGGAGCCGCCATGCCACGCAGGCTAAACTGGACATTCGGTAAATCATAGGTCCAGACCTGAGCGCCTGAAGCTACTTCGTGGGCATATACAGTACCGTCATTGGTAACAGTAATTACGCGACCTGCATGAATCAGTGAAGGCGCCAAGATGGCACCAGTCAATTGTGCAGTCCAGCGTTGTTCGCCAGTCTGCTGATCCAGTGCAATCAATTGGCCTTTGTTGCTGCCAACCACCACGATCCCATCAGCGGCTTCAACGCCAGAGCTTAAAGTATCTTTGCTGACTTTTTTCTGCCACAGGCGCTGCTTGCCACTAAAAGCAGTGACTTCACCCTTAGGGTCGATCGCAAATACGACTCCGTTATCCGCATCCAGACGTAAACGTAGCGGATCAGCCTTCTCTGTTGAAGAAACACTGGTCGAAAATACAGGAACAAGTGTTTTAGTCTGACTGATTTTTGGAAGTGGATTCGGTTTTACTTCTGGTACTTTATTGGTCTTACCCGCACAGCCAGCGAGTGCAAGAGTTAAAACAGTTAAAGCACAGGTGATTTTATATGTTCTGTTCATTCAGCTTCTTCCACTTGTGTTTCTATAATTGGGCGTTCGATTTCCGGGTCATCGACCAACACGCCTACGCTTTCGAGCTTAATTTGTAAAATTTGACGTTCTTCTTTACGTTCAATCAAAGCATCCCATGCACTTTGATATACTTTTTTGGCATTTTCAATATCATTTTTGGCAACATAGATATCGCCACGTGCTTCATCGGCGGTTGCTTTAAATGCAGGTTCAGTCACTGCATCCAAAGTTTTCAGGGCTGCATCATATTTTTTCTGTGCTAATTGTGCATAAGCCAGACGCAATTTAACGACCTGAACCAGGCCTTTATCATCAACTTTAGAGTTTTCAACTTTTTGTAATGCTTTCTCAGCAGCAGCGTAATCCTGCTTGTCATAAGCCAGTTTCGCCATGACCAACTGGGTTTGAATCGCTTGAGCTGAATCTGGCGCTTCTTTGACAATCTTGTCTGCAGTTTCAGATAGCTTGGCAAAAGCATCACCATCTGCAGCCTGTGCTTCATCCATCAGTTGCTGAACCTTGGCAGTCTGCATTTGCGATTCCGCCAGGTTTTTCTTCTGCCAATATTCCCATCCGAAAAAGGCAATCAGCGCAACCAGAATCCCGATAATGATCGAAGAACCATACTTCTTCGTGAAGGATTTCAAACTTTCAAGTTGTTCATCATCAGTCATTGCGCTCATGCGATTACCTTTTTCCTAATGTTTTATCGATTATTTTGAAGAAATTTTAGTACTGAAAAATGCGACAAAGTCTGCAAATGGCACAGTAGATTGCTCTGCAGTCGCCAGCTCTTTCACCGTAAAGCTTTGTGCTTCAAGTTCACGCTCACCGATAATGGCCGCATATAAAGCACCGGCTTGATCGGCTTTTTTCATTTGCGACTTCATTGAACCTTGTGAGCCGACTTTCAGACGAATATTACTGCCTGCAGCTTCCAATTGATCACGAATCTGTTCGGCCAACACCAGTGCTTTACCTTGAGAAGCAGGATCGGCAACCAGGAATACTTCGCAATCACGTACTGGCGTATTATCTTCAACCTGTTCCAGTAGAAGCAATAAACGCTCCATCCCCATCGCGAAACCAACTGCAGGTACAGATTGATCCGCTTTGCCTTTCAATTGACCGACCAAGCCATCATAACGACCACCGGCACACACAGTACCTTGTGAACCTAAATGAGTCGTAGTCCATTCAAATACGGTTTTGTTGTAGTAGTCCAGACCACGTACCAGTTTCTGATTGATGACAAAGCTGATACCGGCATCTGACAAATACTGTTGCAACTGGTTAAAGTGTGCCAGTGTTTCTTCACCCATAAAGTCATGAAGTTTTGGCGCATTTTCTAGGATACTTTGAGTTTTGGCATCTTTCGAATCCAGAATACGCAGTGGATTAGTCGTCAGACGGCGCTGAGAATCTTCATCCAGATCCGCTTTATGCGCTTGCAGGAACTCTACCAGTGCCGCACGATACGCCGCACGTTCATCAGACTCGCCCAAAGTATTTAGTTCGAGTTGCACCTTGTCAGCCACGCCCATACGTTTCCATAGACGTGCTGTCATCAGGATCAGTTCTGCATCTTGATCAGGCGTTGCCACACCAAATGTTTCCACGCCAAACTGGTGGAACTGACGATAACGGCCTTTTTGCGGTTTTTCATAACGGAACATCGGTCCGATATACCACACTTTAGGTGTTGCACCACGAAGCAGGTTATGTTCCAGCATCGCACGTACACAGCCCGCTGTTCCTTCAGGACGTAAAGTCAGAGACTCAGGCGGATTACCTTTGTCCAGAAAGGTGTACATTTCTTTTTCAACGATATCTGTGGCATCACCAATCGAACGTTTAAACAGATTAGTCTGTTCAACTATCGGCAAACGGATCTGTTGATAGCCATAGGCATCCATCAGACCTGACAGATGCTGTTCAAGACGTCTCCAAGCTGGGGTTTGCGTTGGGAGAATGTCATTAAAACCTTTGATTGCGACGATTGAACTCATGATCTACTCAGAAAAACTTGTGCGAATAATTTCTTTTGATTTGGCTTCTTCAAGCTCGGAAACACGTTGACGAACCATTGATTCGATTTCATCAACCAGTTGATTGGTATCGATTAAATGGCTCTTTTCACCATTACGATACACCAGTGAGCGCGGACTTGCACCTACTACACCGATATCGGCTTCTTTGGCTTCGCCCGGACCATTCACTTTACAGCCAATTACAGACACATCCATCGGAACACGGACATCTTCCAAACGTTCTTCAAGGGTCTGCATTACTTTAATCACGTTAAATTCCTGACGTGAACAGCTTGGGCAGGCAATGAAGTTAATTCCGTTAGAACGAAGGCCCAGCGATTTCAGGATATCAAAACCAATCTTGATTTCTTCTTCAGGCTCAGCTGCCAGAGAAATACGCATGGTATCGCCAATACCTTCCATCAGCAGACCACCCAAAGCAATCGCTGATTTCACTGAACCGGTACGATACACACCCGCTTCAGTCACACCCAAGTGCAGTGGATTATCAATCTGTTTAGACAGCAGACGATAGGCATCCATCGTCAAAAACACGTTTGATGCTTTGACCGATACTTTGAATTCATGGAAATTCAGACGATCCAGAATGTCGATATGACGCATCGCAGATTCCAGCAGTGCTTCACCTGTTGGCTCGCCATATTTTTTCTGGATATCTTTTTCCAGTGAACCGGCATTCACGCCAATCCGCATAGAAATGTCGTTATGACGTGCTGCTGCCACGACTTCACGAATCTTGGCTTCTGAACCGATATTCCCCGGGTTGATACGCAGACAGTCTGCACCCAGATCAGCAACAGCCAACGCAATTTTATAGTCGAAGTGAATATCTGCAACCAGTGGTACGTCAACTTGCTTACGGATTTCACCAAATGCAGCCGCTGCTTCCATACTCGGCACAGAGACACGCATGATGTCCGCGCCTACATCCACACAACGCTGAATTTGTGCAACAGTTGCTGCGACATCACAGGTTTCAGTATTGGTCATTGACTGAACAGTGATCGGTGCATCACCACCGACATAGACAGAACCGACACGAATTTTACGTGTTGGACGGCGCTGAATTGGATTTACGATCATGATTTCGCCCTATCTGCTCACCATTAACGTGATAAACGGAAATCTGCTTTTCCGTTAACCGTATAAGGTGACAATGCAATACTTTCATTATTTAAACTGAGTGATACTGCTGTCGCATCATCCAGTCGGATCTGGAATGGCGCTTCACCGCTCAGCTCTATAGTAGACGCTTGACGGCCAGTGGCCAGCACGTTACCGCCTGCATCTACAATATGCACAGAGGTTGGACGGCTAAAATCAAGCTTAAGCTGATCACCGGACATGGCAGCACCGGCATCCAGATTCAAAATCTCAACATCAGAAGAAGTGTCAGCAACTTCAGCATTATTTGAACTGCTTTCTGACCAGTTCTGGATCATGGCGACCAGTGCACCCAAGATCAGTACTACGACCAGCGCAATCAGACCGCGTTTTAACCATTTGCGGTTACGATCACGCTTTGATCCTGGCAATTTACCCATGATCTTGATTGGAGAATCTTTCAGAGCATGCGTTGCAACCATACCGGTATCATTGGCATAAATTTCATCAAAACGCTGAATCAGGCTAGAAGCATCGACACCGAGATATTTGGCATAGGTGCGGTAATAACCCTTAATAAAAGTCGCTTCAGGCAAGGATTTATAATCATCCTTTTCCAAGGCATTCAGGGTTTTTACCGGAATATTGAGTTCTTTGGCAACGTCTTCAAGCTCACGTTGCTGATTAATACGAATCTTGCGTAAGTACTCGCCTGGACGCTGAACATTTCCTAACGCGTTTGGAGCTACGCTCGAATTATTCGAATCTGAATTAGGATTTACTTCCATACGGCCTCAGTACTGTACTGTAATTGCAAATAACGTTGGTATTCCGGGCTTTCAGGGAACAATGCACGTAATTGATTGACCAAAACCTGCATGCCTAACTGATCGCCACTGGCACGCGCAGTGCGAATGCCAATCCAGAGCGCACGGGCACTCTGGTTTTTCTGCCCCACGCCACGTACAAACTGTTCATACATTTGAGTCGCGGCCGGGAACTGCTGGTTCAGATAAAAAATTTCTGCCAACTCTAACATTGATATATACGAAGCGCGATTAGCCTGTAGTGCCTGTTTGAATGATTTTTCAGCATTCACCAGATCACCCTGTTTCAGGTAAATCCGTCCCATATTCTCAAGGGCACGAAAACGCTGGTCATAACCTAAGGTTGCGCCGGCAATTTCGAACTGCTCGATCGCATCTTTATAGCGCTCAAGCTGATATAAATAGGTGCCGTAGTTATTTCGTGCCTGGGCATTTTTTGGATCTGCCGAAATTGCACGCTTGAAATAACCTTCAGCTTTTTCAAGATTGGGTTTGCTGCCTTCCTGCTGAAGCAGCACCCCCATCATCATATTGGCTTGCGAATCACGCGGATTAGTTTCCAGTGCCTGATCCAGCGCACGTTTGGCTGAATCCAGATCACCGTTTTTAAGATATTCAACCGCCAACTGAGTACGAACCTTGGTGGCTTTTTCCGGATCCTTCTGACCCAGATCTGGCGTTTGACACGCAGTTAAAACCAAAGACCCACATACTACTGAAACCAAAGCAAGTTTAGATGTCAGACTACTCAATTGGCGACCTCTTGTTATCCTTGTGAGCGCATAATCTCATTGGACTGCGCAATTTTCTTTTTCCACTGTTCCGCACGACGGGTACGGTCAGCAACTTGTCCTACCAGTTGTCCACACGCAGCGTCAATATCATCACCACGTGTCTGACGAATCGTACACACAAAACCGGCATCAGACAAAGTTTTTTGGAAAGAAATAATCCGGTTACGGCTTGAACGGCCATATGGCGCATGCGGGAACGGGTTAAATGGAATCAGGTTAATCTTGCTTGGCAGATCTTTAAGCAGCTTGATCATCTGCTGGGCATGTTCAGGTTTGTCATTTACGCCATCCAGCATTACATATTCGATAGTCACGTGCTTACGCGCACTTTCATTACCATCTTTAGTGATGTAGCGCTGACAAGCGGCAATAAGCTGCTCTAGCGGATATTTTTTGTTGATTGGCACCAGTTCATTACGCAGCTCGTCATTGGTTGCGTGTAATGAAATCGCCAAAGCCACATCAATATCTTGCGCCAATTGGTCAATCTTCGGCACGACACCAGACGTTGAAAGCGTTACGCGGCGTTTAGACATGCCATAAGCAAAATCGTCCAGCATGATGCGCATAGAGTTTAATACAGCATCATAGTTCAGCAATGGCTCGCCCATGCCCATCATCACCACATTGGTCACTGAACGCTCACGCTCAGCCACAGGCACTTCTTCCATATAGGAGTAGTTGGCCATCCATAACTGACCAATGATTTCAGCTTGAGTCAGGTCACGCTGGAAACCTTGCTTACCGGTTGAACAGAATGAACAGTCTAGGGCACAGCCCACTTGTGAAGAAATACACAGGGTCTTACGTGAACCAGTTTTATCCTCTGCCGGAATCAGGACAGTTTCAACCAGAGAGCCATCACCATCACCGACACGGAACACCCATTTACGGGTACCGTCTTTGGAATAGTTTTTATGCACTACTTCTGGCGCTTTAATTTCACAAATCTTTTCCAGTTTTTCACGCAGCTTGCCCGAGATATTGGTCATCTCGGCAAAATCAGTCACGAAATACTGATGAATCCATTTCATCACCTGACCGGCACGGAACTTCTTCTCGCCCATATCTTCGAAGAATTTTTCCATTTGCGGACGTGACATGCCTAGTAAGTTCACTTTTTCCACAGAATTTTGCTGTGCAGGAGTGGACGGAGATTGTTGCTGTGCATCAGAAACTGCTGATGTAGCGACCACTTCAGTACTCATGTGTATACCTAAACCATGTCTAAAGATGAAAGGAGAAGCTCAATATCTGAGCAAAGAATTATTCAGAGAATAAAAAAACCAGATAAGTATAATAACACTTATCTGGTTTGAATACTGCGTATTAACGAGTACGTGGAGCAATCTCAGTTTGCGCGAAGAAGTAGTTAATTTCGCGGTCAGCAGATGCTACAGAGTCAGAACCGTGAGCAGCGTTTTCGTCGATGCTTACAGCGAAGTCTGCACGGATTGTACCAGGAGCAGCTTCTTTAGGGTTAGTCGCGCCAAGGATGTCACGGTGAGCAAGAACAGCGTTTTCGCCTTCAAGAACTGAAACAACAACTGGACCAGAAGTCATGAATGCAACTAGGTCACCGAAGAAACCACGTTCTTTGTGCTCAGCGTAGAAACCTTCAGCTTCAGCTTGAGTCAGGTGTTTCATTTTAGTCGCAACGATTTTAAGACCTGCTTTTTCGAAACGAGCAAAGATGTCACCGATGTGGTTTTTAGCAACTGCGTCTGGTTTTACGATAGATAATGTACGTTCAATAGCCATGATTGGCTCCTTAAGTCAATTGTTGACATGAAAATTTGCCGCATTATACCGAATAATGGACTTTTTTCTGCCTTTAAACTGTAAAAAAATTGCTTTTTTCAAACTGGCAATTAACGTGCTTCGTCAATCCATGCCATTTGAATGGCTTCCAGAAGCCCTTCGGTTGATTTGGTTGGATCGTCTTCAAAATCAGGAAGTGCACATACCCAGGCATGCAGGTCGGTAAAGCGAACCCATTGCGGATCCACGTCTGGATGCGCTTCATATAATTCAATCGCGATATCGAGGGTATCTGTCCAACGTAAACCCATGTCTATTCCTAAGCCTATTTACTGTGATGTAGTACTTTAGCAAATCTGCAAAATTCTGCGAGTCTTTGCCGGATCATCTCGTGATTTTTTACAACATGATATTAAAAAAAGGTGCCGTAAATACAATCATGGTCGCCACCAGCGCACCCAATATGGCTCCTACCGCCACATCACTCGGATAATGCAAGCCTAAAACCATTCGAGAGATCGCCACTAAAATGGCAAACGGCAGCATCAAAAACAATAAGAAAGGTACGATATAACCCAGTACAATGGTCACCATCACTGCATGCAAGGTATGTCCCGAAGGAAAACTAAAATGATCCAGCGGATGCTCACAGAGCCGAATCACCTGATGCACCTGATAAGGACGTGGCCGTACTGTTTTGGTTTTTAATAGTTTATAAATCAGGGTTCCGACCATACTGCCAAACACCAGATAAACAATCTGTAAGGTATACATCAGGCCCTGAATCAGCCAGACGGCAATGAGCATCAAATACCAGAATACGCCATTGCCCAACCGGCTAATGATTTTAAAAAAAGCTGCAATGCGTTCTGAATGTGAAAAATGATTAAGATAAATACAGCCTTTTAAATCAATTTCTAAAAATTTTAGTTTTGCATTCTGAAATTTCATTGTAGAGCTCTTATTGTTTTATGCCCTGTATTTCAGGTTTTGCACGACTGAAAAATAGAGCTTGTTCAAATTGACACATGAGATAATCGCTATTCACCTTTTTAGTTTGTTAATGTCCGCATCCTTCTGTAATCGTTATAAATCGCTTAATTCAGACATCTAAAGATGAATTCTTACTACTATCCCAACCCAATCAGCCAACTTTTCCGATCATGTTGCAGCTGTAAACAAGTACATCCATGATCATTAGCGATCACTGCTCCACCGCTGGCCATCGCCTCCTGCACTATATTTTCTAACCTTTCAATCCGACCTATCTGAACTGTTAATAGATGATTTATGTATACTGGCATTCATTGAAATACGTCTGGATCACTACATTCAATTCATTCTTTGAGAATACTAGCCTTTAACAAAACCTGAGAAGGATCGAATGTGTTTTGAGTATAGTGCAGTTATAGCGCACAAGACTTTGGTGAAAATGTATCTGTAAGCCGCTTCTTGCCTTGCTCTTACTCAAAATTCGGCTATTTCCAAGCATTTAAAAGTTAATGAGATATAACTATCTATACTTTTAAGTATGGGGCTCGGGTGTGACTGTTTTATGAATTGATTTATGGGAGCTTAGCATTTCTTACATTATCAAACTTGCTGATGCTTTATGTCTGTTCCATCTACCTTTTCAATTTCTTTACTATACTTATGCTCAACCAATAACCGATTAAATACCTGATCCATGCCAATGAATTCAACTTGTAAAATAGTTGCCATTTTTGAATATGATTTATTTTTTGAGATAACATTTTATCTTCAAATCCCCAGTCAACCAACAAAGCTGCTCTAAGCAATAAAATTAAAATTAAAATTAAGACAGCTAACCACAAACTTAATGAAAGCCAACTACCCCACAATACATCACGATAAATAATTGTTTGGATTTGCTGCCATGAAGTTTTGGTATTTTTTAATTCGAATGCATATTGCTCAAACTCTTGATCACCTACTCCTACTTCAGTCCAAGCATAGATATGATTTTCTATATTAAAAATTCAGTTCAATCTTTCATCTTATCTTTTTATATTTATTTAAATTATTATTCGACTATATAAAAAAACCCACTCTAGTGAGTGGGTTTTCGCATTCAAATCAAATGATTCAAGAAATTAGTTTTTCTCTTTATCAACGATTTTGTTTGCTTGAATCCATGGCATCATCGCACGCAGTTTAGCACCAGTTTGTTCAATACCGTGTGCAGCGTTTTGACGACGACGAGCAGTCATAGATGGGTAGTTCAACGCACCTTCTTGGATAAACATCTTCGCATATTCACCAGATTGGATACGTTTAAGCGCATTACGCATTGCTTCACGAGACTGTTCGTTGATAACTTCAGGACCAGTTACGTATTCACCGTACTCAGCGTTGTTAGATACTGAGTAGTTCATGTCAGCGATACCACCTTCGAACATCAAGTCAACGATCAGTTTAAGTTCGTGTAGACATTCGAAGTAAGCCATTTCAGGCGCATAACCAGCTTCAACCAGAGTTTCGAAGCCCATTTTAACCAGTTCAACAGCACCACCACAAAGAACCGCTTGCTCACCGAACAGGTCAGTTTCAGTTTCTTCACGGAAAGAAGTTTCGATGATACCAGTACGGCCACCACCTACACCTGAAGCGTAAGAAAGCGCAACATTACGAGCATTACCAGAAGCATCTTGGTGGATCGCGATTAAGTCAGGAACACCTGAACCACGTTGGTATTCAGAACGTACAGTGTGACCAGGAGCTTTAGGCGCAACCATGATTACGTCTAAGTCTTTACGTGGAACAACTTGGTTGTAAAGAACAGAGAAACCGTGAGCAAATGCAAGAGTCGCGCCTTCTTTGATGTTTGGCTCGATCACGTCGCGGTAAAGTTGAGCTTGGAACTCATCTGGAGTCAAGATCATTACTACGTCAGCTTGAGCTACAGCAGCAGGAACTTCAGCAACTTTAAGACCAGCGTTTTCAGCTTTTTTCCAAGAAGTAGAATTCGCGCGTAGACCAACAGTTACGTCAACGCCAGAATCTTTAAGGTTAAGCGCGTGTGCGTGACCTTGTGAACCATAACCAATGATTGCTACTTTCTTAGATTGGATAATAGATAAGTCGCAGTCTTTATCGTAAAAAATTTGCATTGCTGTCTCCGCTTAAATGCTTGTGTGTCCGTTTCACCAGGCAATGATCCTTGATCACATTGCCTGAAGCCCCCTTCTTATTAGAATGAGGAAATAATTTAAAAAATTTAGATGGTTAGTACTTTTTCGCCGCGTGCGATACCTGACACGCCTGAACGTACCACTTCCAAAATCGTGTTTTCCGCTAATGCATCAATAAAACCGTCGATTTTTTCAGTCGTACCCGCGATTTGAATCGTGTAAGTTGTTGGTGTTACGTCAACCACCTGACCACGGAAAATATCGGTCGTACGTTTGATTTCATCACGGGTTGCGCCTAAAGCTTTCACTTTGATCAGCATCAACTCACGTTCAATGTGCGCACCTTCAGACAGATCCACGACTTTAACCACTTCTACCAGCTTGTTCAGCTGTTTGGTGATCTGTTCGATCTTGTGATCATCACCATAAGTCGTCAAAGTCAGACGTGAAAGTGTTGGGTCTTCAGTTGGCGCAACGTTCAATGTTTCAATGTTGTAGCCGCGTTGTGAGAATAAACCCACCAAGCGAGAAAGCGCGCCTGCTTCGTTTTCTACGAGTACAGAGATAATATGTCTCATTTCGTGCGCTCCCCTTTTGCTAACCACATATCCTGCATCGATTGACCCGCAACCAGCATTGGATATACGTGTTCTGTACGGTCAACCATTACGTTAATAAATACGCACTTATCATTGATCGCCATCGCTTCTTCAAGCTTAGACTCAAGCTCATCCGCATGGTCAATCTGAATACCTACATGACCATAAGCTTCCATCAATTTTGCAAAGTCAGGTAAAGACTCTACATAAGAGCTAGAGTGACGACCTTCGTAGTTCATGTCCTGCCACTGTTTCACCATACCTAAGGCACGGTTGTTCAGGCACAGGATTTTCACGTTCAAGCCATATTGCTTACAGGTAGAAAGTTCCTGGATACACATCTGAATCGATGCTTCACCAGTAATACAAACTACTTGCTGATCCGGGAATGCAAGTTTCGCCGCCATCGCATATGGCAGACCTACACCCATCGTACCTAGACCACCAGAGTTGATCCATTGACGAGGACGTTTGTAGCGATAGTGTAACGCGCCGAACATCTGGTGCTGACCAACGTCAGACGTGATGATCGCTTCACCATTGGTGATTTTGTCTAGAGCACGAACCACTTGCTGAGGCTTCATTGAGCCATCAGTCGGTACATCAAACTTCAAGCCATGAACCTGACGCCATTCATCAATCTGTTTCCACCATGCCGCAATCGCTTCAGGATTTGGCTTGGACACATTCATTTGCTTCAACTGGTTCAGCATTTCGTTCAGCACAGGTTCTACTGCACCCACGATTGGAATGTGCGCCATGATGGTTTTAGAAATGGTCGCCGGATCGATGTCAATGTGAATGACTTTGGCATTCGGACAGAATTTCGCCGGGTTATTGGTTACACGGTCATCGAAACGTGCGCCTACACACAGAATCACGTCTGCATTGTGCATGGTCATGTTGGCTTCGTAAGTTCCGTGCATACCCAACATGCCGATGAATTGTGGATCATCGCCTGGGAATGCGCCAAGGCCCATCAGGGTATTGGTAACCGGGTAACCCAATAGATGTGCAAGCTCAGTTAATTGTGCTGAAGCATTGCCCTGAACCACGCCGCCGCCTGAGTAAATGACTGGGCGTTTCGCATGAATCAGTTCATCAATCGCTTTACGGATTTGACCTGAGTGACCACGATATGGTGGTTGATACGAACGCATCTTCACTTTTTCAGGATATTCGTAAGCAAATTTCTCTGCCGGGTTGGTTGCATCTTTAGGAATATCAACTACGACTGGACCTGGACGGCCAGATGACGCGATATAGAATGCTTTTTTGATAATTGAAGGAATTTCGCTGGCATGGCGAACCTGGAAGCTGTGCTTCACGATTGGGCGAGAAATACCGACCATATCAGTTTCTTGGAACGCATCCTCACCGATCAAATGGCTTGCAACCTGACCAGACAGGATCACCATTGGAATGGAGTCCATATAAGCCGTTGCAATTGGAGTAACGGTATTGGTCGCGCCTGGGCCAGAAGTGACCAGCACAACACCAGTTTTACCTGTTACGCGTGAGTAAGCATCCGCCATGTGACCGGCAGCTTGTTCGTGACGTACGAGGTAATGATTAATTTTGTCTTGTTGAAATAGCGCATCATAAATATGCAGTACTGCGCCGCCTGGATATCCAAAAACATGTTCAACGCCTTCATCCGCTAATGCGCGAACGAGCATTTCACCACCAGATAGAAGTTCCAACGTGATTCACCCTATATTATTCACTGCACAAATGGGAGGCATTTGCAGTGTTCATTCATTAACTGTCTGCACTGTTATAGCACACAAATTTCATAGTTTTCAAAGCAATAGGAATAAAAAATCCGATCTACCTGCTGTTCGAGCAATACAAGATCTAAAACATGTTGGGGTAAACATATTTTGTTCGCTTTGTTCAATTTTTCGGCTAGAAAAATTGCCCATTGCATGACATGACACTTATTCGAAGGGTGATCGATCTAAGGCATATAAAACTATTGCTGCATTCTTGTGTTTTCAGCCTTTAAAGTCAAGTTTAAAAAACAGGCTATTATTGTTTATACGTCTAAAATTTGCTGCTTTTACAGGCAATTTCGACTTTAACTCTGGTTTTTAGCTTTAAAATTCTAATTTAAATTAATAAATTTCATATACTTAAAACTTTAATTTTATAAATTTTTAATATGTCTTATATAAAAAAATTGAATGAATTTTTAAGAAATTCAATGCAACTGTTTATAAATAAATTTTTTTTATATAAAATTACTCTTTTTAGGTATCAGCTCAAAACATTAAGATCACTACTGATCACAAAATTAATTGAATTAAAAATCATCTTATGGCAAAAAATTCTCTACAATAACAACTCTATTTAACCGCTTGAAATTTTCAGGACTTTTACTCATGAAAAGATCTTTCCTGACCGCATTAAGTTTTGCCACTACGCTTGTTTTAGGTGTAGCAAGCAGCTCTGCTTTAGCGATTGAATATTATAAATGGGTCGATGCCAAAGGCGTGACTCACTATACCAAAACCCCGCCTCCTAAAAATGCCAAGCATAAAAGCAAAGTAGAAACCTATGGCTGGACCAATTCCGCGCCTACTCCAGCAAGAACAACCGAAAATGAGAACCGGACCGAAACGGGTAACTCAAACTCATCTGCACCTGTGCCTGTCGTTTCTGAAAATGAGCAGCAACAGCGTGAAGCCAATGAAGCTTTACAACGTGGTCAGTCTGAGCATGTAGCCTTCTAATCATACTCGTCTGCCAATTTAGATTTTTCCTGCAGAATCCCGTACGCAAAATTCACTTTTAGGTGCATTTTGCGCTATGCTGTGCCTTATATTTTTTTTAACCGTTCTCTTGTATTACGTATATGACTACTCACATTGACTCAGAATATCAAGCCAGTGCGATTGAACCTCAAGTCCAGCAGGACTGGGAATCTCGCAAAGCCTTTAAAGTTGCCGACACTGTAGAAGGTCCACGTCGTTATATCCTCTCGATGTTCCCTTACCCAAGTGGCAAACTGCATATGGGTCATGTGCGTAACTATACCATTGGTGACGTGATCAGCCGCTTTCACCGTTTAAAAGGTGAAACTGTATTACAACCCATGGGTTGGGATGCTTTCGGTCTTCCTGCGGAAAACGCTGCAATTGCACACCAGGTCGCTCCTGCAAAATGGACTTTCGAAAATATTGATTACATGCGTAATCAGTTGAAAAAACTTGGTCTGTCTGTAGATTGGGACCGTGAATTCGCAACCTGTACACCAGAATACTATCGCTGGGAACAATGGTTATTCGTTCAGCTTTATAAAAAAGGTCTGATCTACCGTAAACTTTCCACTGTGAACTGGGACCCTGTCGACCAAACCGTTCTTGCTAATGAACAGGTTGAAAATGGTCGTGGCTGGCGTTCAGGTGCATTGGTTGAAAAACGTGATATCCCAATGTACTACTTCCGCATCACTGATTATGCGCAAGAATTACTGGACGATCTTGAAACACTGAAAGACGGCTGGCCACAACAAGTCCTGACTATGCAACGCAACTGGATTGGTCGCTCACAAGGTATGGAAATCACCTTCCCTTCAGCGAATCCGGAAGTCTATGCAGACGGTTTAACTGTATTTACCACGCGTGCCGACACATTGATGGGTGTAACTTATGTTGCAGTGGCAGCAGAACACCCAATGGCGTTAAAAGCTGCGGAAAATAATCCTGAGCTTCAAGCATTCATCGAAGAATGCCGTATGGGTTCTGTGGCAGAAGCGGATCTTGCGACTGCTGAGAAGAAAGGCATGGCAACAGGTCTTTCTGTAAAACACCCTGTCACAGGTGAAGAAGTTCCAGTCTGGATCGCAAACTACGTACTGATGTCTTACGGTTCAGGTGCGGTGATGGCGGTGCCTTCACATGATGAACGTGACTTCGAATTTGCCAATAAATATGGCTTAACCATCAAGCAAGTGATTGATGCCAAAGGTGCAGAAGATACAGACTTTGACGCAACTCAATGGCAAGAATGGTACGGCTCTAAAGACGGTAAACTGGTTAATTCAGGCGAATTTGACGGTTTAGACTTCCAAGGCGCATTTGATGCATTCTTGGCGAAACTTGAACCACAAGGTCTTGCGAATGTAAAAGTTCAATTCCGTCTACGTGACTGGGGTGTATCTCGTCAGCGTTATTGGGGTTGTCCAATTCCAATGATCAACTGTGACAAATGTGGTCAAGTGCCGGTACCTGAAGATCAACTTCCTGTGGTACTTCCGACTGACGTGGTTCCAGACGGTTCAGGTAACCCACTGAACAAGATGCCTGAATTCTACGAAACCACTTGTCCTTGCTGTGGTGGCGATGCACGTCGTGAAACAGATACGCTAGACACATTCGTAGAATCATCTTGGTACTATGCACGTTATGCATCTCCAGACTTTACTGATGGCATGGTAAAACCTGAAGCAGGTCAAACTTGGCTTCCTGTAAACCAATACATCGGTGGTGTTGAACACGCGATTCTGCACTTGCTCTATGCACGTTTCTTCCACAAATTGATGCGTGACGAAGGCGTGGTACAAGGTAACGAGCCGTTCACTAACTTGCTCACTCAAGGTATGGTGCTTGCGGATACTTATTACCGCGAATCTGAATCAGGCAAGAAAACCTGGTTCAACCCTGCCGACATCGAACTTGAGCGTGATGAGAAAGGTCGCATCACTTCTGCGAAATACAAAGGTGATGGTCAAGATGTCATCGTTGGCGGTCAGGAAAAAATGTCGAAATCGAAAAACAACGGTATCGACCCGCAAGCGATTATTGACCAATACGGCGCAGACACTGCACGTGTGTTCATGATGTTCGCAGCCCCACCTGATCAATCACTTGAATGGTCTGATGCCGGTGTTGAAGGTGCAAACCGCTTCCTGAAACGTGTATGGCGTTTGGCAACCGGTTTCCTTGAAAAAGGTAATACCGCGACTGACTTCGATAAAGCCGCTCTTTCTACAGCTGCGCAAGATTTACGCCGCAAGACTCACGAAACCATCCAGAAAGTGGGTGATGACATTGAACGTCGTCACGCATTCAACACTGCGATTGCAGCAATGATGGAACTGTTAAATGCGAACAACAAATTTGAAGCGAAAGATGATAATGACGTTGCTGTAGCTCGTGAATCGATCACTACGCTTCTTACATTGCTTGCTCCATTTGCACCACATTTAAGTCAGACTTTATTGGCTCAGTTTGGAATCGAGTTAACTCAAGCGCAGTTCCCACAAGTGGATGAATCTGCATTGACTCGTAATACACAAACCATCGTGGTTCAGGTGAACGGTAAACTTCGTGGCAAACTCGAAGTGTCTGTGGATGCATCGAAAGATGACATTCTTGCTCAAGCCAAAGCATTGCCAGAAGTTCAGCAATTCTTGACTGGTCCAACCAAGAAAGAAATTGTGGTGCCGAATAAGTTAGTGAATTTGGTGGTTTAATTTCCTTGAAGCCTCCTTGAGCAAGATATAAAGCACTGCTTTATATTGAAGCGCAAGAAAGGGAGGTTTGGAGGGATTTAATCTCCCCTAACCCCTCTTTAATAAAGAGGGGAATTCCCGTCCATATATAAAAAATGGGTTCTCCTCCCTTTTTTAAAGGGAGGTAGGGAGGGATTAAAAAACAATTCCAAACAAAGCCCGTTGCCAGCCAACGGGCTTTGACTTTACAATCCGGTTCAGGATTTCAAATATTTCCCTGAGGGAAAAAGAGGATACTCATGCATTTAGGCAAACGTTTAGCAGCAATTGTTTTAACTTGTGGTCTAAGTGCAGGCCTCGTTGGCTGTGGCTTTCATTTAAAAGGAACCAATCCGAGTTCCGCACCTGTAGCTTACTCAGTCATGAGTCTGGCCCTCCCTGACAATACTGAAGATCTTCAGGAAAAACTGGCTGTTTACCTGGGTGCTGCTGGAGTACAGCTGAGTAATGCACCTGATGCTTATGTCTTACGTGTCCTAGATTACACCCCTCGCCGTTTAGAATTGAATGGCAAACTGGTGGAAACCTTATTGCGTCTGAATGTGACTTTCCGAATCGAAGATGCACAAGGCAATCCGGTGACTGAACCACGTACTGTGGTAGCAACTCGTACCTATCAATATGATATTGAAACCGTGAATACGGATGACCAGGAACAAAAATATTTAAACCAAGTCATTATTGATGACATTGCACAGCAAATTGCGCGTCAAATTTCATCGAATCGTTTGCCATTGGCAAAACCAGAAACTTCGACTCAACCAGCCCAATAAGACGACCCAATGAAACTTGACTACCTCCAGGCATTAAAACGTGTCAATGAAGCTCGCGGTGCCTGGGTGTTGCATGGTCAGGAGCCTTTGCTGGAACAGAATCTGGTAGATGCCTTTCGTAGCAGCTGGCAAAGCCGTGAAGTTGAACGCCAGCGTTATGATATTAGCTCTGCCTCTGACTGGAAAAATGTCTTCAATGCTTTAAACAGCCTGTCATTATTTTCTAGCCAACTGGCAATTGAAGTGCATGGCAATATCAAACCGGATGCCAGTGGTCTCAAACTATTAAAAAGCTATCTGCAACAGGACAGTGACAACCTGCTGTTGGTGGTCATGCCGAAGCAAGATGCCAGCAGCCTGAAATCCAGCTTTTTCCAGACCATTGATGCCAATGGCGTAAATGTATCGCTAGTGGCCAACTACCCAAAAGATCGTCAACAGATCCTCGGAATTGAAGCGGAAAAACTAGGAATTAAGCTGGCCAATGACGCCTGGCAATGGCTAGAGCAGCATCATGAGCACAATTTGCTGGCAGCCAAAAATAGCCTGATGCGCGTAGCAGATACCTTTGCTGAAGTAGATATTATCCAGATTGACCATCTATATGCCTGCTTGCAGGATCAGTCCCGTTACAGCACCTATGATCTGAGTGATGCCTTGCTCAATGGGAATTTGGCACAATCAATTAAGATCTTTCAGTATCTGATTGCCTCAGGTGAACCGATGAGCCTGATTTTGTGGAGTATCAGCAAAGAAATGCGTCTATTGATGCAATTATTTGAACAGCCACAAAATGCCTTACAAATCGGTATCTGGAAAACTAAAGTGAGCTTATATCAGCAAGCCTTGCGTCGTTTAAGTCCACAGCGCTTTTTAAGCTGGCCTCAGCTTTTGATCCGGATCGATGCTGCAATCAAAGGGATGTCCAGAGAGAACCCTGAACATCTGATCTTGCAGGCCATTGCTGAAATGTGCGGTCAAAGCTTGTTTGCATCTCCGAGTGCCTAACTAAAGAAACGCGCAAACCAGCCTTTGCCTTTTTTCTTCTCCTGCGTTCGCAGGTAGCTCAGCATATTGTCCCGTACTGCTTCTACATAATCCTGATCATCGTGCTGAATATGGTTGATGAGCCATTTGGACAGAAGACGATATAAATCTTTTTCAATGGACTGACCTTGCTCAAACTTCAGACGATAATCATTTAATTTTTTGACAAATAATTCATGTATGCCGCGATGTGAAGGCAAATATTGATAACTCACCTGTTCCAGCAGGTTTTCTTCAAAGCTGAAATGTGACTGGGTATAGTCAATTAAATCGTCTAAAACCTCCCGGATTTTATCGCGATCTCCGGTACTTTTGACCTGCTCTAAAGCATTTATATAGTCCAGAATCTGGCGATGTTGATGATCAATCACCTCAATTCCAATATTGTAACTTTCATTCCATTCCATCTATGAACCTCATTAATTTTCTTAGTAAAGTCGTATTATTTTCCGCTCATTAAATGAGCATATTCTCTTAATGAATAAACCCATATTTTTTTTATGGAATTAGATATTACAAACTTTATTTGCTTAAATCTATATGTAAAACATAGATTTTTTAAATTTTAGTAGAACACATCATTCGAAAAATTAGATTAAAAAATAAAAGAGGTTGGCTTTAGCGCAGAATTATTTTTACAACAAATATCATTAAAAACTTCCATGATATTGAGCGGCACTATGGCGTATTTTTATCAGCAATTTAGTGGCCAAGTTTTTGCATGCAGTATATCTGAGAAGTACTTTATACTCCCATGAAGATTTAATTGATTCATCATATGATCAATATTTTTCAGATAGCTAAATCGTATAAAATTTCACCTAAAAAAGATAACTCTAATAGGAGTAGTTCAATGAATCCCTTATATAAAATCAGGTTTTATCTTATATGCTTTTTTAAACCAGGCAGTGGAAAATAGTTCTCATTTTAAATAAAAAAAATTCACGTTTTATCCTAATTTCGCTTTTATAATCAACTGTTATCCTACGACCCGAATCTGAATCCATATGCCAAAAATAAAACCTACGAAACTCATTATGGCGATTGTAATTGCCATCCTGGTGGCAGTCACTGCCTGGTATTTTCTGAAACCAAAAGAGCAGCAGCCACAATACATTACAGCTGAAGTGACCCAAGGGGATATTGAAAATTCGGTACTAGCAACTGGTGTACTTGAAGCCACCAAAA
Source organism: Acinetobacter sp. YH12046 (assembly GCF_013419905.1). NCBI lineage: Bacteria > Pseudomonadati > Pseudomonadota > Gammaproteobacteria > Moraxellales > Moraxellaceae > Acinetobacter > Acinetobacter sp. YH12046. The sequence continues at coordinate 50,260 of NZ_VOZF01000006.1, forward strand.
TGGTCAGTGTCGGTGCTCAGGTTTCGGGTCAGGTTAAAAAAATGTATGTGCAACTCGGTGATCAGGTCAAACAAGGCCAGCTAATTGCCCGAATTGACTCTGTTCGTCAGGAAAATGATTTAAAGACTGCTGAAGCCAGCATTAAAAACCAGATGGCACAGCTTGCCGTGAAACAGGCCAACCTTGCCAAGGTGGAAGCCGAGTATAAGCGTCAGCAAGCCATGTATGCCCAAGATGCAACCTCGCGTTCAGAACTGGAATCTGCATTAGCCAGCTACAAAACCGCTCAGGCAGATATCACTGCGATTAATGCACAGATTGAGCAGTCACGTTTAACCTTGGCAACCGCGAAAGAAGATCTCGGTTATACCCAAATCGTGGCACCCATGGATGGAACTATCGTAGCGATCGTGACTGAAGAAGGTCAGACTGTAAACGCCAATCAAAGCGCACCAACGATTGTGAAACTGGCACAACTGGATACCATGACGATTAAGGCTGAGATTTCCGAAGCCGATGTCATGAAAGTTCAGGAAGGCCAAACAGTGTACTTCACTACTTTGGGTAATACTGATAAGAAAATTTACGCCAAACTTCGTCAGGTTGAACCTGCACCAAATTCAATTAATACCGAAACCAATACTTCAAGCTCAACTTCAGGCTCTGCAGTGTATTACAACGCCCTGTTTGATGTACCGAATGAAGATGGCAAGCTGCGTATTGATATGACGGCGCAAGTCTATATTGTTCTTGATGAAGCACGTAATGTACTGACTGTTCCAGCGGCTGCCATTCAAGGTTCAAACCGTCCACAACGTCCGAATCGTGGTGAAGGCTCTCGCGGCGCCGGTGACCCATCTGCACGTGGCGAAGGTCAGGATCAAGCCCGTGGCGATAGTAAACGTCTGGAAGGTGACCGTCCTCCTCGCTTAGAACTTTCTGATGCTGAACGTGCCCTGATTGAACAAGGCAAAGCTCAGCGTGCCATGGTTCGTGTATTGCAGGCAGACGGAACAGCAAAACCAACCCCTGTCCTGATTGGTCTGAATAACCGTGTAACCGCACAAGTGATCAAAGGCTTGAAACGTGGTGATCAGGTTGTGATTGCAGATGGCTCTGATACTTCTAATGACGGTGCTAAACGTGGCGGCAGTGGCCGTGGTCCTGGTGGCGCCGGCCCAATGAGAATGTAAGCATGAATCAACAACAGCAACCTCTACTCGAGGTCAAGAATCTGGTTCGTGAATTCCCTGCGGGTGAAAGCACGGTCCAGATTTTAAAAGGGGTCAATCTGGAGATTTATCCGGGCGAACTGGTCGCCATTGTCGGTCAGTCCGGTTCGGGTAAATCCACCCTGATGAATATTCTGGGCTGTCTGGATAAGCCGACCAAGGGCAGCTATAAAGTTAAAGGCCGTGAAACCCGCGAACTTGAAGCTGATGAACTAGCGCAGTTACGTCGTGAATATTTCGGCTTTATTTTCCAGCGTTATCATCTGCTCAGTGATTTAAGTGCGGCAGGTAACGTCGAAGTTCCTGCAATTTATGCCGGTGCAGATTCAGATACCCGTCACGAACGTGCTGTCAAATTACTGACTGATTTGGGCTTGGGTGAAAAAACCCAGAACCGTCCGAGTCAATTGTCTGGTGGTCAGCAGCAGCGTGTTTCGATTGCCCGTGCCCTGATGAATGGCGGTGACGTGATTCTTGCCGACGAACCAACCGGTGCACTGGATAAGAATAGCGGTATTGAAGTGATGCGGATTCTGCGTGAGCTGAATGCCAAAGGTCATACCATTATTCTGGTCACACATGATCATAACGTGGCAAAAAATGCGACGCGTATTATCGAGATTTCAGACGGGAATATCATTTCAGATAAACCGAATATGCCTGAAGTTGATGATGGTTTCGAGAAAGAAAATCTGGTCCGAAATGAACAGAAGAAAATCTCGAGCTGGCGTTCTGCAGTAGACCGTCTCGGTGAAGCTTTCCGTATGGCCTTATTGGCCATGAATGCGCACCGGATGCGGACCTTCCTGACCATGCTCGGGATTATTATCGGGATCGCATCGGTGGTTTCGGTCGTTGCGCTCGGTAATGGTTCACAAAAGCAGATTCTGGAAAATATCAGCAGTCTCGGGACCAATACCATTACCGTGTTCCAGGGCCGGGGCTTCGGGGATAATTCACGTTCCTCCCAATCCAAGACGCTAATTCCCGCTGATGCCGATGCACTGGCAGAACAGCCTTATGTGGATGGGGTTAGCCCATCGGTCAACAGCAGTGTCACTGGACGCTTCAAAGAGATTGAAGCATCAACTACCGTCAACGGCGTCAGTGAAGACTTCTTCTATGTCAAAGGTATGACCTTTAAATCAGGTCAGCCATTTGATAAAGAAAGTATTACTGAGCAGGCGCAGGATGTGGTGATTGATACCAACACCCAAAACACTTTCTTTGCAGATGGCACCAATCCTGTCGGTCAGGTGCTGCTTTTAGGCAGTGTACCAAGCCGGGTGATTGGCGTCATTGATGCGCAAAAAGGCATGATGGGAAACAATGATAGCCTGAATGTGTATCTGCCCTATTCTACCGTCATGAGCCGTATGCTGGGTCAACCGAATGTGCGTCAGATCATTGTGCGTATTAAGGATGAATATCCAAGCGCAGCCGCGGAAAATGCCATTTTGAATTTACTGGTCCAACGTCACGGTGCGCAGGATGTGTTTACGCAAAATGCAGACAGTATCCGTGAAACGATTCAGCAAACGACTCAAACCATGACCTTGCTGATCTCTGCGATTGCGGTGATTTCTCTGGTCGTCGGTGGTATCGGCGTAATGAATATTATGCTGGTTTCCGTGACTGAACGTACTCAGGAAATCGGGGTACGGATGGCGGTCGGTGCGCGCCAAAGTGACATTCTGCAGCAGTTCCTGATTGAAGCTGTTCTGGTTTGTATTCTGGGCGGTATTTTAGGCGTATTGCTGTCACTCGGTATCGGTCAGCTGATTACCCATTTTGCTGGAGGAACCTTCCAGATGGCATACTCGACCACATCGATTGTCGCGGCCTTTGTCTGCTCAAGCCTGATCGGTATTGTGTTCGGCTTTATCCCGGCACGTAATGCAGCCCGTTTGAATCCGGTCGATGCACTTTCTCGAGAATAAGGAATCTGATATGCATACTCTTACCAAACTTGCCAGTGCCCTGATTCTAGGGAGTTCATTGGTTGGCTGTGCGGCCGTAGTGAAAACGCCGTATGAACAGCCTGCTGTACAGGTGCCTAACAACTTTCAAAACAGTAAAGCTGTAAGCCAGCAAATCCATGCTGATATTCTGGCAGATCAATGGTGGACTCTATTTAAAGATCCGCAATTGAATAATCTGGTGAATGACGTACTGGCAGCCAATAGTGATCTGGCCGTTGCCGGGATCAATTTACAGCAAGCTCGTATTCAGGCCAGACAAACACAAAGCCAGCAAGGTGTACGTATCAGTGATGCGGGGTTAACCACGCGTAGAAGCTTTGATCTGGAAGATGGCAGCAGTTCATCCGGCTTTGGGGTTAATTTCCCTGGCTTAAGCTATGAACTGGATCTGTTCGGTAAACTGGCCAATCAGACTGAAGCAGCACGCTGGGAAGCCCTGGCATCTGAAGAAGACTTGCAAGCGACTGCACAAAGTCTGATTGGTACGACTGCTCAACTGTACTGGCAGCTGGGTTATCTAAATGAACGTTATAGCGTGGTTCAACAAAACCTGGCGACTGCACAGCGTACCTATGATCTGGTCAATGTCCAGTATCGTGCCGGTGCTGTGTCTGGTTTGGATTTAACTCAGGCTGAACAGGCGATCCAAAGCCAGCAAGCGACCTTAAGTCAGATTGAGCAGCAACGTGTGGAAACACGTACGGCGCTGGCAGTACTCATGAATATGCCTGTGCAACAGCTTTCGATTCAGGAACCGAAACGTTTACCGAATATTGCTTTACCGTCGATTGAAGCTGGCTTGCCTGCTAGCCTTCTCTCCCGCCGTCCTGACTTGAGAGCTACTGAATTGCGTTTGCGTAAAGCCTTGGCCAACAAGGATGCCAATAAAGCCAGTTATTATCCTTCGATCAGCCTGACTGGCAGCCTAAGTACCGGCGTGGGCACCAGTTCATCATTGTCAGATGCACTTAAAAATCCGGTGGCGACCTTAGGTGCTGGACTCAGCCTGCCATTCCTGCAATGGAATGACATGAAGCGTGATTTGCAGGTGAATGAACTGGAATATGAAAAAGCGATTATCCAGTATCGTCAGACCATGTATGAAGCTTTTGCCGATGTAGAGAATGCCTTGTCTAATCGTACTGAACTCACCAAACAGGTTGCGTTACAACAGCGTAACGTTGAACTGGCTGAACGTACTGAACGTTTGACCGAAGTGCGTTATCGTAATGGTGCAGTAGCATTGAAAAATCTGCTGGATGCACAGGAAACTACGCGGAATGCCCGTCTGTCTTTGGTGCAAACCCGACAAAGCCAATACAATGCTTATGTGACCCTGATGCAAGCTTTGGGTGGTAGCCCGATCAAACAACTACCTTAAGCAATATATTTGACTCAAAAAAGACCGCTGTTAGTCAGCGGTTTTTTTATTGAAGTTTACATATGCAGATAAGCATTTACATTGTTGAGCTGTTCAATAGAAGGCTCATATCCTAACAGACTGCCTTTTTCTAGCCATTGACGGGCAATTGCAATATCACGTTCTACACCAATGCCTTTGGTATATAAGCGCCCCAGATGACTATAAGCATCAGCATTCACCTGCGCAGCCGCTTTACGATAGCACTGGATTGCCTGATCCAAATTGGCTTCAATGCCAATTCCTTGTTCCAAAGCCTCACCTAAAGCATTTAGTGCGAGACCATTATGCTGGCTCGCAGCCTGTTCCAGATATTTCAGTCCTAAAGCCGTATCCTGCTCCACCTTTTTGCCCTTTAAATACATTAAGCCTAATTCGGTCTGGGCTTGTGCATTGCCCAATTGAGCTGCCTGATGCAGATAACGTTTGGCCTGTTCCTCATTCACTTCAAAGACTGGATAAAAACCAGAATATGCTTGATACAGATACCAGGCAGCCTTACTTGATCCTTTCGCCACCGCCTGATTCAAATATTGAATTGCCTTTTCTCGGGTCGGCAGCGGATATTCAGGCAAGCCATAAAAACGTCCCACTATATAAATCAGATCAGCTTCAGACTGTGCTGCAAGTTGCTCTTGCTGTGCAACTTCCTGAATCATTTGGGTAGCTTTAGTCGTATCCTTGGCTACCCCCACTCCGTTTAAATAGCAGAGTGCCAGGCCCATCTGACTAAAGCGATGATCAGGATCGCTTTGCAAGGCATGTTGATAGAGTTCAAATGCTTTCTGCGGTTCATGTGCGACCAGATAGGATTCAAAATATAGTGCGGCAATCAGACTCAAGGCCTGTGGATGCTGGGTTTGTGCTGCTTCAGACCAGTAGCGAAATGCCATGGTTTCATTTTTTTGTACATACCAGCCATGAAAATAAGCCAGACCGATCAGGGTTTTGGCCTGTGCATCTTTATGTTCTTTGGACTGCTGTAATAGATGCTTAAACACCCGTTGACGTTGATCAGGATCAATAGTACCGAGTAACACGCCGGCATAGTAATCATATAAACCACTCTGATCACCGAGATGAATACAGCGTTTAATGAAACTCAAAGCCTGCTGTTGATCTTTGGGCAAGATTTTGCCATTTGCATAGGCTTCGGCAATATCCTGATTGGCCGCCAAGTGGTCCTGCTGTGCTGCCAGAAACAGATAGTGAATACCCAGACTTAAATCTTGCGCTGCACCATCTGCCAAATAATATTGGGCTAACTGATACTGTGAATTGGCATGTCCCTGCTCGGCATTTTGAATTAACAGTTGCAGACGTTGCTGTTCTGCAGTGTCATGATCAGATTCAGCCAGCTCAGTGATGCGATACTGCGCATCCAGATGACCGCGCGCGACCGCATGCCGATACCAGTACAAGGCTTTTTCAGGATCATTTAATTGGTATTGATGACCATCATAGATCTGGCCTAAATGATAGGCTGCATCCTCACCACCTAAACTATAAGCTTTTTCAAGAAAGCTAATGGCTTTTTCTGTGCTCTGCTCACGACCCTGTCCGTTTAAATGCATTAGAGCCATGCCCACATAAGCCTGTGGCAATTCTTGCTGCTGGGCTAACCCCTGATAAATTTGATAGGCACGTTCATAATCCGGATGATGCGGATCCGTACTTAGACGGGTTGCATACTTCAATTGAGCATCAATCTGCTCAATCCATAGATCATGATGCACGGCTTTGGCCTGATCACGTTTCACCGGATCAGGACGTTTCCACATCCAGATTGCTAAAGCCCCAATCCCCAAAACCAGCACTAGCAAAAACCACATAGCTGCTCCAAAACCAAAAGATTGTTTTTGTTATATGTTTAAAAATTCATTTTAAACTTAGCATAAAAAAAAGCACAGATCGTGTGCTTTTTTTTGACTCAATCAGGCTTTAAGTCTTTTACTATCGAGCTTTTTCAATACTTCCGATACCGCAACCATGGCGAAGCTAGATGTCACTACCACTGCAGACCCATAACCACCACAGCGTAAGCCTGCGCTTGCACAAACATCTGCACTCGAGAATGGGTTATCGATAGAGTAGACACAAGTGATGCCAAATTTTTCTTTTGGTTTTTTACAGATGCCTTTAGCACGTAATTGCGCACGTAATTTTGCCAGCATTGGATCCTGTTCGGTTCTGGATAAATCGGCAACACGGATTTTTAAGGGATCCAGTTTACCGCCTGCTCCACCGGATACAATCAATGGAACCTTGTTAAAACGGCAATGCAGCATCAAGGCAAATTTCGCTTTGACGTCATCGATACAGTCCAGAATGATGTCAGGATTTCCTGACAGAATTTCTTTCACATTTTCTGGCGTCAGATAATCGTCAATCAGATTGATCTTGATGCGTGGATTAATCGAACGGCAGCGTTCTGCCATGATTTCGATTTTTTCACATCCTAGTGTCGCCGTCATAGCTGGTAACTGACGGTTAATATTCGATGCTGCGACCACATCCATATCGACCAGTGTGAGCTCACCAATCCCGGTACGTGCCAATGCTTCGACTGCCCATGAACCAACACCGCCAATTCCGATCACCATCACGTGACTGTTTTCATAATGATGAAAGCTATCGTCACCATAAATTTTGGCTACACCCGCAAAACGGCGGTCATACTCATCATCTTGAAGCAGATCAGTCATAGGTCATCAATAGCAAGAAAAACACCAGAGCATTTTAGCAAAATCATGGACACTTTACTGCCACTAAAATCCAGATACAAAATCAGTTAAAAAAGCATTCTTGTGCCATCGCTAAAACACGTAAAATTGATCAAATTACCATCATAATAATCTTCAAAATATTTCAATTATTATTGTCCTAAAGGGAGCCAGATCAGCATGCTATTTAACGCCCTTTTTGCCCTGCTGGTTTTGCTGTTCCTGCTCTATCTTTACGGTTTAACCTTTAAAAAGCAGAAAAATTATTATCTCAGTATCATGATCCGTATCCTGACTTTAGGATTATTTGCTTTGATTATCTTGGATCAATATGAAACCCGGACCCATCTTGCTCTGGTGCTTCTGACCTGGGTACTGTTTGAAAGCAGTGAAAACTTTTATCACAAGAAACTTTCTGCCAAGCAATAAAAAAGAAGCTTTCGCCTCTTTTTTATTTGCTCGGATTATTTATTCATAATGAAGAAATATTCACGATAATATTTCAGTTCAGCAATCGAATCACGGATATCATCCATCGCTAGATGCGAAGCATTTTTCTTCAGACCACTCATGATTTCAGGGCGCCAGCGTTTTGCCAGCTCTTTTACTGAAGATACGTCTAGATTACGGTAATGGAAATACTGTTCCAGTTCAGGCATTAAACGGTGCAGAAAGCGACGGTCCTGACAGATCGAGTTACCACACATCGGCGATACTTTTGGATTGACCCATTTTTTCAGGAATTCAATCGTTTCACGTTCTGCATCCTGAGCAGTCAATTTACTGCGGCGTACACGCTCAATCAGGCCAGACTGACCATGCTGGCGAGTATTCCACTCGTCCATCGCATTCAGGATACGGTCAGATTGATGCACAGCTAGCACGGGCCCTTCGGCAAGAATATTTAGGTTATCGTCCGTTACAATCGTGGCAACTTCAATAATCTGGTCATTATCTGTATCCAGACCTGTCATTTCCAGGTCAATCCAAATCAGGCGGCTATCCGGGGTGCTGCTCATAAATGTGCAATCTTATTAGGCTATAAAACATTTATAGTAGCAAATTTATTACGTCGATGCTGTAACTGACACCCCGCTTCATGCTATTTTTGCCATCTCGCTCCCATGGTTTTTTAGGATTTGAATGGCTTTAATACGTAAACGTCGTTTAACTGAACAACAACAACGTCGTATTCAAAAACAGCACAAAACGCGTCAGGAAGAGATCGATACCTCTCAAGACCTGGAAGGACTGGTTGTGCAGCATTATGGCCGCCAGCTTGAAGTCCAGGCCTTGTCTGTACCTGAACAGCATCCTGAAAAACCGGTCGTGGCTGAAGGTGAACCTGAGCCATTCTGGAAGCCGATTGAACTAGGGAGTGTCTGGCGCTGCCATACCCGAACTAACCTGGAATTGCTGGTAACAGGTGACCGGGTCAAATGGCAGGCTGATCCCAATACCGGACTCGGCATTATTACAGCGATTCATCCGCGCACTTCTTTGCTGACCCGTCCTGACCGTTACCACAAGGTTAAACCGGTTGCCGCCAATATTTCCCTGATTGTGATTGTGTTCGCGCCATTGCCTGAACCAGCACCGGGTTTGATTGACCGTTATCTGGTGGCTTGTGCAGATGCAGAGATTCCAGCACTTTTAGTTCTGAATAAATCCGATTTGCTCAAGGAAAATGATCCGATTCTGGATTTGCTTAAAGAATATAAAGATTTGGGTTATGAAGTGATGCAAACCCAGTCCGATGGCGATCTGACAGAACTATCCGCTCGTCTGAATGAGGAAACTGTAGCGTTTGTCGGTCAGTCTGGTGTAGGTAAAAGTACGCTGATTAATGCGATCGTCCCGGATGCTGCACAGAAAACTAATGTCATTTCTGAAAACTCGGCACTGGGTCAGCATACGACGACCTCCACACGTCTGATTTCCTTTGGCGATGGCGCTGCTCTCATCGACTCACCAGGGATTCGTGAATTTGGTCTCTGGCATCTGACCTTGGATAAAGTCCAAAGTGGTTTTCCGGAAATTGAAAACTTGCTCGGTCACTGCCAGTTCCGTAACTGCACACATAAGCATGAAAAGCAGTGTGCCTTACGTCAGGCAGCATCAACAGGGGAAATTTTGCCGCGCCGACTGGAAAGCTATTTACGTTTAATCGGCGAAATTAACGAAGCGCAGCAAAAAAATTAATTTTCTTAAGGCTTAGCCCTTGAAGCGGTGATTTTGATCACCATATTTATGAGCTATACTCTTGGCAATTTTAAAATTGTAATTAGGTGAATTGTGGAACGTTGGTTCGAGTTTATGGGGAATCACCCCTTCTTGTTTGGAACACTCGCGGTACTCGTGGTTGTCTTCTTCATCATCGAAGGTCAACGTAATGGTCGCAAAATCTCTCCGCAATCGCTGGGAATTTTAGTTAAAGCAAAAAATGCCATGCTGATTGATTTACGTGATGCCAAAGACTTCCGTGAAGGTCACATCAGTGGTAGCCGTAACATTCCATATAGCCAAATTACAAAACACGTTGATGAGTTAAAAGCATCTGATCGCCCGTTGGTGTTCATTTGTAATCTTGGGCAAGTTGCAGGTTCTGCGCTTCAACAGGTAGGTCATGCAGATGCCTACCGTCTGGATGGCGGCATTACAAACTGGAAAGCTCAAGGTTTACCTTTGGTGAAAAGCAAATAATCTGCGAACAGGAGATTGATCATGGCTGAAGTTACTATCTATTCGACGACAGTATGTCCGTATTGTATCCGTGCAAAACAGCTCCTTGAGCGCAAAGGTGTTGCATTCAAAGAAATTAATTTATCGAATGAAGCCCCTGAAGTGCGTCTTGAATTGATGCAACGCACCAATCATCGTACCGTGCCACAGATTTTTATTAATGAACAATTTATCGGCGGTTTTGATCAACTTTATGCCCTAGAGCGTGAAGGCAAACTAGACGAATTATTGGCTTAATTTACTAAAACCTACCTCATATCAAGGATTAAAGAATGAGTGAAGAACAACAAGCTCAACCACAATTGGCATTAGAGCGTATTTACACTAAAGATATTTCTTTTGAAGTTCCTGGGGCACAAGTTTTTACCAAGCAATGGCAACCTGAGTTAAACATCAACCTTTCTTCTTCTGCAGAAAAAATTGATCCGACTCATTTTGAAGTGGCTTTAAAAGTTGTGGTTCAAGCAACCAATGAAGGTGATACAGCGTTTATCGTTGACGTGACTCAAGCAGGGATTTTCCTGATTGATGGCGTGGAAGAAGAGCGTCTGCCATACATTCTTGGTGCTTACTGCCCGAACATTCTGTTCCCGTTCCTTCGTGAAGCGGTGAATGATATGGTCACTAAAGGTAGCTTCCCGCAATTGCTGCTTACTCCAATCAACTTCGATGCTGAATTTGAAGCGAACATGCAACGTGCGCAAGCTGCTGCTGTTGAAGGTCAAGCTTAATCACTTGATCTTGAAGTTAAAAAAGACCGCAATTGCGGTCTTTTTTATGGCTTATTTAAAGGCTTGATGCCCCTGCTTTTTAATCTGATCCATTTTCTCTGTCAATGTTTGTGCTTTGGCTAGCTGATTGGCTGCAACAAGTTGCTCAGCTTGTTTAATCTCTTTCAATAAGTCAGTTAACAATCCCTGATAAGCCGTAACTTTTGCATCTTTGGATTTTAGCTTTTGTAGACCTGAGGGTAAATTTTTCTGGCAGACTTCCACAGATTTTTGCATGCCTTGCAATGCTGCCCGCGCCTCTTTGCTATCCTTGGCAGATTTGAAATTTTTTAAATGATGGTCAAGTTCATGCATATTGTCATGATAGTGATTGTCTGCTGCCATGCCCGACGTGGTGATCCCCACAGTTCCCATCACAAAAATCATGCTGATTAAAAAATTTTTAAACATCCTTAATTGTCCTGTATTGTTTTTATATTAAGCATCTTAGTGGGAAAGTCCTGAAAGATAAATTATTTTGATCCAAATTCTTGTATCCCTTGTCATCAGACTTACATCATTAACAATTAGAGTTAAAAATAAAAAACCCTCAAAAACTTGAGGGTTTTTCTCTGCTGAGAATTAATCTTTTAAAGCGACTTATTCTGCATCCAGCATCAGTTCAGCACTCATACCTACTGTGTTATAACCCGCATCGACATACATGATTTCACCAGTAATCCCATTCGCCCATGGTGAGCACAGGAACAATGCTGCATTACCGACATCTTCAATGGTCACATTGCGTTTTAGTGGAGCCACTTTTTCATTTAGGTCCAGCATTTTACGGAACGATTTAATACCAGACGCTGCTAATGTACGGATTGGGCCGGCTGAGATCGCATTGACACGAATACCTTCTGCGCCCAAGCTAGATGCCAGGTAACGTACACCTGCCTCTAAAGAAGCTTTCGCCAGACCCATCACATTGTAGTTTGGCATCACACGCTCAGAACCTTGATAAGTCAGCGTTAACAGGCAGCCTTGACGTGCAGCCAGTAATGGCTTCGCAGCGCGTGCCATCGCGATAAAGCTGTAAGCACTGATGTCATGGGCAATCTTAAAGCCTTCGCGATCCGTCACGTCAGTGAAATCACCATCTAAAGTATGTGCTGGTGCGAAACCGATTGAATGTACGACGCCATCCAGACCATCCCAGTGTTTTGCCAGTTCTGCAAATGCATTGTCAATTTCAGCATCTATGGCCACATCACAAGGAAAAACCAATTCCGAACCGAATTGTGCAGCAAAATCATCTACACGTTTTTTCAGCTTTTCATTTGGATAAGTAAAAGCGAGTTCTGCACCTTCACGATGTAATGCCTGAGCAATACCAAAAGCAATTGATAATTTACTTGCAATACCTGCGATCAAGAAGCGCTTACCCGCCAATAGTCCTTGTGCCATGTGAATCTCACTCAAAATAATTTATATGCATGATGCCAAGTCTAAAGCATTTTAGAAATTGCATAATGCACCTTTTTTCACTGGATCATACATTGAAATACGCTTTCCGACCGATGTAGGGTTTTATCTTAGATCGCCAGATGTAAAGCCTGATGGGTGTTTTTCCAGAGCTGCTGTGCCAGTTCATCCTGATCCATATGCAGACTCTTGGCCAAGCCTTGCAAAACATAAGGCAGATTGGCAGGCGTATTGCGAGTCCGCTGTTCTGTCGAATGCTGGCAACATAAGGGCGTCATGTCCGGACAATCGGTTTCAAGTACCAGATGTTCCGGTCCTACCTGCTGTACCACCTGATGCAGTTTTTTGGCATTCGGATTGGTAATTTGCCCTGTTATTCCAAGCTTAAAGCCCAGTTTAATAAAGGCTTTCGCCTCTTCAATCCCGCCACCAAAGGCATGGGCAATACCACCTTGCTTAAACCGATGCTGTTTTAGAATCTGTAAAACATCGGCATGGGATTTACGGATATGCAGTAACACAGGTTTATCAAACTGCTGCGCCAGTTCCAGCTGTGCAGCAAAAAAATCCTTCTGTTTCTGAAAAAGTTCCGGCTGTTTATGCCGCTTATCAAAAGTATCCAAGCCAATTTCACCAATCGCAATACAAGGCTCTGTGTTTAATAACTGCTCCAGATCCTGTAAATGCTTAGGTTGATGCTGCTCAATATAGAATGGATGCAGGCCGGGTGCCAGATGGCTTTGTGGTGCATTGGCCAACTCATTAATAAAATGATGCGTCTGCAATAAATCCTTAAACCGGCTCTGTAAAAAACCAATTAAGACCAGATGCTCCACCCCTGCTGCTTTGGATGCATAAGCCAGCTGTTCCCGATCATGATCAAAATTGGGAACATCAAAATGGGTATGGGTATCAAATAACGAAACCATCAGCGTGCTTTGGCAGGAGTTGCAGGCTGGGCTTCTGAAGCAGCGTTCTCTGTTTGAGGCAGATATTCAGGTTTCAAAATGCCATTCAACTGTTCATAAGGAATGACCAGACGTGGCAAACCGACCACATAAGGTCCAATCTCATATTCGGCATATTGCAGTGCCAATCCCTGTTTAGACAGATAGAAATTATCCGTCAGTTTGAATTTCCAGGCCTGTTCATATTCGGCTACATCATTGGCCAGTTTAGATTCCATCACCCAGGTTTTAAAAGCCTCATAAGCTTTGGCTTCGAGCTGAGCCTTTTGTTTAGGCAGAATGATATCGTCCAGCTTAATCAGCTTTTTCTGCTCAAGATCAAAATTGTAGTAGGTTTGAGCAGAAGCGCCATGCGCACCACCCAGATAATGGGTACTGTTTAAGACCACAGTCGCGAGTGGATCACCAGACTGCAGAATTCTCGGTTTGATCATCAGGCTGATACTATGGCTGGCACTGAGTGCTTTCAACTCCTTATCCAGATTCAGGAAAGTCTGCATATGCGGCTGAATCTGCTGTTCAAGCTGCTGTTTCGGAGTTTGGACATTGGCTAATGCAGTTTGCGGTTCGGAAGCAGCGGCTTCAGCTTCACTGGCAGCCGATGCTTTCGCCGGTTCGATCGCATCAATAGACAAAATACCCTGTAGCTGCTGCAGAATCTGCTGATCTATCCATTCATCAATAAATGGCTGATTGCTTTTCAATCGCTCAATAGAAATCTCAGGACAGTTTTTTCCTTCACATTCAGGCAAGGCCAGTTTCAGCTTCTCAGTATCACCACTCAGCTTCAGCACTTCAGGCTGAGCCTGTACCACTTCAGGTGCAGCAGGTTCTTTCGGCTCTCTTTCCTTAGGCTGGCAGGCACTCAGCAAAACTGCTGATGCCAATACTGACAGACATAAAACATTCTTATAATTTGACATGCATTAACCTTTATTCAACATCATCATTTATCCTTGCAGGACCTACCTGTTAGAACATATTCTGATAAATATCCACTTTCAAGACTTGTTGTGTTTGTTCTTTGGTTAAATAGATGTCCAGTTGTTTGGCATCTTTGCTAATTTCCTGACTCCGATAATGTAGACCAATTCCTTCCTGATCAAAGAACCAGTCCGCCTGCCCCCAATACAGTTTTTTTGGAGCTTTCTGCTGGACTTCCGCATTATTGTCCTTTAACCATTTTTGGTAAGCCTGCTGCACAATTTGGTCCATCTGCAACTGCTGTTCAGGATTGATAATATCCAGAGGACTGAGTATTTTTTGCTGCACACGATCAGCCACAAAGAAATAATAGCGTTCATTGACACGGATATTTTCCTGAGTGCTGTCTACCCCAATTTGCATTAACACAAATTGATTACGCTGATAAGGAATACGGGTATAAAGAGATAATTCGTAGGCCTTATTCAGTTTGAGCTGGGCTTGCCAGGCATCGGATTTTTTTACATAGGCATTAACCGCCTGCTGCAGGCTCATATCCTGCTTTAGGCCAATTTGATCCTGAATCACTTTCGCCTGCTGCTTTTCAATAGACTGGTTTAGCCAGGCATCGGCTGTCTTTAAGGTCTGAATATCCAGATTAATACAGTTTTTGGTCTCACAAAATGGCAAGGCAATATCGGCCGATTTCTCCTGAATATTCAGGTAAGGCAAAAATTTGGCTTTTTCTTCAGGGGTGACTGCTGCAGATTTTTTTTGTTCTGTCGCTGGCTGTTTTTTTTCATTTTTATCACATGCTCCAAGTAACAAACTACAGCCAATGACTGAACCGAGCAGGATTTCCTTACTAAACTTCATGATTTTTTAGAGATATAAGTAATGAGTGGTTTAAATGTAGCACAAAATAAAACAGCTTCCGGAGAAGCTGTTTAACATTTTCCAAGCCTGAAGGCTTAGTGTTCGCGTGTATTACGGAATACGATATCTGGATAACGTTCTTGCATCAGCTGTAAATTCACCCGGCTTGGTGCAAGATAAGTCAAGTGACCACCACCATCTACAGATAACTGGTCATGGGCTTTTTTCTTGAATTCGTTAAATTTTTTCTCATCTTCACAAGATACCCAACGTACTGTATTGATGCTCACTGGCTCATAAATACAGTCCACCTTGTACTCTTCTTTCAGACGATACGCTACCACCTCGAACTGCAACACACCCACAGCACCGACAATCAGGTCATTGCTGTTTTGTGGCATAAAGACCTGAGTTGCACCTTCTTCAGACAGCTCTTTCAGACCTTTTTGCAGCTGTTTTGACTTCAATGGATCTTTCAGACGGACACGGCGGAACATTTCCGGTGCAAAGTGCGGAATACCAGTAAATTGCAGTTTTTCACCTGAAGTGAAGGTATCACCGATCTGGATGGTACCGTGGTTATGCAGACCAATAATATCGCCCGGCCATGCTTCTTCCAGATGCTGACGGTCACCGGCCAGGAAGGTCAAGGCATCACTAATGCGGATATCTTTATCGATACGCACATGCTTCATTTTCATGCCTTTTTCATACTTACCTGAACAGATTCGCATGAAAGCAATACGGTCACGGTGTTTCGGGTCCATATTGGCCTGAATCTTGAAGATAAAGCCTGTGAAACCTTCTTCATCCGCCTCTACTTTACGGTCTTGAGTTGGATGCGCTTTTGGAGGTGGTGCATATTCGCTAAATGTATCCAGAACATGGTCGACACCGAAGTTACCCAAAGCAGTACCGAACAGCACTGGAGTTTGACGGCCTGCCAGGAATTCTTCACGATCTAATGGCTCATTCGCCATTTGTACCAGTTCCAACGATTCTTCAAATGCCGCCCAAGCCAGCTCTCCGACTTTTTCACGTAAGTCTGCATGATCATAGCCATCACGAACTTCGATATCAGTAATCACTGAACCAAAACCGGCTTTATAGACATAGAACTTTTCTTCGAGCAGGTTATAGACACCTGCAAAGTCACGTCCTGTACCGAGTGGCCAGGTAATCGGCACACATTTAATTTTCAGGACATTTTCAATTTCATCCAGCAGCTCTAAAGGCTCACGGATTTCACGGTCCATTTTGTTGACGAAAGAAATGATGGGGGTGTCACGCATACGACACACTTCCATCAATTTAATGGTACGTTCCTCGACACCTTTTGCACCGTCAATCACCATCAGCGCTGAGTCTACCGCAGTGAGGGTACGGTAAGTATCTTCCGAGAAATCTTCATGTCCCGGGGTATCGAGCAGGTTAATCATCTTGTCCTTGAACGGGAACTGCATGACGGACGTGGTGATCGAAATCCCACGCTCTTTTTCCATTTCCATCCAGTCAGAAGTGGCTGCACGATCCGATTTACGGCTTTTCACCATACCTGCAACCTGAATGGCCTGACCCCATAACAGCAGTTTTTCTGTCATGGTGGTTTTACCGGCATCGGGGTGGGAAATAATGGCGAATGTACGTCGCTGAGCGACCTGTGCCGCTAACTCATCTTTAAAACTCATGGAAAATACCTACTGCAGAACCGCAGTGCTCAAGATCAAATACGATCAATATGAAAAATTGACGATATTGTAGCAGATTTCTAGAGCCAATAAGCAGCCCTATAAACTGGAGAAATCGTAGTTTCCTATTCTCTTTTCAGGTTAAACTGATATTTTTTTGGCTCGTCTATTTAGCAGATTTAATTTACTACTCAACCTAGAAATTATAAATCAATAATCACATAAATTTTATAATTTACAATTGATTAGCTTAATCATAAAAATTTCTAAATAGTGATTTACTGAGTTCAAGAAACCAAGGCCCTAGCTTCAAGTTGCTCGACATCCATCGGTTTACCCAGCAGATAGCCCTGCATCTGCTGACAGCCCAAACGGGTCAAAATTTCCGCTTGCTGTACAGTTTCAATGCCTTCAGCTGTCACTTTTAAACCGAGTTTAATGGCCAGCTGGATAATACTTTCCAGAATCATTTCTTCCTTGGAACCTGCACTCAGACCCTGAATAAATTCCTTGTCAATTTTCAGCTCATCGACAGGTAGGTTTTTTAAATACAGAAAGCTGGAATGTCCGGTACCAAAATCATCAATCGCCAGCTGGATGCCCATCTGACGCAACTGCTGCAAAGTCCGGATACTCGAGTCAATATGATGCATGGCAGTCGATTCAGTAATCTCAATCATCAAATGTTGAGGATCAATTTTATATTGACTGAGTAGCTGCTCCAGCGTACTGATCAGATGCTTATGCTCAAACTGAACCGCAGATAAATTGACACCGATCGGGAAAAAATCAGCATAATCAGCTTCCCAGAGCTGAATCTGTTTACAGGCCTGCTCCAAAGCCCAGTAGCCCATCGGAATAATCAGACCGGTTTTTTCTGCCCCCGGAATAAACATATTTGGACCCAGCAAACCATGCAATGGGTGCTTCCAGCGGATTAGCGCTTCTACACCACAGATCTGCTCATCATGGGTAAATTTTGGCTGATAAACCAAGATAAATTGCTGTTCTTCTACTGCCTTATACAGATCATTGATCAGTTTGCTCTGGCTCTTGCTTTCATGCTGATCAGTCGAGAAATTAAAAACCGAATAGGTATTTCGTCCCTGATACTTGGAAGTCAACATGGCGGCATCTGCATTGATCAGCAGATCTTGCAGATTCTGACCATGCTTCGGATACATCGCGATCCCGATACTGCCCGAAATATTGATAGTCTTGCCACTGATCTGGAAACTTTCCTGAATTAGTTCCAGAATCCTTTCCGATATTTTCGAGGCCTGCTCTACTGAAGTATTTTCCAGCACCAGCAGAAATTCATCGCCACCGATGCGCAGCAGTTTGGAATCATCTCCCAGAATTTGATGAATACGATAAGCCAGCTGAATCAGTAGCTGATCCCCAACGTGATGGCCAAACACATCATTCACGGCTTTAAAACGGTCTAGGTCAATGTATAAAAAAGCGATTTCATGCTGGGCATCTTGCTGCCGGCCAGAAAATAGCAATTGTGCATATTTGACCAGATATAAACGGTTTGGCAGTTTGGTGAGATTATCCTGAATCGCCTGATTCGCCAGTTCTTTATTGGCCAGCATCAGCTGACGGTTACGTGATTCAAAGCGTAACTCCAGCATGGCTACGCCAAATGCAGTCACCAGTACCAGACAACTAATCAGGATGACTGAAAATAGCAAGTCATAGTGGGAATGACTGATCTGGCTCAGTGGGTGGACATCTTCATAAAAACCAAGTGCCGCCATACCCGTATAATGCATCCCGACAATGGTCAACGTGAGCATACTCGCGACCACGAGCTTCATCCGGATTGTACTTTGCACTGCCTGTCGATATTTGAAGGCCACCCAAAAACTGAGTCCCGCTCCACTCGTTGCAATCAGGATCGAACAAATCATTAATAAAGGATGATAGGCAGTCACATGATTTTTAACATTCAGGCCCAGCATGCCCACATAGTGCATTCCTGACATGCCCAGCCCCATCAGAACAGCACCTAGAATCAAGCGGGCACAAGGCAAGGTTTTACGGGTAGTGAGCCAGATGGCAAAGGTTGCTCCCACAAAGCCAATCACATAAGAACTTAATGTGAGTGCAGTATCGATATCATAAGCATCAGGAAAATGAGCTGCCGTCATGCCGACATAATGCATTCCCCAGATCGCCAGTCCCAGCAAGCCACCGCTGAACAGTAAAATAAGGGTTTTCAACCTTAGCGACACATTACGAAATAGCATCTGCTCAAGCGTAAGCGTCAAATAGCAGGCAATAAATGCCACAGCCATCGATCCAATGAGCAGACTGACATCATGATGAGCATGAATCATATAAAATGTTCCATCTGGGCGATCATTTTTATTTTATTGCACAGCTGTATTCGCACGATTCCCCGCTAAATTTACGCCCTATAAAAAATAAAATACTCTTTTCAGAGTTCATCCCGACTGCTTCAAACTTGAAGCCATATACAAAATTTATTGCAATATTTTTATCTCTTCAGTAGCTGGAGTGGAGTTTAAAATTGCCCTGAATCGATAAAATAAAAAATTAAGCTTATATATTAGAAGTCTTTGAGATTTTATCAATTGATTAAATTTAATATTCCAGCTTTTTTATTCGACATAAATCACAAATTTTTCTTTTTTATTTAGTTACATAGCACTTTATATTTAATTGATATTGCATTCTATTTGCACAAAAAAACAGCCTATCGAGATAGGCTGTTTTAGAAACTGTATTACTTTATGTGAAAGTTACTGTTTTGACTGTGCTTGAGCATAGTCAGCCAAGACATGTGCGGCTTCCAGCACAAAAGCTTCTTCTTCCGGTAATGCCGGACGTTCTTTGGCTTTCATTTTCGCCCGGGCTTCAACCATGGCATCCAGAGATGCCTGATAACTTTCCCAGTTTGGATAAGGTTTCAGGCCGGTTGCAGCACGGCGGGCATTTTCAGCTTCTAAAGCTTTACGCTCGATATCCAGCAACTCAGCTTTACGCTGTTCCAGATCCAGAACTACACGTTTTTGGTCTTCGACTTTTTTCATAGCCGCTGTACGCTGTTCCAGATACTTGAATTGAGGATTCTGAGCGACACGCTGTTGAGATAACTTGGCCAGTTCCGGTACATATTTCTGGACCACACCTTCACGTTTAAATGGCGCAGTTGGAATCGTATCCCACTCTAGGGCATTTTTAGCCTTACGTTCACCAAACTCTTCGTTATAGATATCGACCAGCTTGATATCCGGAATCACGCCCTTGTTTTGGGTACTACCCCCCGTCACACGGTAGAACTTACGCTGAGTCAGCGTTGCCTGACCATGTGCCAAGCTATCTAGCTGAACCTGCGCAGTTCCTTTACCTGTTGTGGTACTACCAATCACGATACCGCGTTCATAATCCTGAATTGCTGCTGAATAAATTTCACTTGCAGATGCAGAAGCCAGGTTCACCATTACTGCCAATGGACCGGCATAAGTTTGTGCACCACCATCATCATCTTCAAAGACGCTGACATTACCGTTACCATCACGAATCTGAACCACAGGACCTGACTTGATCACCTGTCCCAGCATACGTGCCACTTCTTCAAGTGAACCACCCGGGTTATTGCGCAAGTCTACAATAATACCGGCAACATTCTTCGCAGCCAGCTCTTTCAGGGCCTTATTGGTATCTTCTGATACGGAACGGTAGTCGTTACCCGCACGACGGGCACGATAGTTCAGATAGAAAGATGGAATTTCAATCACACCATATTGATATTTTTTACCATCACGCTGGATTTCCACGGTACGGGTTCTAACCCCGGCATCTTCTTCCTGAATCACATCACGTACCAGACTGACATTACGCGCCTGTCCCATGGTCGCACCCGGGCCTAGTAACTTCAGTGTTACTTTGGTGCCGCGCTTACCACGAATCAGACCAACAATTTCATTGCTTGGCCAGCCAATTACATCAACCATCTGTTCGCCGTCTTGAGCAACGCCAACAATACGGTCACCTGATTTTACCTGTCCTGATTTGCTGGCAGGCCCACCTTCTACAATGGTTTCAATCTTGGTGTAATCTTCATTACCACGTTCTGGGCGAATCGACACTCCAATCCCTTCCAGCTGCAATGTAGTCTGACGGTTCAGCTCCATCGCATCTACAGGCGGGAAATAATTACTGTGCGGATCATAAGTCAGCATCATCGCATTCAGGGTTTTGTCCAGCACATCATCACTCTTGATCCGGCTGAGACGCTCTAACTGACGGGTATAACGCTTAGTCAGGGTTTGAGCAGGCGTTAAATCTTCCGGCCCAGTTAGGTCCTGACCATTCGCCAGTTCAGGATTGGCTTTAAGTGCATTTTGCTTGGCCTGCTCTTCTTCCTTACTGATCGTCAGGTTAATCAGCTGAGAGACCAGCATTTTTGACCAGTGAGCACGTTGTTCAGCCTGAGTTTTAAAGAACGGCGCCTTTTCGCGATCCGTTTCAATATATACATTCTTCTGGTTCAGATTTTGTGGTTTTTTCAGTTCTTCCAGCATAAAGGTATAGAACTGGGCTAAACGCTCACGATACTGCGCATGAATTTCATAAGGGCCAGACAAATTACCAGCTTTCAGATTGGCACCGAAAGTAGCGCCATAGCGTTTTTTATAATCTTCTATTTCAGATGCCAGAAAAAGACTGTGATCTGCATCCAGACTATCAATATAAAAATCAAAGATACGCTGTGAAGTCTGAGCATCCAGACGCATATTCAAATAATGTTGGCGATCAACGAGAGTTGCCAGTTGTCGGGATACCAATGCCTGTTCTTGAGAAGGTTGAAGCACTGCTTTGCTGACTACTTCTTTACCATCAGCTGCAATTGCATCATTCACCACATGGGTAAAAAATAATCCGCCTGTCGCAATCGCAACTGCACAAGCTATTGTTTGAAATTTCATAAATAATTCGTACTTCCTTGGCTTCAAGACCAATTTGACCGTGTTGCTTTTCGAGCAGAACTTAAAGTATTCAGCATCTTAAACAACTTAATATGTTTATGTCGTGTAGTTTTATCATATTCTGTGCTGACAAAGTGTAGCAAATCATTGCAGAATTCAGGTATTGTTTTCCCCGAAAATTCTAAAATGGATTCCACATATGATTGGCGCATTGATGCTCGACATCGCAGGCACTACCCTTACTCAAGAAGATATTGAACTCTTGGGTGCACCACAAGTCGGTGGTGTGATTTTATTCGGTCGCAATATTGAATCTCCTGCCCAAGTCCGCGCTTTGACTGATCATATGCGTCAGGTCCGTCCAGATATTCTGATTGCGGTGGATCAGGAAGGTGGCCGGGTACAGCGCCTGAAACAGGGCTTTACCCTGCTGCCTGCCATGGGCAAATTTGGTGAGCTTTATCAGACGGATCGTGAAAAAGCGCTGGAACTGGCCGAGAAATGTGGCTGGTTGATGGCGACTGAAGTACTGGCTGTCGGAATTGACTTCAGTTTTGCGCCTGTACTGGATCTGAATGATATTAGTGATGTGATTGGCGACCGTAGCTTTGCCAGAAATATTCAGGATATTATTCCACTAGCTAGTGCTTTTCTGAAAGGTATGAAACGTGCTGGCATGGCTTCGACCGGTAAGCATTTCCCGGGACATGGTTCGGTTAAGGCCGATTCGCATGTGGCCGCTGCCATTGATATGCGCAGCTATGAAGAAATCCAGCAAAAGGATATGCAGACTTTTATCCAGTTACAATCCCAACTGGATGCGCTTATGCCTGCCCATGTCATCTATAGTCAGGTAGATCCAAATCCAGCGGGTTTCTCAGAATTCTGGATTCAGAAAGTGTTACGCCAAGAACTTGGATTCGACGGCGTACTGTTCTCGGATGATTTAAGCATGCAGGCTGCCTGTGTGGCTGGCGGTGCCGATGCCCGCATTCAGGCAGCATTGAAAGCAGGTTGTGATATGGGATTGGTCTGCAATGATCGCGCAGCACAATGTATTGCGCTTGAGGGCATTCAGGAGCTGCCACTGCCCAATCAGCAGCGTCTGGAACGTATGCGCGGAAAAATTCCAGAGATTCAGATCGGCACTGAGCTGGATCTTGGAGATGAATGGCGCCAGATCTGTGATGAAATTAGCCAGTTTAAAGATCAGGTTCTCTAGTTCTTAAATGATCTGAATGCGACAAAGGAACACGACAAGGTGTTCCTTTTTTATTATCATGTTGAAAAGACTGCTATATTGATGAGCAGCATTGAATTAAAACAACAATAAGGTCAGGACGACATGACAGAATCTCTTTCACAACACCGCCATATTTCTTTTACTGCACACTATACTGGCTATATCTGGTACAAAATGGGGATTTCACATCCGGTATTTGCCACCTCTAAAGGCAAATTCCTTGCCAAACTGGTTCATCCGCTGGAGTCATGGGCTGAGCGTCATGTAGGCGGCAGTATGCGCACCACCCTGAAACAGCGACATCAAATGATTGACGAACACTTAAGCCAGTTAATTAGTGAATATCCTCAATTACAGGTACTGGAAATTGCCAGTGGTCTTTCTCCACGCAGCTGGAACTTTAGACAGAAATTTCCCGGGATTAATTATCGGGAATTGGATCTGCCCGATATGGCCAAGATCAAAACCAATGCTTTGCAGCAGATTGATCAGGATGCCCCGGAAGTATTGAGTGCCGATATTTTTAGTGCAGAACTGGCGAATATTTTTAAAGTCTTTGACCAGCAGCAGCCTCTAGTCATTATTAGTGAAGGCCTGATCAATTACTTTGATCAAAAAATGCTGTTTACCTTGCTCAAAGGTATTAACGAATATGGTCAAGGTTTCAGTGAAGTGCATTATCTCAGTGATATTTACCCTGAACCGGTCAAAAACAGACTGGCAAGCTTTATCTGGGCCTGTAGTCGTCTGCTAAAATTTATCTCACGCAGTGCATTTACTTTTCATTTTAAATCGCCCCAAGAACTACAGCAGTTTTTTCAGCAAGCTGGGTTTATGCGGGTGGAGGTCGAACAGCCACAACGTTATTTTGCAGAACCTCGACAGCAGAGTCCTCATTATGAACAGGATGAACATTTGGGCGATTTAGTCTGGATGATTCATGCGGTGAAAAAAAACAGCGTTTAATTACGCTGTTTTTTTATGAATTCTATTGTTTTAGATGACTGCATCGAATACTTCAGCCTGTTGAATTGCTTTCTCTTTCTGGACAAAGCGTAATAAACGCTCTGCTACATCAAAACTGCCATGCTTGAACAAGGCACGTAACTGAGTGTCATCATGTTCGAAGATCAGACATTCGATCTTGAACTCACCTTCTTCATCTTCCAGATGTAAAGCCAGATCACGTGGATATGCGGCTGCCTGATCGGTTAATCCAGGTTCCAATTCCAGCAACACCCCAAAGAAATTCATATCGACAATTTCTGCCTTGAATACCAGATCAGAATGACGATGACTTAAATAACGCTGTGGATCCTGAACCGTAATCCGCTCTTCCCCGCGCCGTTCGATCTGCTGCATCTGTTCACGGGTGAACGGGATAATACCTTCGAGTTGATCAACCGGCTCATCACGCAGGAAAGTTGCAAATAGATGCATGGTTTCTTTACGGCGCTGTAACTGAGGTACATGATCTGCAGAAGCAATCTGCACATACTGCATGTTTGGACATTGCAGGGCAAAATTGGCATTCTCATGCGGCAAGGTAAAGCTGTCATACTGCCCGCAAGCCACCAAAACTTTGCATTGAGGAATCGGTACATTGGTCAGTCTTAAAAGACGGTTACAGTTGATGTCATAGCGGTCCTGTTCTGTCGCTGTAAACTCGGACATCTGCTTAAAGAACAGCCGTTTTGCTGTTGGTGACATGCGGGTTTCTTTTAAACGTGCATGATTGACCAGATACAGAATCACCGCTTGGCCAAATTCGTCCATGCGCTGTTCTTTCATTAAATGCAAAGATTCTTCCAGCAGCATGCGCCAGCTTTTGCGGGTTTTCTGCATTACACCCATCAAAATCATACGGTCTACCAGTTCAGGACGCTGATCTGCCAGGCAGGAAGCCACCACTGAACCTAAAGACATCCCTAGAATAGCCACCTTAGGCAGTTGCATCTGCTCCAGCCATTGGCCTAGCATCGCTGCCAGATCTTCCAGTTCAAGTGTTCCTGCAGATAAGCCGGTATCAACGTTAGTAATTTGCTGGTTGGCCCCCATGGAAGGTAAATCAATTAAAATAATAGGTCCCGCATCAAATAACTGTTCTACACAATATTTGTAAGAATTAAAGTTCTGAAAAGCTCCCCCAATAATCACCATTGGGCGCATATGCAAAGTATCAGGACGCGCAATGGCCATATACTCGATTTTCCAGCCATCGATCCATGTCGTACGTGCTGGTTGCTTGAAACTGTGCTTATCATAAAGATCAAAAAAACCGTAATGGCTATGTTGGTCCAATGCCTGGGCATCCATCTGGATAATGGAATTCATATTCCTTTCCTCCGTCCTTGCCTTATTTTTATTGTGCAAGTCATTATTTACAGATCTTATGCTTCAGGATTATTCCGATTATCCTGAACACGCATCCTGCGCTGTAGTAATTATATCAATGACATCTATGTCGCTACATTTCATTCTATACAGAGCGGCTTTTCACAAGCAACTGATTCGACAACCACTTATCTGCTTTTAAAGATAAAACAATTTCAAAATGTTTAGAAACAGTGAAAAGCTTATGATTTTTAAGTGTTGGGCTTCATTGTCCGGCATCAGACTGTTAATATCAAAGTGAAATTTCTAAGTGATTGAACCGCTATGCAAGAGTCTATTGAACAATATATGCAAACGGTAGGACAGCAGGCACGCCAGGCTTCTCGCATTTTGGCTCGTGCGTCTACCCAAACTAAAAACAGCGCATTGTCAGCAATTTATACCGCTTTAGAAAACAGTCAAGCTGCTATTCTGGCTGCTAACCAGATTGATATGAATAAAGCTCACCAGAACAATCTGGATAGTGCCCTGCTTGATCGCTTAGAACTCAACCCCGCACGCTTTAAAGGTATGTTACAGGGCCTGAAAGATGTGATCAGCCTGAAAGATCCAATTGGTGAAATCACTGATATGGCTTACCGTCCTACAGGGATTCAGCTTGGCAAGATGCGTGTGCCTTTGGGCGTAGTGGGCATGATTTATGAATCGCGTCCCAATGTAACTCTGGAGGCTGCTTCACTGGCATTGAAATCTGGAAATGCGATTATTCTGCGTGGCGGTTCAGAAGCTCTGGAATCTAACCAGGCCATTGCAACTGCCATCCAGCATGGCTTAAAAGTGGCAGGCTTACCTGAAGCGTCAGTTCAGGTGATCAATACGACTGACCGTGCTGCGGTTGGCCAGCTGATTACCCTGACTGAATATGTCGATGTGATCGTACCGCGTGGTGGTAAAGGCTTAATTGAACGCATTACTGAAGAAGCGCGTGTACCTGTGATTAAACATCTGGACGGGAATTGTCATGTCTATGTCGAAGCACAGGCTGATCTGCTCAAAGCCCTACCCATTGCTTTGAATGCCAAAACCCATCGTTATGGCGTATGTAATGCCATGGAAACTTTGCTGGTTGATGAAAAAGTTGCTGAAGATTTCCTGCCTCGAATTGCTGAGCTGTATCAGGAAAAACAGGTAGAGCTTCGTGGTTGTCGTGAAACCCAGCGTATCTTGGGCAATCAGGTAGTTGCCGCAACAGAAGAAGATTGGTACACCGAGTATCTAGGTCCGATTCTGGCAGTTAAAATCGTATCGGGTGTTGAGGAAGCCATTGAACATATCAATAAATATGGCTCGCATCATACCGATTCAATCATCACTGAAAATTACAGTATCGCTCGTGAATTTTTAGCTGGTGTAGATTCGAGTTCAGTCATGATCAATGCCTCTACCCGCTTTGCTGACGGCTTCGAATATGGCCTAGGAGCGGAAATCGGTATTTCGACGGATAAGATTCATGCCCGCGGCCCGGTTGGCCTAGAAGGCCTGACTTCCCAGAAATGGGTAGTCTTCGGTGATGGTCAGATTCGCCAGTAAATAGATAATAAAATCAGCCTTGTTCGCAAGGCTGATTTTTTATGCATTGAATGAATAAAAGACATGCTCAAGTAAATATGCAGCCTTTATAAAATTGCATATAATTTCTTCATATCCATACCTAAAAGATAGAATAAATAAACATTATTTTTAAGAAATATAAGCTACAGTTTAATAGATCATTTTTTAGCAGTATTTTATTTATAAATGAAAACTATGAACTGATAAATTTTAATTATTATTGTCGCTGTGGTCGATAATGCTTAAGTCTAATCGGCTAAAGTCTATCTAGGACAGTAAAAAAACCCATGTTAAAACATGATCACAGACCTATCTTGTGTCGCTTTTGCCAGCAGACAGGTCAACGAAATGGATGAGAATTTTAATTAGAATCGGGTAAACAATCGTGTCTAAATCAGTATTAGTTATTAATTGTGGCTCTTCTTCAATCAAGTTTGCCCTATTGCTTGAAGAAAAGAATTTCCGTATTCACGGCTTAGCTGAGAACTTAGGCACAGAAAATGCCCGTATTAAAGGTGTGACTGTCGGCAATGAACCAGTCGATATTCATATTCCTTTTGCAGATCATAAAAAAGCGTTAGAAGTAGGTTTAGAGCGTCTGGCGAACTACAAGCCGGATGCGATTGGTCACCGTGTGGTACATGGCGGCAGCCTGACCAAAGCTGAACTAATTACTGACGAGATTATTGAAAAAATTCGCGAAGCAACTCCACTTGCGCCTTTGCACAACCCGGCTCACCTGATCGGGATCGAAGCGACTAAACGTTTATTCCCAGACTTGCCACAAGTCGCAGTATTCGACACTGCTTTCCATCAAACCATGCCGGCATATGCTTACCGTTATGCCCTGCCTAAATTCCTTTATACCGAATATGGCGTACGTCGTTATGGTTTCCATGGCACCAGCCATGCTTATGTGTCCGATCGCGGTTCTGAACTTGCGGGCAGCTTTAAGCAAGGTGGCTGGTTAACAGCGCATCTCGGTAATGGTAGTTCGACCTGTGCGGTGTGGAATGGCCAAAGTGTAGATACCTCAATGGGTCTGACGCCACTTGAAGGTGTGGTGATGGGAACTCGTAGTGGTGATGTTGATCCAAGTTTGCATAGCTTCCTGGCTGCAAACTTAGGCTGGGATGTATATAAAATTGACAAGATGCTCAACAAAGAAAGTGGCTTGCTTGGTTTGTCTGACAACCTGTCTAATGACATGCGTACTCTGATTGAAGCCTCAGAACAAGGTAATGAAGATGCGACTCTTGCGATTGAAGTATTCTGCTACCGTCTGGCGAAATCTTTAGCTGCTTTAAGCTGTGGTCTGCCACGTATTGATGGTCTGTTCTTTACTGGGGGTATTGGTGAAAACTCGGCGTATATCCGTGAAAAAACCATGACTTATTTACCACATTTTGGTTTCAACCTGGATAAAGACGCTAATAGTAGTTTGAAACGCGGCACTGAAGGCCGGATCGATAACGGTACAGGCCCACAAATCTGGGTAGTTCCAACTGATGAAGAAGGCCGAATCGCGAAAGAAACTCATTATGTGGTAGAGCATGAAGTGGAGCAAGCCATTGCAAAAAAGTCTGAACCTGAAGCTGCGCTTGCATAAGCAAGCCCGGTTCCCTTTTACCTAATTTCTATTATTGCGCGACTGATATTACTTATGAAAACGATTTTATTGGTGCCGACCGGGGAAGGCGTCGGCTTAACTTCAGCCTGTTTAGGTTTGGTATATGCTTTAGAATGCCAAGGGGTAAAAGCAGGTTTTGTGAAACCTTTTTCACAGGAAAAAAGTCAGGAAACAGATCGCACTACAACACTCTATCGTCATTTATCCCAAAGTGAAACTGTTGAACCGATTGCTTATGAAAGTCTGATTCAGCGCTTTAATCTTGGTGAAACAGATGAATTGCTTGAAGATGCAGTACGCCTGCATCGTGAGATTGCCAAAAATCACGACCTGATTATTGTTGAAGGTTTGGTACCCAATAGCCGTGATACCTTTGCGCCAAGCTTTAATGCAGCCTTGGCACAGGCACTAGATGCCAAAGTCATTATTGTCAGCAATGCTGATATCAACCAGCCTGAAGTGGCAGCTGAAAAAGTTGAAAGCCAATTACGTTATTTGGGTGGGTCCTCTTCTACCCGTATGGCTGGCGTATTATTTATGCGCACCAAAGGCTTACCTGAAGATTCTGCCCATATCCCGGTGACCATTGATCCTGGTTTACGTCTGATTAGTGATACCAACAAATTTATAGCTGATATTCAAAAAACCCATGCCCATATTGGTTCTGAAAAGCTTCCAGTCATTGGTCTGGTTCCATTCAGTAATACTTTAAGTGTGCCACGTATTTCTGACCTGGCAGCGCATATTTCAGCAGACTGGGTGAACTTGGGTGAAGCAAAGCAGCGCCGTGTCTTACACAGCAGTTTAATTGCGTCCAACATTGAACATGAGTTGCATAAATTCGTGGCTGGCGAGCTGATTATCAGTGCATCAGACCGCATTGATGTCCTGCTGGCAAGTAGCCTGGCGAGCAGCAATGGCATTCCATTGGCAGGTCTGGTGCTGACTGAACATTATGAGCCAAATTCGGCAGTACTGGAGTTCTGCCAGACAGCAATCAAACATGGCCTGCCTATTCTGCATACGCCACTCAGCACTTTTGAAACTGCCCAAAGTCTGGCCAATTTAAGCAATGAAATTCCATGTGATGATACTGAACGTGCTGAACAGGTGACCCGTTTTGTATCCAGTCACTTAAATGAAGAATGGATTGCACAGCTAATCAATGGTTCTTACAAACCACGTCTGTCGCCTTCTGCATTCCGTCATGAACTGGTACAAAAATCGATTGCTGCGAAAAAGCGTATTGTGCTTCCGGAAGGTGATGAGCCGCGTACCATTCAGGCAGCTGCAATCTGTCAATCTCGCGGGATTGCACACTGTATCTTATTGGCAAAACCGGAAGAAGTGGTTGAAGTTGCCAAAGCACGCAATATTGAATTACCGCACGATCTTGAAATTATTGATCCCGACCTGATTCGCGAGAATTATGTCGAAAAAATGGTTGAACTGCGTAAAGGCAAAATCAACGAATTGCAGGCGCGTGAACAGCTACAGGATACTGTGGTACTCGGCACTATGATGCTGGCACTTGATCAGGTAGATGGTCTGGTTTCTGGTGCAGTACATACCACAGCAAATACCGTTCGTCCGGCTTTCCAGCTGATCAAGACAGCCCCTGAATATTCACTGGTTTCTTCTGTGTTCTTTATGCTGCTGCCAGATGAAGTCTATGTCTATGGTGACTGTGCGATTAATCCAGATCCGGATGCCGAACAACTGGCTGAAATTGCAATTCAGTCTGCTGACTCTGCAAAAGCCTTTGGCATTGATCCACGTATTGCCATGATTTCTTACTCTACTGGTACTTCGGGTACAGGTGCAGATGTAGAAAAAGTGGCGAAAGCGACTGAGATTGCCAAACAGCGTCGTCCTGATCTGCTGATTGATGGTCCACTTCAATACGATGCCGCTTCAGTTGAAAGTGTGGGTCGTCAAAAAGCACCAGATTCACAAGTCGCTGGTCGTGCCAATGTGTTTATCTTCCCTGATCTAAATACTGGTAACACCACTTATAAAGCGGTACAACGTGCAGCAAATGTCGTGAGTGTCGGTCCGATGCTGCAAGGCTTGAACAAGCCGGTGAATGACCTGTCACGTGGTGCGCTGGTCGATGACATTGTATTTACCATTGCTTTAACTGCGATTCAGGCTGATCAGCAAGCTAGTTAATTTTCTTTAACACTCCACAACCATCCGATCAAAAGATCGGGTGGTTTTTTTATTGATCTATTTTATAAGTTTTCTCAGTAATTATTAGACGTTCTATAATCTACAGATTATCTAGCTCAAAAAATTATGCAGGTTCTTAATCTGCTCTATGAGTAAATGAAACTAAAATAAACAGATTGATGACACAAAAGAAATGCCAGCCGAACAGGCTGGCATTTACCACTTTAACAGATCAGACTTGCCTATTTTAAACTTACATCCAGTTTGACTATTTAAGCCAAACCAGAATAAGTCAGGCAAAGATCATGCTTATACCGTGGTCCATTCTTTGTGCACATCTTCTGCTGTTTTATTCAAGATCACACTGTCATCTTTCACTTCACTTACCCAGCTGATCGGGATCAGATGATGCTCATTATTCTCGTCATCACTTCTTGTCAATTTAATCTTGTCCTGACCTTCTAAATGATCCACTTTACCAACTTGAGTACCATCTGAAGCAATTACTGAAGCATGTTCTTTGATGTCATTTGTATTAAAGTTACTCATTCCAATTGCCCTATTTATAGAAGTTGAGAGACCTCAGTCTAAGCCCTAAAAAATTGGCTGTGTGTAAGGGTTTTCAGGCTTTGGGTTTTTCTGGGTTAATAATGTAATGAAGAAAAATAACTGTGTCACAGGCGTGTTGTGGCAAGGCCAAGATGATTGAAATATTGTTTTTTTATTAAGGTAATTTGAAGATTTGAAGATTTGAAGATTTGAAGATTTGAAGATTTGAAGATTTGAAGATTTGAAGATTTGAAGATTTGAAGATTTGAAGATTTGAAGATTTGAAGATTTGAAGATTTGAAGATTTGAAGATAGGCTAATTTTTTAGCTCTTAAAATGTAAAAAAGAAGATAAAGCTTAAGCTTGATCTTCTTTCTGGCCGTAGAACCAAGTAGCAGCGATATAAAGACTAAAAGCAATTACCATCAATACACTAGTCAGGGTCATAAAGAAAACTCATCATTCATTTGATAAGCGCATTATGTAAAAGTTTTATGACAGTTATATGACAATGATGAAATTTTCATAATTTCAATTAACCAATAAAAATCATACACTTAATATAAAGTTAATTATATTTAAATAAACTTTAAGCTGCAATATGACAGTAAATATGACAAAAACCTGTCATTTTTAGCCAATCTTTCAGCCAAAGTCATATGCCTTATTGCTTAAACTATAAACTTTTGGCCAATGTCCCTGCAAAACGCCCACAACCGGATTCATTTGTCTTATAATTTAGCCCGCTAGCTAACAGCCCGCTCAAGAGATATTTGTATGACAACTATTATCAAGCAAGATGACTTGATCACATCGGTTAAAGATGCGCTTCAGTTCATTTCTTACTATCATCCACAAGACTTCATCCAAGCGATGAGCCGTGCGTACGACCGTGAAGAGAACAAAGCTGCGAAAGATGCGATCGCGCAAATCTTAATTAACTCACGCATGTGTGCAGAAGGCCACCGCCCTATCTGCCAGGATACTGGTATCGTCAACGTATTTGTTGAAGTGGGCATGGACGTTAAATTTGATTTAACCATGAGCCTGGACGATGCGATCAACGAAGGTGTACGTCAAGGTTATCTTGAAAACTCTAACGTACTTCGTGCATCTGTACTGGCTGACCCTGCTTTTGGCCGTAAGAACACCAAAGACAACACGCCTGCTGTGATCTATCACAAACTTGTTCCAGGTAACAAAGTAGACATCACTGTTGCTGCTAAGGGTGGTGGTTCGGAAAACAAGTCTAAACTGGCAATGTTGAACCCATCCGATTCAATCGTGGACTGGGTATTAAAAACTGTTCCAACTATGGGTGCAGGCTGGTGTCCTCCTGGTATGCTGGGTATCGGTATTGGTGGTACTGCTGAAAAAGCCATGATGCTTGCAAAAGAAGCATTGATGGAAGAGATCAACATGGACGAATTGCTTCGTCGTGGTCCACAAAACAAACTTGAAGAACTTCGTATCGAAATCTTCGAGAAAGTAAACGCGTTGGGCATTGGTGCTCAAGGTCTTGGCGGTTTAACCACTGTTCTAGACATCAAGATCAAAGATTACCCTTGTCACGCTGCGGGCAAACCAGTCGGCATGATCCCGAACTGTGCTGCAACCCGTCACGCACACTTCACACTTGATGGTTCAGGCGTTGCGCATATTCAAGCACCAAGCCTTGAAGACTACCCATCAGTCACTTGGGATTCTTCATCTTCTAAACGTGTTGACCTAGACAACATCACTCAAGAAGAAATGAACTCTTGGAAACCAGGTGATACGCTGCTTCTAAACGGTACAATCTATACTGGCCGTGATGCTGCACACAAACGTATGGTAGACATGCTGAACAACGGTGAAGAACTCCCTGTTGATCTAAAAGGCAAATTCATCTACTACGTAGGTCCTGTTGATCCAGTGGGTGACGAAGTTGTAGGTCCTGCAGGTCCAACAACTGCAACTCGTATGGATAAATTCACTCGTCAGGTATTAGAAGCAACTGGTCTTTATGGCATGATCGGTAAAGCGGACCGTGGTCCTGCTGCTGTTGAAGCAATTAAAGACAACAAAGCGACTTACCTCATGGCGGTTGGTGGTGCTGCATACCTCGTATCTAAAGCAATCCGTGAAGCTGAAGTGGTTGCATTTGCTGATTTGGGCATGGAAGCGATCTACAAGTTTGTAGTGAAAGATATGCCTGTATCTGTAGCAGTTGACGTAAATGGTACATCTGTACACGCGACTGCTCCAAAAATCTGGCAAGCAAAAATTGGCAAAATTCCAGTAGTTGACGCTGCTGCGGGTTAATTTAAGCTATATAAAAAAGCACCCTTAATGGGTGCTTTTTTATTGGAATTTTAAAATTAATTACCAGGTTCTTGGATCCCAGAGTTTAAACGGTGTGGTTAACTGTACATCTGTAGATGGATCATATTCAGTTGCCTTAATTTTCTGAGCTTTCTTGCGGATTTTCCCAGTTTCCTGATCCTGTGCAAAAAAGTTAAAACTGTCCGATTTTAACTGGGTAAAAGCAATTTCATTGAGGCCCACACTGCTCGGCATCAGCATCAGAGGTCCCGGAACACTACGACGGGTGCTTAGATTTTCTTCATCATACTTAATAAAATAGGATTGACCCGCTTCTACGGTAAAGTCCAGATATTTAGGTTTCTGGAAGTGCAAAGCACCTAAAGGACGGCTGGTACTCAAGCGATAAGTGCCTGCAGGTAACTCAATCCAGTAATGATGATTATGCAATAAACTCGGAATACGATGCTGATTGATAAATAGGCTGGCAGCGACAATTTCCTGACGGTTCCATTTGGAATCCGGGCGGTATAAATAAACAATTGCTGCATCCTCATGCTGAGGT
This sequence comes from Acinetobacter sp. YH12046, assembly GCF_013419905.1. Lineage (NCBI taxonomy): Bacteria > Pseudomonadati > Pseudomonadota > Gammaproteobacteria > Moraxellales > Moraxellaceae > Acinetobacter > Acinetobacter sp. YH12046. The sequence continues at coordinate 84,379 of NZ_VOZF01000006.1, forward strand.
TTAACTGCCTGAAAATGATTGCCCTGTTTCTGGTTGACCCAGCCACCAATCGTAAACATCCCCACCCGATGCTGTTCGACGAAGCCCGGTTTTTTTTCAAGATCAATATTTTTTAAAGTGCTGAGTGGCTGTGTAGGCTCAACTACGGCTTTTTTACCGTGACAACCCATCAGCGCCAAACTGCCGATGAGCATCATTGCGACTCCACGCATGCTTATCCCTCACTGCGTCTTTATTCTTGTATGCAAGTGCTTTGCGATATATTTTTATAGCTTTCGGCGTCCACGCCTAGATGTTGAGATTAGCATCTGCTTTTATCTTTTGGAAATAAAAAACGTGCGAAAACACGGGGTTTTCGCACGTTTCTGACGAATAGCAATCAAGCAGATTTGCTATTCACCACCTTTAAATCAACTTTTGCCGCTGTTTCTGGCTCGTCATGTGGTTGACGTTCAGCACGAAATTCTGGTGCAGCTTCGCCATTAATGACCGCTTCATTCACCACCACGGTGCCTACATCGCTACGACTCGGCAGGTCATACATGGTTTCTAGCAATGAATTTTCCAGAATCGAACGCAGGCCACGCGCACCAGTATTACGTTCCAGTGCTTTTTTCGCAACCGCACGTAGTGCTGAATCTTCAAAGACCAAGTCCACATTTTCCATCTCAAACAAATGTTTATATTGACGGGTTAATGCATTCTTCGGCTCAGTCAGAATCTGCATTAAAGCTTCTTCATCCAGCTCATCCAGAGTCGCAATCACGGGTAACCGACCAATGAATTCTGGAATCAGACCAAATTTCACCAAGTCAGTCGCTTCGACCTGACGGAACAATTCAGACAGCTTTTTGCTTTCGTCTTTATTACGGACTTCTGCAGTAAAGCCAATACCACCTTTCTCCTGACGCTGCTGTACGATCTTCTCAAGACCTGAGAATGCACCGCCACAGATAAACAGGATATTCGAGGTATCAATCTGGATAAATTCCTGCTGCGGATGCTTACGGCCACCTTGTGGTGGGATTGAAGCAACCGTACCTTCGATCATTTTCAGCAAGGCTTGCTGTACGCCTTCACCTGATACATCACGGGTAATCGATGGATTCTCAGATTTACGGGTAATCTTGTCGATTTCATCGATATAGATAATGCCCTTTTGCGCTTTTTCGACATCGTAATCAGCTTTTTGCAAAAGCTTTTGTACAATGTTTTCAACATCTTCACCCACATAACCCGCTTCAGTCAGGGTTGTTGCATCTGCCATGGCAAATGGAACGTCCAGAAGACGGGCAAGGGTTTGTGCCAGTAAAGTTTTACCTGAACCGGTCGGGCCGACCAGCAGGATATTACTTTTGGCGATTTCAACGGAATCATCTGCTTTCTTACCATTGGTCTGTACTTTCAGACGTTTGTAATGGTTGTATACGGCCACAGATAATGTCTTTTTCGCTACGTCCTGACCAATCACATATTGATCGAGCGCCGCACGGATTTCATGCGGTTTCGGTAAAGGACGGTTCGCCCAGTCATTGGTTTCGACCTGTTGACTGGTTTGAACCAAATCTAAGCATACGTCCACACATTCATTACAAATGTATGCGTCCTCGCCTGCAATCAGCTTTCCGACTTCAGACTGCGTTTTACCGCAAAATGAACAATGCTTTTGTCCTTGAGGATGTTCGGACATATTTACTCCAATATCTCAATCTCTAAAACTTATGGACGTTTCGTTAGAACTTCATCCACAAGACCGTATTCTTTCGCTTGCTGAGCAGTCATGAAGTTGTCACGGTCTGTATCGCGTGCCACTTTTTCATAGTCCTGACCGCTATGTTCAGCCATTAAACGGTTTAAACGTTCTTTAATGAACAGAATTTCACGTGCGTGAATTTCAATATCTGATGCCTGGCCTTTGAAACCACCCAAAGGCTGGTGAATCATGACACGCGCATTTTCAAGGCAGTAACGTTTGCCTTTAGTTCCTGCATTGAGCAGGAATGCGCCCATTGATGCTGCCTGACCCATACAGTAAGTCACAACATCCGGTTTAATAAACTGCATGGTATCGTAGATCGCCATGCCAGCAGTCACCGAACCACCCGGTGAGTTGATATATAAATGAATATCTTTATCTGGGTTCTCAGCTTCTAAAAACAACATTTGCGCAACGATCAGGTTGGCCATATTGTCTTCAACTTCACCTGTCAGAAAAATTACCCGCTCACGTAAAAGGCGTGAATAAATATCAAAAGAACGCTCACCACGAGAGGATTGTTCTACCACCATTGGCACTAAAGCGTTTTCAATCGTTGGAACATACATAGGTTTATTTATTCCTAAATTTTTGTGACTTAATCCATAATCACAATATGAGGGATAATCAATGAAATTGCAAAATAATCGCGAATAATTCCATCATATTTTTTGCATTAGTTTTGTGAAAATCAGATATGTCAAGAAATTACTAATATGAAAAAAGGCGCACGAAGCGCCTTTTTATGGAAAGCTTGAATTAGCCTTGTTGACGAGCTTGTTGCTCTTTCAATAAGTCTTCATAGCTTACAGTCGCATCAGTCACTTTAGCAGATGCTAGGATGTGATCAACAACTTGGTCTTCAAGTACAACTGCTTCGATTTGAGCACGTTGTTGCTTGTCGTTTTTGAAGTATTCGATCACTTCGTTTGGATCTTCGTAAGAAGAAGCCATATCTTCGATATAAGCTTCAACGCGCGCTTGATCTACTTCGATTTTCGCATCAGCAAGAATACGGCTTACCAATACGCCAAGTTTCACAGATTTCTCAGCTTGTTCTTTGAACAGGTCATCTGGAAGCATGCTTGAATCAAATGCTTTCGCGCCTTGAGCACCGAACTGTTGAGTGAACTGCTGGATCATTTGTTGACGTTGACGGTCAATTTCTTGAGCAACCATTGCAGATGGAAGTTCAACTTCGTTTGCAGCTACAAGTGCATCGAAAGTTGCGCCTTTAACCTGGTTACGCAGGCCGTTTTTCACTTCACGTTCCATGTTTTTACGAACGTCAGCTTTCAGTTTTTCAACGCCATCTTCTTCAGAAATACCGAAGATTTTCAGGAATTCAGCATCAATTTCTGGAAGTTTTTGTTTTTCAACAAGTTTTACATTAATTTTGAATTGAGCTTGCTTACCAGCAAGGTTTTCAGCCTGGTAATCTTCAGGGAAAGTAACATCGATCACTTTCTCTTCGCCTTTCTTCATACCGATGATGCCATCTTCGAAGCCAGGGATCATACGACCAGAACCTAAAACAAGTTTAAAGTCTTGCGCAGCGCCGCCTTCAAATTTTTCGCCATCAACAGTACCTTCGAAGTCGAAAGTTACTTGCATGTCTTTTTTAGCCATGCCTTTAGTTTCAGCCCAAGAAGCGCGTTGTTTTTGAAGATTTTCAATCATCTTCTCAACGTCTTTATCATTTACTTCAGACGCTTTACGTTCAACTTCCAGACCTTCGAATTTCACTTCAACTTCTGGATAAACTTCAACAGTCGCTTCATAAACTAAAGCGTCGTCTTTCATTTCAGTTTTTTCGATGTTTGGCATACCAACAGCGTTGATTTTTTCTTGTTGGATTGCTTCGAAAACTGTGTCACGAATGATGTCGTTGACAACTTCTTGGTAGATACCAGCGCCGTATTCACGACGAACTACGTTTACAGGTACTTTACCTGGACGGAAGCCGTTGATCTTCGCAGTTTTAGCAGTGCGTTTTAAACGAGCTTCAAATTGCTCATTAATACGGCTCGTCGGTACAGAAACATTTAAACGACGGGCAACGCCCGAAACCGCTTCAGAAGTTACTTGCATGGCTTCCTCTATATATTTGGTAATAACAGGTTTATAAAAATGTGCCACATTATATGACAACATTTGCAGATATACAAAACACAATACTTGAATCGTCTTTATTGATGCTGTAACAATCAAATTTATTCAGTTAAATTCAGTTTTCTTTGATTAAATATCCCTTCTCTCAAATAAGAGTAGATATATTTATTACTGAAACTGGACAGATCATCCCATTCATCTGCATTTATGGATTTTTATAGGGCTTTTAGTAAACTTTCTTGTATTTTTTCTTCAAAATTTTTAAACTCTAATAATCTCAATAAAAGTAACGATAATAATCTATTAATCAGATTTAGTTTAAATACATTAGCTTAGAAACATTTTGATACACTATCACATTGATCAAACCAATTAATATAAATACTAAAATCGCCATTTCCTATCGACAAGTAATTCTTAATTTAAATAAGAATTATTATTATTCGCATACATAAATTTTATGCTTTTTTCTGGTTCCCACATGTCGTTTATCAAATCACGTAAAAAACTCGTTTCATCGGCGATTGCCTCTTCCCTCTCGATTGTAACCGTAAATGCTGTGGCTGATGAAAATGTGGTCAAGCTCGAAACTATTCATCAAGAAGTTAAAGCTGAACAGGCACCAAGTTTAAAAGTAGATAATTCCGCAAATAAGAAATTTGTTGCGCCTTTACTGGATACACCTAAATCTGTATCAGTCATTTCTAAGCAACTGATTGAAGACACTCAAGTCACTACACTTTCTGATGCTTTACGTACTGTACCGGGTATTACTTTGGGTGCGGGTGAAGGCGGCAACCCGAATGGCGACCGTCCATTTATTCGTGGTTATAACTCTGAAAGCTCAATGTATGTGGATGGTGTTCGTAGTGCGACTTCACAAAACCGTGAAATGTTCGCAGTCGAACAGGTTGAAGTGACCAAAGGCTCTTCTTCTGCAATGGGCGGTGCCGGTACGACTGGCGGTAGCATCAACATGATCTCTAAGGTTGCTAAAGCTGGTGATTCTTTAGAAGGTTCCATTGCACAAGGTACCGATAATTACCAGCGCATCACTTTAGATGGCAACAAAGATTTCGGTAATGGCATTGCAGCGCGTGTTGCTGTGATGGGTCATCAAAATGAAAAAGCTGGTCAGAAAGACGGTGCTGAATATAAACGTGTAGGTATTGCACCAAGTATCAGTTTTGGTCTGGATACCCCTACCCGTGGGACTTTAAGCTATTACTACTTAAAATCTGATGATACACCTGATGCTGGTGTTCCATATAATTATGACAAAGATAAAAAAGCGACTGTCGGTAAACCTATCGATGTTAAACAAGGCATCTACTATGGTTTATTAAATCGTGATTTCCAGAAACAAGAAAATCAGATTGGTACACTTAAATTAGAACATGATCTGACTGATGATTTGACTTTGAGTAATACTGCTATTTATAGCAAGTCAAAAAATGATTATCTATGGACGCAGCCTGATGACTCAAAAGGTAACGTACTCAATGATAAAGTATGGCGTCGTATTAACTCACGGATTACAGATACAGAAACCTTTAGCGATCAACTTTCTTTAGCAGGTAAGTTTAATACCGGTGCTCTAAAGCATAGCTTTAATACAGGTGTTGAATACTCTAAACAAGAATCTGATAAAGGTAACTATTCAACCACCTACCCTGGCTACCCTGATAGCACGACAGGTGGATTTAACAGTGATTGTGCAAATAATGATGCATGGTGTACTTCTTTAACCAATCCAAACTCACGTGATCAATGGTTAGGTGCTCGTACAGCCAACAGAGCTACCACGACCACTACCACAGAAACAGCTTCTATTTATTTACTGGATAACATTGAACTCAATCCGCAATGGTTATTGGACTTAGGATTGCGTTGGGATGACTTTGATACCAAGCAAAAAACCAATGCTTCAGGTGAAACCATTTCAAGTGACGCTGATTTCTTCACTTACCAGGCAGGTCTTACTTTTAAACCGCGTGAAAATGGATCTATTTACACAAGCTTCGCTACTTCAGCCAACCCTGTAGGTGTTGACTCAGGTGATGGTTCAGAAGGTATTGCAGAAAATTATAGCAATCTCGATCCTGAAGAAAGCCGCACATTTGAAATTGGTACGAAATGGGATCTATTTAATGACAAATTGAATTTGACTGCTGCAATTTTCCGTACTGAAAAACAGAATGCTCGAGTTCAGTTAACACCGACTACGTATGCCAACATTGGTGAAAGTAAGGTAGATGGCTTTGAGCTTGGTTTAAACGGTAATCTTACTGATAAATGGGCAGTCTCTGCGGGCTATACTTATTTAGATAGCGAAGCGACCGATAACGGAAACTCTTGTACTGGCCGTGCACCAAATGTTGTCTGTACACCAGGAAATGCAAGTAACGGTAATGCGATGCCTAACGTTGCGAAAAACTCAGCCACACTTTGGACGACTTATGATCTAACCCCTGCATTAACAATCGGTGCGGGTGCAGTTGCAATGGATAAAGTGTATGGTGACCTAGCGAATACTAAATATGTTCCAGGTTATGTACGCTACGATGCAATGGCACGTTATAACGTAAATCAAAACGTTGACCTGCAGTTAAATGTAAATAACTTATCTGATGAACGTTATTTCACTAAAGCTTATGCATCTCACTATGCAACTGAAGCAGAAGGCCGTAACGCAGTTCTTTCTCTGAACTTTAAATACTAAGTTTTAGCTTCTTCCCTCATCAAAAAATAGCCTCATTCGTGAGGCTATTTTTATTTTCTGAAAGATATAAAACTTTAAATCTAGATTTAGTTGTATTTATAAACCTTTTGATAAAAAGCTTTAAATAGAAAATAATTACATTTTTTAATCTTAGGTAAAAAACTGAAAAATAAGTTTATTTTGAAATTTTTCTTAATAGAAATCCCAGATTAAAGTTTGAATATTAAACAGTAATTTCATCCATAAATTCATAAGAATGATTTAATTAAATATTGTTAATGATAATTATTATCACTACAATTCGCAAAATTGTTAAAGGCCATAACAATAACTCCATAATTGCTGCTATTTGATGAACTCGAGCATATCAAGGTGGTAAGGGAAATATTATTCAATTCAGGAATTCTGTCACATGGCGCATATCAAAAGCCGAAAACATCATTACAAGACTTCATTGGTCGCACTTGCTGCAACTTTGCCACTGATCACTCATGCAGATAACATCACCAATGAAGGCGTTATTCAGCTTCCAGAAATTACAGTTAAGAATAAAACTGCAAATGAATATAAAGTAGATCAATTGAGTTCTGCTAAATCTAGCCAAGCTTTAGTAGATACGCCTCAGACTGTTTCGATTATCAACAAAAACTTATTAAAAGAACAAGGTGCAACCACCCTGGTTGAAGCCTTACGTAATACGCCAGGAATTACCCTACAACTCGGTGAGAATGGGAATACCAGTGCTGGCGATGCCTTCCAGATGCGCGGCTTTTCAACTCAAAGCTCCACCTATCTGGATGGCATTCGTGACCTCGGCGCTGTAAGTCGTGATGTGTTTAACCTGGAACAGGTGGAAGTCGTAAAAGGCCCTGCGGGTGCCGAAGGTGGGCGTGGTACGGCGTCTGGTTATGTGAATCTGGTCAGCAAATTGCCTCATTTGGAAAACAGTCGTGAAGTCTCTGCCACCTACAATACGGCTGAACATACGCGTCTTGCCACTGACATTAATCAGGCGATCAATGACAGCGTTGCTGTCCGTTTAAATGCAATGGGTCAAGATGGCGGTGTAGAAGGCCGCGACTTTATCCAGAATCAAGGCTGGGCTGTTGCCCCTTCTATCGCCTTTGGTCTGGATAGTGATACTCGCCTGTATCTTTATTCCCAGCATATCCGCCAACGTAACATTCCGGATGGCGGTATTCCAACGATTGGCATGAAAGGTTTCTGGAATGCTGACCCACTGATTGCCAGTGCACCTAAAGTAGACCGTGAAAATTATTATGGCCATACCGATGACCATGAAGATGTTGATGCTGACATGTATACAGCAAAAATCGAAAGTGACTGGGCTGAAAATCTGAAATTTACCAATATTACCCGTCTGGGTAATACCCATATGCAGCGTACTTTGACGGGGATTAATAGCCTTTCAAGAAATGACTCTACCAATCCTCAAGACTGGACAGTAAGCCGTTCACGCCAGGGTGTCGATCAGGAAAATAAAATTCTGGCTAATCAGAGCACGGTGAACTGGAATGTCAAAACCGGTTCAGTGGAGCATGATCTGGTCGCTGGTGTAGAACTATTAAAAGAGCAGCAACATTCCAGAACACTGGCCACACAAATGCCGGGACAGCCAAGCAACACCACACCACCCGCGAATCTATATCATCCTGACCGTCACCAGAATCTGCCTGATCCTGTGTATACGGGCGCTTATTCGGATGGTGAAACCCAAACGGCGGCTGCTTATCTTTTCGATACGCTCAAGTTTGGCGAACGTTTTCAACTTAATGGTGGCGTCCGTGTCGATTATTACGATACTAATTACGATGCGCTGGGTTACTCAACCGACAGTACGACACTAGCAGTGACTGAAACCAAAACAGATTTAAAAGCCCATGACACTTTATTCAGCTGGAAGCTCGGTGGTTTATATAAGCCAACCGCCTACAGCAGTGTCTATGCATCTTATGCCAAATCCCTGACACCGCCGGGTAGCAGTAACTTTAGCCTTTCATCCACAGGAATAAACAGCTCAGCCGCAGACCCTCAAGAAACTCATCATTATGAAATTGGCACCAAATGGGATCTGCTAGAGGGTGATCTGGCTTTAAATGCTGCGGCATACTACACCGAAAATGAAAACCAGTTTACCCAAGATCCAATTACCCGCGAGTCTGTTCAGGAAGGTAAAACTACAGTTAAAGGAATCGAATTGGGTGCTGTCGGTAAAATTACTGATGCCTGGAATATTTCAGCAGGTGTTGCCCATATGAAAACCGAGCAAAAAGACCAGTTCAGTGTCAACTCCAACACGGGTGTAGTGACCCAGACCAATAGTGTACGTTGGTCACCTGAATGGACCGCTTCTTTATGGACGACCTATAACATTGCTGGTTTAAAACTGGGCTTGGGCGCACGTTATGTGGATGAGCAAAAACGTGTGATTACCGATAGTACTGCAGCAGCGAATATGCCAAGTATTCCAAGCTATGTGGTATTTGATGCTATGGCCGGTTATACCTTTAATGACCAAACTTCCTTAAACCTGAATGTTTATAATCTGGCAGATAAAGAGTACATCAGCACGCTGAATAATGGAGGTGGCCGTGTGATCTTAGGCCAACCACGTTCAGCAGCTTTAACCCTGAACTATAAATTTTAATTCAGCTTTTATCTCTATCTATCAATATCGTGTATTCTCTTGAATGCACGATATTTTCAATTGCAGGAATGCTTTTAAAATGATGTTACATATCCCGGCAGTATTAAGCAAAGCACAAGTTGCCGAACTGAGACAACAACTAGATCGTTCAGAACACTGGATGAATGGGCAACTCAGCGCCGGGAGTCAGGCACAGAAAATCAAAAAGAACCTGCAGCTGGATTCTTCTTCTGTCCTGTATCAGCAGATTAGCCCTATCATTTTACAAGCGCTTAAAAGTCATCATTTAATTACCTCTGCTGCCCTACCGAAACATATCCTGCCGCCCCTGTTTAACTGCTATCAGGATTCTGGCACCTATGGCAATCATGTCGATAATGCCATTCATTATTCTCCCCTACTTGGACAGCCCATTCGTACTGATGTGTCACTGACTTTATTTTTATCTGAAATCGATGAATATGAAGGTGGCGAGCTGGTCGTTGAAGACCAGTATGGCTGCCATGAAGTGAAACTGGACGCTGGTGATGTGATTGTTTATCCATCGACCAGCCTGCATCGGGTTGAACCAGTAACTCAAGGCAAACGTATTGCTGCCGTAACCTGGATTCAAAGTATGATCCGTGAAGATGCTAAACGCAGTATGTTGTTTGATCTGGACATGACCATTATCAAACTACGCCAGCAGATTGGCGATACTGAAGAAGTCCTGCAGCTTACCCATCATTATCACAACCTGATTCGTCAATGGGGTGATTTATAATGTCACGTGAACCAATGGCGCCATTAACCCAGATCCCGGCCTACCTACAAACCATCGCCGATTATGAGGTCGAAGCAGAAAAACATCTCTCCAGTATGGTCTGGAACTATCTGCAAGGTGGCTCCATGGATGAAGTCAGTGTCCGGGATAACTTACAGCAATTTCAGGATATTCAGCTTCTGCCGCGTATGCTGAAAGATCTGACCCAAGGCAGTACTGAACTTGAAATGTTCGGACAAAAATTTCCGCATCCAATTTTTTTGGCACCAATTGGACATCAGCAGCAGTTTCATCCTGAAGCCGAAGCCGCTTCTGCCCTCGCCGCAGAAGTGATGGGTAGTAATATGATTCTCAGTACTTTTACGAATACTGACATGCGCGCATTGAAACAGGACAATCCACGCAAATGGTTTCAGCTTTACTGGCAAGGGAATCGGGAAAAATCTCTAGCTTTGGTCAAAATGGCTGAGGCACACCATTATACGGCGCTAGTGATTACGGTAGATTCACCACATACTGGCATCCGCGATCGTGAACGTCGTGCGTTTTTTCATTTACCGGAAGGCATGCAACATCCGCATACGCCTACCCATATTCCCTTACCAGAATTAAAGGAAGGTGATCATCCTGTCTTTAACGGACTAATGAAAATTGCCCCAACTTGGGAAGACATAGTCTGGATCGTACAGCAAACCCATTTACCCGTGATTCTAAAAGGAATCGTACATCCTCAGGATGCCCAGCAGGCGATTCAGCATGGGGTAAAAGGTCTGATTATTTCCAATCATGGCGGTCGTGTGCTGGATACCTGCATTTCTCCTCTCATTGCCTTGCAACTGATTAAAAAGGTGGTGCCAGCAGATTTTCCTCTGCTCTATGATGGTGGCATCCGTCGTGGATCGGATGTATTCAAGGCTATTGCCTTAGGTGCTTCTGCTGTCCTGATTGGCCGTCCTTATATTTATGGTCTGGCGACTGCCGGAGCTTTGGGCGTAGCGCATGTGATCAAAATCCTGAAAGAAGAATTTGAGATTACCATGGCCTTAATGGGAACAGCGACCGTGGCAGATATTCAACCGAGCTGTCTATTTAGGGGAATTGATTAATTAGGATTTAATTGAAAATAAAAATGAAAAATAAATTAGTTAAATATCTTACCCTTAACTCCTTGAAGCGTCTTTAAAGGCAATTCAACATAGCTTTATATATCAATAGCTATTATCAATAAAAACCAAATAAGATCCATATTTAATCAATCTATATTAAAAACATGGTTTTAATTCTCAGTTCGCACTCTAGTCTATCTATTTTTTAAATTGATTAAATTTTGTTCATTGCCAATATCAATGCAAGAAGGATAGCAACGATAACAATAATAATTATTATTTGCGAATCCAAACTTAAAAATAAAAAAGAATGATTATGAGCTATATAAAATCTCGTAAAAAAATAGTTTCTTCAGCCATCGTTTCTTCCCTTTCTTTTGCATCTGCACACACGATTGCACAGGAAAATGTGGTGCAGCTTGAGACCATTCATCAGGAAGTACAAGCTAAACCCGTGCCGGGTCTAAAAGTCGATCAGTCAGCCAATAGCAAGTTTGTTGCGCCACTCCTGGACACGCCAAAGTCTGTGGTCGTGATTCCCCAACAACTGATTGAAGATACGCAGGTCACTACGCTGGCTGATGCTTTGCGTACCGTACCAGGTATTACTTTAGGGGCAGGTGAAGGCGGCAATCCGAATGGGGACCGGCCTTTTATTCGAGGCTATAACTCGGAAAGTTCGATGTACGTCGATGGCGTGCGAAATTCGACTTCACAAAACCGGGAAATGTTTGCCATTGAGCAGGTCGAAGTTACCAAAGGTTCTGCTTCTGCCATGGGCGGTGCGGGCACTACGGGTGGCAGTATTAATATGATCTCCAAAGTAGCGAAAAAGGGAGATGCACTGGAAGGCTCTGTTGCGGGTGGTACAGATATGTATGCCCGTATCACTTTGGATGCTAACAAGGACTTCGGCAATGGCATGGCGGCTCGTGTCGCGGTCATGGGTCACCAGAATGAAAAAGCCGGTCAACATGACGGTGCTGAATATAAACGTGCTGGTATTGCACCCAGCTTCAGTTTCGGCCTGGACAGCGCAACGCGTGGAACTTTAAGTTATTACTATCTGAAAACTGATGATATTCCAGATTCCGGCATTCCCTATAACAATCCATTTGCAGCGACCAATGCCAATGCCGCTTTAAATGGCAATGGGAAACCAATTGATGCCAAAGCTGGTCAATACTATGGCTGGAAAGATCGTGATTTCCAGAAACAGGAAAACCAGATTGGTACCTTTAAATTGGAACATGACCTGAATGACAATCTGACCCTGAGTAATACAGCGGTATTTAACCGTTCCAAAAATGACTATCTCTGGACCAACCCCGATGATTCACGCGGAAACTTCATTTTGAATGGCAATGTCTGGGCACGGGCCAATTCACGTATCGCAAATACCGATACCTTTACTGACCTACTGGCTTTAACAGGCAAATTTGATACTGGTGCTATTCAACACAGCTTTAACCTGGGTGCAGAATATTCAGATCAGGATACTGAACGTACCCAATATATTATTAATGGTCTGAATGCTACTGGAAGCTCTTTTGCGGCCTGTGGTACTCCTGCCAATGTGGCCTTAGGCTGGTGTACTTCTGTAGACAATCCAGACCGGGGTGCGTGGACGGAGACACTTAATACAGATGGTGCGGACCGTTATGATATCGAGACCAAATCAAAATCGATCTACTTACTGGACAGTATCGAATTGCATCCGCAATGGATTCTGGATCTGGGCATACGTTGGGATGATTATAAAACCCAGCAAACCTTAACCTATGGACGATTCAATAATGCGGTGACAGGTGCAAACAATACGCCGATTACCGCCGTTCCAGGTGATCAGCTGACCCTCGAAAATGAAGAAGACTTTTTTAATTATCAGGCGGGTCTGGTCTTTAAGCCAAGAGAAAATGGCAGTATTTATATCAGCTATGCCACTTCCTCGAATCCGGTCGGTATCGATGGTGGTGATGGCTCTGAAAGTATTAGCGCAGCTATTGAAAATCTAAAAGCTGAAAAAGTCCGCACCATGGAACTGGGAACTAAATGGGATCTTCTGGAAGATAAACTGAATCTGACGGCAGCCATTTTCCGTACTGAAAAGACCAATACCCGCGCCACCGATGCTGATGGCACCACCCGTAATATTGGTGAGACCCGTGTCGATGGGATTGAGCTGGGTATCAATGGAAATATTACTGAGAAATGGGCAATTTCCGCAGGCTATACCTATTTGGATAGTGAACTGATTGATGGTGGCTTTGAAAATATTGGAACCACGGCCGAACCGGTTTATGTTCCAAGCACAAACAATGGCAATCGGGTTCAGAACGTAGCAGAAAACAGTGCAACTCTATGGATGACCTATCAGGTCATACCTCAACTAACATTGGGTACCGGTGCTGTGGCAATGGATAAAGTTTATGGCAATGCCGCCAATACCAAATTTATTCCCGGTTATGTGCGTTACGATGCCATGGCACGTTATCAGGTGAACCCCAATGTGGATCTACAGCTAAATATCAATAACCTGTCCGATACACGTTATTTTAGCAAAGCCTATTCTTCCCACTATGCTACAGAAGCAGAAGGCATCAGTGCCGTTTTAGGCCTGCATTTTAAATACTGATCTGAGCAATCTTCATGATATTAAGGGCTAGTCTGGATTCATCAAACTAGCCTTTATTTTTTGATATGAAAGATTTCATGTATGCATTGCTTAAGAACTTCCAACAAAGCTATTATATAAAGAAATATTTTAGCCTTATCGCTTAATTACAGGAAAATCCAACAAGATTAAAATAGATTATAGAAATATTTCTCCAATTAATAACTTTATAAGAAAATCTTTTTTAAGATACGACTAAAATCCATAGAAAAAGCAAAAACTTTTCACGTTTTCTGGACTAAAATTTAATTATAGGTTCACCATGCAGGTGTCTGGTTGATCCTGATGATCAAAACTTAAAAAATACAGGATTGATCTAATTTATCCTCACCTGCCTGTAAACGAATATATAGACAAAATCTATGCTGTAGACCGAGCAACTGCTACACCAAGCGAGTATGCCAGGCTACCTAAGGAGCTCTCTCATGATGTTGGCTGATCCAAGTAAAAAATACCGTCGCATGTATCAACGTGTGGACTTACCAGACCGTCAATGGCCAAATAATGAAATTACTAAAGCGCCAATCTGGATGAGTACTGACCTGCGTGATGGTAACCAGGCGATCTTCGAGCCAATGAACATCGAGCAGAAGTTCAAAATGTTCCAGATGTTGGTAAAAATCGGTTTCAAACATATTGAAATCGGCTTCCCGTCTGCCTCTCAAATTGATTTCGACTTCACTCGTAAATTGATTGAAGAAGGTCATATTCCGGATGACGTCTACATCGAAGTATTGGTTCAGGCACGTGACCATTTAATTGCACGTACTTTTGAATCTTTACAAGGTGCGAAACGCGCAATCGTGCATATCTACAACTCTAACTCTCCAACCTTCCGTCAAAAAGTGTTGAACGTAGACGTTGAAGGTGCAAAACAGTTAGCGATAAATGCAGCGCAAAAAGTGAAAGAATACGCAGCAAAACAGCCTGAAACTGAATTTGTCTTCCAGTACAGTCCTGAATGTTTCTCTGCAACTGAATTAGAAGTTGCCAAAGATGTCTGCGACGCTGTGACTGAAATCTGGGAAGCATCTCCAGAAAACAAAGTGATCTTGAACTTGCCAGCCACTGTCGAAGTCTCTACACCAAACGTATATGCCGATCAGGTGGAATGGATGCACCGTAACATCGAGCGTCGTGACGGCGTGATCATTTCAGTTCACTGCCATAATGACCGTGGCTGTGGGATCGCAGCGTCTGAATTAGCAATTATGGCCGGTGCTGACCGTGTTGAAGGTTGTGTATTCGGTAATGGTGAGCGTACCGGTAACGTGGACGTAGCGGCAATTGCCTTGAACATGTATACCCAGGGTGTTGCACCAAACTTGGATTTCTCGAATATCAACGAAATCATTGCGACTGTTGAAGAATGTACGGGCTTGCCAGTCCACCCACGTCATCCATATGCGGGTGACTTGGTGTTCACAGCATTCTCTGGTTCACACCAGGATGCCATCAAAAAAGGTTTCGAATTCCAGAAAAACGAAGAAATCTGGGATATGCCGTACTTGCCGATCGATCCGAAAGACTTGGGCCGTGACTATGACGCTGTCATTCGCGTGAACTCACAGTCTGGTAAAGGTGGTATCGCTTACTTGTTAGAATCGAACTACAACGTGACCTTGCCACGTCGTTTACAGATCGAATTCTCGCAAATCGTACAGCAAAAAACCGATGAAGATGGTACTGAGATTTCCGCACAAGCGATCTGGAGCTTGTTCAAAGAGACGTATGTTGCCGCGAAAGATGCTCATTACTCTGCCAAAAACTATAAATTGTCAGATGAAAATGGCAATCAGGTGATTGAGTTGGATATTGAAGTCAATGGTGAAACTCAGCACTTGCGTGGTGAAGGTAACGGTCCGATCTCTGCGATCTTGGATGCATTACAATTGCCGATTGATGTCTTGAACTATGAAGAACGTAGCATCAGTTCAGGTGCACATGCCAAAGCCTTGGCATTGGTTGAACTTCAAGTAAAAGGCACAGGTAAATCTGCCTTTGGTGCGGGCGTGCATGACAACATCGTGACCTCTTCGATTGAAGCAATTATTGCATGTACCAACCGTCTGATCGATCAGGATGTGTTAAGCACTGAACAGGTGATTGCTGCTGCCGTCTAAATCCGGTATTTGAATTAGCAATAATTCATAGCATTAAAAAGACTTTAGAAGGATACCTGCAAATGGTATCCTTTTATTTATTCATACTAAAGATTTAAGGCGAATCATTCCCGTGTCTTTTCCAGCTGACTCAGTGGGCCTTGTTGTCCCACAAAAGTTCCAATTCGAACAGCCGTTAGAGCTTGAATGCGGTCGCATCCTCCCACGTTTTGAACTGATGGTAGAAACTTATGGCGAACTGAATGCCGATAAGTCCAATGCCATTTTGATCTGCCATGCCCTGTCTGGCCATCACCATGCTGCCGGTTATCATCATGAAGATGACAAAAAACCAGGCTGGTGGGATGCCTGTATTGGCCCGGGCAAGGCAATCGATACCAATAAATTCTTTGTGGTGGCGCTGAATAATATCGGCGGTTGTAATGGTTCTACTGGTCCTACCTCTCCTAATCCCGAAAATGATAACCGTCCATATGGTCCAGACTTTCCGCTAGTCACTGTGCGTGACTGGGTAAAAACACAGGCGATGCTGTCTGACCGTCTGGGGATTGATGTGTGGTATTCCATCATTGGCGGCTCACTCGGGGGCATGCAGGCCTTGCAATGGTCGGTAGATTATCCGGACCGTCTGCAAAAATGTGTGATTATTGCCAGCGCACCAAAACTGTCTGCACAAAATATTGCCTTTAACGAAGTCGCGCGTCAGTCGATTCTGTCAGATCCGGACTTCCATCATGGCCGTTATCTAGAAAATGACAGCTATCCAAAACGTGGCCTGATTCTGGCACGTATGGTCGGTCATATTACCTATCTGTCTGAAGAAGCCATGAAGCAGAAATTTGGCCGTGATTTAAAATCTGGCAAATTCATGTATGGCTTCGATGTAGAATTCCAGGTCGAAAGCTATCTGCGTTACCAGGGTGAACAGTTTAGCCGTAACTTTGATGCCAACACTTACCTGATCATGACCAAGGCACTGGACTACTTTGATCCTTCACGTGAATATCAGCAGTCACTGGTCAAAGCGATGGCACAAACCAAATGTAAGTTCCTAGTAGTTTCTTTCACGACCGATTGGCGTTTCTCGCCTTCACGTTCTGTTGAAATCGTGGATGCCCTCATTACCAATCATAAGCCGGTCAGCTATGTCGATATTGATGCTGAACAAGGCCATGACTCCTTCCTGTTCCCGATTCCCCTGTATGTAAAATCCTTGCGCGCCTTTCTAGGCGGTGAAGAACATCTGCGATCAACACCGAAGGAGGCTGTGTAATGCGTATTGACCAACAACTTGCTGAGAAATGGATCAAGCCCGGTTCACGTATCCTCGACCTCGGTTGTGGTGATGGCGAACTGCTGGCCCATATGAGCAAAAAGCACAATATTCGTGCATATGGATTAGAAATTGATCAAGAAAAGATTGCAATTGCGATCAGTCGCGGGTTAAATATCATCCAGCAGGACTTAAACCTCGGTTTAAGCCGTTTTGCTGACCAGTCTTTTGACTATGTGGTGATGGCACAAGCTTTGCAAGCTGTAGATGCACCAGACGTATTATTGCGTGACATGGTGCGTGTAGGGAAACAGGCCATTATTACCTTTCCAAACTTTGCGCACTGGAAGACTCGTTCTTTCTTGGCATTAAAAGGGAAAATGCCGGTTTCGGAAGCCTTACCCTATATGTGGTATAACACCCCGAACATTCACCTATGTACCTTCCGTGACTTTGAAGCATTATGCGCGGAAAACAACATAAAAATTATTAATCGACTCGCTGTGAATGGGAATCAAGAAGATAGTTTGCTGAGCAAACATCTCCCAAATCTATTTGGTGAAGTCGCAATTTATCGAGTGAGCGCTCTATGAAAAAATTATTATTAAGTACGACGCTACTGGCTGGACTTTTTGGCATGCAGGCCCATGCCGATTACGTTGCACCAACGCCTTCTGTGGCCAGCCAAGCAGCGCAATATTCAGTAATGGACATTCATAGTCTGACTAAAGCGGCTAAAGCAGGTCAGCCTGGTGCACAATTTTATTTAGCAACAAAATACCAGTATGGTAAAGACATTCAGAAAGATGAACGTCAGGCTTTTGCCTGGTATAAAGCAGCAGCAGATCAAGGTCTGGCAGTGGCTCAATTGAATGTAGGCCGTATGCTGGCAGATGGTATTGGCACCAAGAAAGATGAAACACTGGCTCGCCAGTACTTTGAAAAAGCAGCCAGCCGCGGTGATAATCGTGCCAGCTTTAACCTGGCGATGATGGAAGAGAAAAAGAAAAACTATATGGGTGCTTATCAGTGGTATGAACTCTCTACCCGTGACGGCATGCTGGACAATAAAGTGATTACTTTATCTGAAGGCAAAAAAACTGCATTGGCAGCCAACTTGACCCAGGAACAGATCCGTCAAGCACGTGATCGTGCAGACCGTTGGATTCAGGCACAATAAGCTGGATCTGCAAAAGAGCGCCTTCGGGTGCTTTTTTTATGGCCTAAAAACTGCAGCAAGTTGCTACACTACATATATGTAATTTGAAAGATGAGTAATTGATATGGCTTCAACTGACTGGTTATCCCAAGGCACACTGGTACTGGCAAGTAATAATAAAGGCAAGATTGCAGAATTTGAAAAGATGTTTGCAGAACTCAAACTTCCAGTTGAAGTTATTCCTCAAGGTAAGCTGAATATTGAAGACGCAATTGAAGATGGTTTGAGCTTTGTTGAAAATGCCATTATCAAGGCACGTCATGCCTCACGTATTTCTGGCAAACCTGCGATTGCTGATGATTCAGGGATTTGTGTACCAGTTCTGGGCGGTGCACCTGGGATCTACTCGGCACGTTATGCGGGTGAACATGGTGATGATGCAGCGAACAACGAAAAATTACTGGCTGACCTGAAACCACTGCGTAAAGACGGTGAACCGATTGAAGGCATGTTTGTGTGTGTACTGGCCTTAGTTCAACATGCCGAAGACCCATTACCACAAATCTTCCAGGGCATCTGGAAAGGTGAGATCTTGGAAGCAGCCCGTGGTGAAAATGGCTTTGGCTATGATCCGCTGTTCTGGTTACCTGAACTGGGTATTGCGAGTGCGGAAATGAGCAAGGAAGAAAAAAATAAAATCAGCCATCGTGGTCAGGCGATGAAACTGTTTAAGGCGAGTTTGGAAAAATAAATCTAATTCCTAAAGGAGTCCTCCCTCCTTTTAGGAGGGAGTTAGAGGGAGGCCATTTCCTCACCCTTGGGGAGAAGGAGCCCCTCCCTTTTTCAAAGGGAGGTTGGGAGGGATTTAAATAGTAAATTACCTCTCCCTAACCCTCTCCTACAAGGAGAGGGAACTTTCATAACGTTGGCACCACCGCATGTACCACCATCCCATACACCCCAATCAAAATTGCACTCGCAATCGTTCCTGAGGCAATATATTTCGCTGAATAACCTGTGCCCTGATAATGGGTTTCCAGTGCCACAATATTGGCTGCTGGCGGTAATAAAAAGAACATCAGCATGACGGCATACGTTAGAGTAAACTGTGGAATCGGCAAATAAAAATAAGCTGCACCACACAGTAACACCGCAAACAATCCCCGACTAAAAATTAGTTGTAGACTGCGCATTAAATCGAAGCGGCTGATCCGTACATTGCTTAGCCACATTCCTAGCACACACATGCCACTAAAAGTCACCAGCACTTTATTGGCTTGATACAGCATCTCTACCCAAGCCACTTGTTGCCAGTGACTCAAATCCCAAAATGACAATAAAGCTGCCATCGACAAAGCCACCACTGGCGGTGAGAGCAACACATTTTTTAAAATATAACGCGCGTCTTGTCTGGCTTCACTGACTGCCATGACTGCACAGACATTGCCAAACAAAGAACCACCAATGTACAGCGCCACCACGGTACTGGTCGCTTGTGGACCAAAAACGGCCAAGGCAAAAGGAATCCCCAGCCATGCACCATTTAAATAGCTCAGACATAAGGCACGCAGTTTATTTTTAAGGATGCAATAAAATACGGCAAAAAACAGGCAGGAACAAAAGAAGCTAAAGCTGATCAGCCACAAACTGCCTTCCTGGTAGAACACCATGTTGTAAATAATCAGCACCGGAATCAGGACCCGGGCCAGTAAAGCCGCCAAGAAAGGCCGAATCGGTTTTAAATATTGCACGCCCCAATAACCGGTCAGAAAAGACAGGAGCGGAAGAATCAAGGCCATGACAGTACTGCTGGGATTTCTATATCAGGCCATATGCTAGCACAGCATGGTTTTAATCGAATCGTAGATTTTTTGATATGAGCTATTCATCGCACTGATGCTGTGTCGGCAAACTGTCATTAAAGCGTCACTGCATTGTCATACAAGCCTGCTGAGATAGGTGCATGAAATATGGAGGATAAAATAATGGCAGGATTATCAATTTGGCATGTGCTGATTTTTGCAATTGTGGTGATTTTATTGTTTGGCACATCGAAACTGAAAAATCTGGGTAAAGATGTTGGCGGCGCAATTAAAGACTTTAAAAAATCGGTCAAAGATGAAGAAGCTGAACAGGCCAAGTTAGCAGAGCCACGCATCATCGAGGCACAAGTCAAAACCCCTGAAACCTCGATCAAGAGTTAAGAGTTCGCTATGCTCAATATCGGAATGACCGAGCTGCTGATTTTCGGGATTATTGCGCTTTTAGTCCTTGGGCCAGAGAAACTTCCTGAGGCAGTACGTTTTGTCGGAACATGGTACGGCAAGATCAAGCGTATGGTGAGCAATGTTCAGAATGATCTTGATCGTGAATTACGTCTGTCTGAGCTACGCGAACAAATGCAGGCTGAAATGCAGCGGATTCAGCAACTCGAAGCCAAGATGCAGGCACAAATGGCAGATTTACAGCAGCCGATCGCAACTGAGAAATCAAAAGCAAAGCCTCAGCCTGTTCAGGTATCGGTCAGCTATCAGCCGATCGTAGAGCCTGTATCCCCTGTGTATCTACCTAAACCGGCAATAACACAAGCTGCGATTTCCGAACAACGCTATACAGAAATGAAGGTGGCTGTATGACATCCTTACCGACCACACCAGCCTCAAATGATGCTGCAGTGGTAAATCTTGAAGAGATGCCAATTACCCAGCATTTGGTGGTATTAAGAAAGCATCTGTTTAAAGTAGTTGCTGTCCTGATTGGCCTGTTTTTCTGTTTATTACCCTTTGCCAATCAGACTTACCAGTGGCTGTCTGAACCGCTGCGTGCACAGCTACCCGCAAGCTCGACCATGATTGCCACTGATGTGACGGCAACCTTCATGGCACCGTTTAAGCTGAACTTTTTTGTGGCACTGATGATCGCGATGCCGTTCATCTTGTACCAGCTCTGGACCTTTATTAAGCCGGCGCTGTATGCCAAAGAAAAGAGTCTGGCTTTACCACTTCTGATCGGCAGTATCGTGCTGTTTTATACTGGCATCAGCTTTGCATACTTTGTAACATTGCCCTCGATTCTGCATTTTTTTATCAGTGTTTCGCCTGAAACCGTAGCCCCAATGACCGACATCAACAGTTATCTCAGCTTCTGTTTAAAGCTGTTTCTGGTCTTTGGTTTTACCTTTGAAATCCCGATTATTACCTTGGTTCTGATCTTGATTGGAGTGGTTTCAACCCAGACGCTGGTCGAAAAACGCCGCTTTATTATCGTTGGCTGTTTCTTTGTAGCTATGTTCGTGACTCCACCCGATGCCTTGTCGATGATCATGTTGGCCATCCCCATGTGGTTACTGTTTGAACTGGGTTTACTGGCAGGAAAACTGATCGAAAAACGCCGTTTAACCGATCAACAATAACAAGAACCCAAAAACAAAAAGAATGTATTTCACTCAGGCAGCCTTGGCTGTCTTTTTGTTTACATTTACACCAATATATTGATTTATTTAATTTTATTGAAATATAGACTTAACCATTTTGTCATACTTTAGGTCTAATTTATTTCTGACTTAATGAAAAGCAAGCCTTTCACCAGGATCAGAAAAAATGACAGATTATTTAGATTTTAATGATGATTATGACAGCAACAATTCGGGGAATGCAGAGTTCACTCAACTTTTGCAAAAAAATATTAACCGCCGTGAATTGATCAAAAAAACAGCTGGTGGTGCAGTTGCCTTAACTTTAGCAGCTTCTTTAACCGGTTGTAGTGATGACGATGATGAACCAAATAACTCAGACAATCCTACTCCACCATCAACTGAACCAGATTTAACAGCGAAACCAAGCTCGCTAAAATTTAAGGCAGTCGAGAAAAATACTTTAGAACAATTTTCGGTGCCTGAAGGCTACGATTTCAAAATCTTGCACGCTGTAGGCGATCCTCTGAATTCAAGCCTGCCAGTTTGGGATGAAAACAATATTCCAAGTGGTATTTCATATGAGCGTCGTGTTGGTGATAACCATGACGGCATGACCTTTTTCGGTATGAATGCCGCTAAGCAAAATTATGATGCAACAGTATCTGATCAAGGTCTGTTGGTCATGAACCATGAATATTTGCAACGTGGTGATCTACACCCTCGCGGCAATGCTTTTGATCCAAAAGATATTACTGAAGATGAAGCGCTTCGTGAAATATACGCGCATGGTGTTTCAATTGTTCATTTGAAAAAAGACCCAGTCACTCAAGCTGTTAGTGTGAATCTGGACTCACCATTTAACCGTCGTATTACTGCAGCAAGTGAAATCGAATTTAGAGGCCCTGTAAAAAACCATGCCTTGGTACAGACAGCATTTAGCCCAACTGGCTTGATCACACGCGGTACGATTAATAATTGTGGTAATGGTTATACTCCGTGGGGTACTTACCTCACCACTGAAGAAAATTTTAATCAGTACATCGCGCGTCAAACAGAAGATGATGCTGGGGATGTACGTGACGCCATGACTGAACATGCCATCTCTCGCTATAAAGTGAGCAATAAGGCAAGTGGTTATAACTGGCAGAGTATTACAACTCCAACACTTTCATCTGTAGATATGTTCAGCCGTTGGAACACTGCTGCTTTAGCGAACACAGCTCAAGAAGATTATCGAAATACAATCAATACCTTTGGCTGGATCGTGGAAATTGATCCATTCGATAACCGCAGTCGCCCAGTAAAACGTACCGCATTGGGTCGTTTTGCGCATGAAGATTGCCGTGTTAGCCGTGCGATTGAAGGTAAGCCACTTGCATTCTATATGGGTGATGACTCTCAGGGCGAATACATCTATAAGTTTGTATCAGCAACCAATTGGAATCCAAGTGATATCAATGGTGGCTATGCAGCTGGTGATAAATACATGGACCACGGTAAGTTCTATGTCGCCAAGTTTGATTTTAATGAAGCTACGGGTGAAGCGCGTGGTGAATGGCTTGAACTGTCCATGAATAACCCGAAAATTACTAGTTATGAAAAGTATCAGTTTAAAGATCAGGCCGATATCTTGGTACATGCACGTCTAGCTGCCGATGCAGCGGGCGCGACCAAAATGGACCGTCCAGAATGGGTTGCCGTAAATCCTGAAAATGGTGAAGTTTATGTAACTTTAACCAATAACTCGCAACGCGGTACCGGCCATGCCATTGATGCAGCCAACCCACGTCAGTACTCGGACGATGATGATACGACTAATCGCTTGCGCGGTAACATCAACGGCCATATCATCCGCTTCCGTGAAGATCAGGATGATGTCAGCTCGACTGGCTTCACTTGGGATATTTTCCTGTTTGGTGCAGAAGCAGATTCGATTCCTGGGGTTAACCTGTCAGGCTTGACCGATGACAATGACTTCTCTAGTCCAGATGGCATGTGGTTCGATCCACGTGGCGTACTGTGGATTCAAACCGATGATGGTGCTTATACAGATACCACGAACTGTATGATGCTGGCTGCTTTACCAGGTCAAATTGGTGATGGTAGTGTAGCTACAGCTACTGCAGGTGCCGGTACTCAGAAAACACCACTTGGCACTCAACTAGATGACTCCAAGTTACGTCGTTTCTTGGTCGGTCCAGCAGATTGTGAAATTACGGGTGTGACCATGACACCAGACTACAAAGCAATTTTTGTGAATGTTCAGCATCCGGGTGGTACTTGGCCATCAAACCAGCCTGCAAATTTAATCAGTACAGGCAAAGGCTCTCGCCCTCGTTCGGCTACAGTGGTTATTACCCGTAAAGATGGGGGAATCATTGCAGGTGAAGCCTTAGAAACGACTCAAGCTTAATTCTCAAGCAACTTCAAAACAAGGCTGACCTATGTCAGCCTTGTTTTTTGTCCAATGGAATAATTTTTTCAATCACCTGTCCTACATTTTCACCCTGCTGTGATTTTTCTAGCCAGCACCATTTATCATTGGTCATTCTCAAAAAATTAGAACAGCGGGTGCCATAGGCTGGGCTTTGAATAAATGTCGAAGACAGCAGATGTTCCATTTCCACCGAAATCCCTGTTTCAGGTAACAGTTCAGGAATCACTTTACGTTCATCTTCCAGAATATCCCACACGGCATAAGACAGATCAGCTTCCGAAACTGCCTGTTGTTGCAGCATCGGTAAAAATTCCTGGGTAAAGCGTTTGCGTAAATGTCGGGTCTTGTACCAGTCTTCACTCATCAGGCCATTGGAAACCACATATACCCCTTGCGCCAACACTTGCGGTGCTTCACCACGGTTGCTCATATAGACCGCCTGCTCTCGATCACCAACAAACAGGTTAAAGCCTGCATAGTTACATTGCTTTTTTTCCAGTTCTTGGGCAAACCGGATAGGTTTCAATTCAGATTCCAGAAAATGCTGAATGATATGTCCACGTGAAGTTGGGTAGTTATTCTTGTCATTACCATCCCTGAAATTGGTAATCACTGCCCATCGTCCTGAAGCAGTTATACCCATCCAGGTACCACCAGACTGCAGATCCTGCCCGGCAATAATCGGACTGTTCTCCCATTCATATAATGCCTGTGTTGGACGTTGATAGAACTCATCACGATTTGAAATCAGACATAAAGGCGTTTCATCCAGAACTCGCCAAGCCAGTGCCACAATACACATAATTGATGCTCTCGATCTTTACACATTGAATGTACAACAATTTTCTTCGCTTTCAGCTAAAATCTGTGCAAAACAGAATCACAAGGAACAGGAATGCTCACCTATCCAAACATAGATCCCGTTGCAATTTCGCTCGGGCCTTTGCAAGTCCACTGGTATGGACTGATGTATCTCTTGGCTTTTTTATTTGCCTGGGGACTGGCGACTTATCGCGCTAAACAACGCGGCTGGACACCAGATATGGTCTCGGATCTGATTTTCTTTGGGGCTTTGGGTGTGATTATCGGTGGCCGGGTCGGTTACGTTTTATTCTACGGTTTTTCTCAGTTTTTGGAAAATCCACTCTGGCTGTTCCAGATCTGGACCGGTGGCATGAGTTTCCACGGCGGCTTCATCGGCGTAATCCTGGCCATGTTATGGTGGTGCAAGAAATACAAAATGGCCTGGTTCCAGACGCTGGACTTTATTGCACCCTGCGTTCCGACAGGTCTGATGTTTGGCCGGATCGGTAACTTTATTGGCGGAGAGCTTTATGGCCGTCAGGTGACTGATCCAAACTTTGCTTTAGGCATGATTTTCCCAACCGATCCGCTGCAGCTGGTACGTCATCCCTCACAACTGTATCAGGCGCTCTGTGAAGGCTTGATTCTGTTTATCGTACTGTGGTGGTTTAGTAGCAAGCCACGTCCACGTATGGCAGTTTCTGCGGTATTCCTGACCGGCTATGGTCTAGCCCGTTTTATCGTCGAGTTCTTCCGTGAACCGGATAATGGTCAGCTATTTATTGGCTGGATGAGTAAAGGACAATTCCTGAGCCTGCCAATGATCCTGGTTGGTCTGTGGATGCTTTGGTATGCCTATCAGAAGAAAGTTTATGACTGGGGTCCACAGAAAAATAACGGATAATTTTCCTAAATATTGCGAGGCATCTGCCTCGCTTTTTTATATTTAAAATATGCTAAAGTGCTTTTTATCTTTTCTGTTCATACATCATCATGCTTGAGTTCTGGTTTAATCCGCAGGTGTCGATCCTGAAAAAATTGCTGTTCTTTGTTGTGATTGCTGCAATTGCCGTAGGTCTGTACTGGATGGAACCTTTGCCTTTAGATGCCATCCTGATGTTTGCTGGTACTGGAATTATTTTCCTGATTTGTCGTTACTGTAAAATTCATTTCGCAGCAAAAAATCCGACTGGCCTGTTCTATCGTATCCTGACCTGGATTCCGATTGCCTTATTAATCAGCCTGATTTTTATGAACATGAAACAGGGTGAAATCTTGCTGCCCGGCGCTCAGGGGATTGCCTTTATGGCTTTGGCGATCTGCCTGTTTTCGCCCCTGTCTTTGCTTAATCAGAACAAGTCGGATTCAGGTTCCCCACATGCTTGAGTTCTGGTACTCCGAACGCTGCAACCGTCAGCTCAAGCTCATCATTATTATTGCGGTATGTATCGTAATTTACATAGCATCGACTGTAACGAAACTGGGTTCGATATTTGTTGGAATCAGTCTGGCGATTGGAATGCTGATGCACGTCTTGCGTGAATTCAGATTAAAGCTTGCTCCTAAAAATCCTTATGCCGAAGGTTTTCGTGCTTTAACAACAGCGATTCCGATTGTGGTAGTAATTAGCCTGATCGGTTATTTACCTAAAACGGGTGAGATCTGGGAAACTATAGCGCTAGGTCTACAATGCTTGGGTTTTGTGGCGATTGGACTGTTTATCTTGTCGATTTATAATAAACGTGCGAAACGCTTCGAAGATTGAACCATTTCGCGACTTTCATTTTTAAGTTCTGAAATTTTCAGCGTCTGATTTAAAGATATGAATCTAGACGGTAATACGTATATTTCACATCGGAATTACGATAGACCGCATAGCCATTCTGTTTAAAATCAGAAACCCAGGCCGAACCAGAATATGCTGCAATATGACCATACTGATGCTGTGAAGTCCGGTCGATAATGTAGATATCACCTTTTTTCGGACGGTCAAAAGACAGGTTGATTTTTCGATAGCCTAATTGCTGGAGGGTATTGCCCCAGTCAGCTGCGGCAACAGGATGATTCACAATTTTTGCGCCTGAAGACTGCAAACCGACGCGAATACTGCGTGCACATTTCTGTGTACTAGTACTGCGGGTAATGCCTTGCAGGTAGCTGGTGAATTTTTCAATATCGAAACGCTGGCCGTTCATTGCACCGAAAGTCTTGCGAGATTCAGAGCTTTTGTTACGAGCTGACACAGAGGTATAGCGCTGAGGCTGACGTTTGGAATTTTGTCCCGATTGGGAACGAATTATGACGTTCGCTTGAACAGGAGCATGCACTTCGCTCATATTCACTTGATGATCATAAATCATATTGGACCAAGTACTCCTCGCCTGTAAGTTTGGCTTTCAAATCTTCAACACGCGGTGAATACTAGACGGTTAAATGTTACTTTTCACGTTAAAAATGTAAATATATTTTTCCGCATTTGTTTAATTTTACTTAACTTGTTATTTCTTTTAGATTTATAAAATTTACAATTTTCACAAAAAAGTTATAAATTCACTACTTTTCAAATTAATTAGCAGTTCTGCTCAGACTATTTCTAAATCAATATTTGAGCGCCTTTCTGACTAAATCTGTAATTTTACTCACGATAATAAAGTCAACATTTCACTACAGGATTACATCATTCCGGCTAACAACTCTCGTATTAGACTGATTTAGTAAATTTAAATTGAGATGATGAGGAAGAAAAATATGAGTCATGATGTAAAGACTATTTCAAATTTCAATTTAGAACAATATTTAGGGATCTGGTACGAAATTGCCCGTCTGCCTATGAAACACCAACCTGAAGACAGTACTGATATTTCCGCAGCCTACAGCCTGAATGAAAATGGCACAGTCCGCGTCCAGAACCGTTGTCTGGATGGTGCGGGCAAACTGGATGAATCTATTGGGGAAGCCACCATTGTGGATGCTGAGCATGGGAAACTGGAAGTCAGTTTCTTGCCTGAAGGTTTGCGCTGGGTACCTTTTACCAAAGGGGATTACTGGATTCTCAAACTGGATGACAATTATGAAACTGCATTGGTTGGTGAGCCAAACATGAAATATCTATGGCTCCTGCATCGTAAGCCGACACTGGATGAAGCAACCAAACAGGAATATCTGGCCTATGCTAAATCTCTGGGTTATGACCTGTCTGATCTGATCCATACGGTACATACCGGTAAGCCAACAGCTTAAAAAAGATGATAAAAAAGCATCCATCATGGATGCTTTTTTATGCCCTTTTCTCTTATGTTTAATCATTTTCACTGCTATGCGGAAGTGCTCAAAAAAATGTTATGATGAGCGCAATTTTAAATTGCCCAATTCAAAGAAAAGCAATTTGCAACAGATTTTAAGAGAGACCTATGCGCCAATATCTTGACCTTTTACAACATATCCTCGACAACGGCGGCGATAAAGGCGACCGTACCGGCACAGGTACACGCTCGGTATTTGGTCATCAGATGCGCTTTGATCTTTCCAAGGGCTTCCCTTTACTCACCACTAAAAAAGTTCATTTCCGTTCGATCGTGATTGAACTGCTGTGGTTCCTGAAAGGCGATACCCATGTAAAGTATCTTCAGGATAATAAAGTGACCATCTGGGATGAATGGGCAACTGCGGAACAGACCGCGCGTTTTGGTCGTCCAGAAGGTGAACTCGGTCCAGTCTACGGCCATCAGTGGCGTAATTTTGGTGCTACTCAAAATACGGATGGCAGCTACAATCAGGATGGTTTTGACCAGATCAAATGGCTGATCAATGAAATCAAGACTAATCCTAATTCACGCCGTCTGATTGTATCGGGCTGGAATCCAAATGAAGCGAGTCAGGTGGCTTTACCGCCTTGCCATACCCTGTTCCAGTTCTTTGTACATAATGGCAAATTGTCTTGCCAGCTTTATCAACGCAGTGCTGACGTTTTCCTTTTATACCCCCATATTAATAATGCACAGTATGCTGAACTAGTTGCTTAAAATAAGATTCATACAAGAATTACCAAATCCCAAATAAAACTAAAATAAAATGCCAGTATCCCTTCAATAACTTTTAACCTTTCAATTTTATATCCCTAAATAGTCAGAGATTATTGCTATAGTTCCATAAATATTTATTAATTATTTACATCAAAAAATTTATTAAAAAATTAAAAAAATGTCTTTTAAAATTCAAATTAATTTCAATAAGTTATTAATTATAAATATAATTATTTTAAAATCATTTAAATAAAAATACCTTGATAAGAAAAAAAAACAGCATTAAGTTAGATTTATTATCCATAAAAGTTCAATAAAAATTTGAATTTAACTTCTTATTTTCAAATGGAGGAATGACTATTTATGACCGTCCAAATTTGCATAGAAACCAAACTAGACCTGTCTAAATCACCTCTCAATAAGAAGGATAAATTAGATTTTTTAGCGAAAGAGGTACACGTGAATGGGGTGGGTGTCTTTGATGATAATGGTCGATTTTTACCTATTATTTCTCAATATCTATCTTACCAATCAAAGCATGAAAAACTTGCGACCGAGTCCATACCCACTTACGGCAAAAATCTAACTTACTTTTTGAACTATATGCGAACCCGTCCTGAATTTGATGATGATGTAAGTGATGAGGCATTTCTTACAGTACCAACATACGTAATAGAAGAATACATAACATTTTTAGAGGGGAATCAAAATTTAAAATCAACTACCGTCAGGAATCGTGATGCATGTTTATTTTTTTTCATGAAATATCTAACCACTCCAGGAGAGGATCAAACACAAATACGTAAAAATAACCCTTATAGCGACGGATATTTATCAAAAACACCAAAAAATAATCCTATGCCACCCTGTAATCCAGATGATCTTATTGTATTACTTGAATCAACAGGTTCTGAACGTGAAAGAGTTGTACTCCAATTTTTATATGATTCAGGTCTACGTCGTTCCGAACTTCCACGAGTTACTGTTGAACATATTAAAAATGCTATTTATTTTAATAGTACACAATTTATTTCATACACCTCAGACAAACCAATTTGTCCAAGTTATGTTCCATTGGAAGTTTTAGGTAGCAAAGGACGCAGAAATGAAATTAACCCTCGTTGGACTTTAATAAGCTCTGCAACAATCCAGCGTATCCTGAAATATCACGCTTCCCCACTCTATAAAAAATATGCAAGGAAGTATGCTACTCAAGCTGTAACTCCAGCTTTCCTCACTGCTCAGGGTACTGCTTATACAGCATCGAGCATCAGTAAATTGTTAGAACGTTTAAGTAAGCGCGCTATTAAGAAAGGTCGGCTTAAAAAACAAATCTCTCCGCATAAACTAAGACATGGTAGTGCTTATGCCCTATTACAATCAGAAGATTTAGGAATGGATTATCTTGACCGACTTGTAATTTTGCAAAAAAATTTGGGACATAGCCAACTAAATACTACTGAAATGTACACAAAAATCCCCCATGAAATTTACAGCACAATGTGTAACGAAGAAGGTGAGTTAGTCACAAAAGCTGAAAAAATGAAACGTATATATGAAACCACACAGTTAAAAATCAATATTACAGACAAAAAATGAAAACTAATGAACAAAAAAAAATCGGAGATGTTGAATCTACTATCGCAGAATGGGTATCAAGTGTTATCCAAAATGTAGATGCTTTGTGGCAAATACCAATTAGTCAGGCTAACACGCCTCCAAAAATAAATGTCGATGTTAACTATCTTGCATGTACTTTAGGCATTTCAAAAAACTCTGCATCTAAATACAGCAAGCTTACACATTCCATTATTAATAAAATGATTGAAGAAGAAATTTTGCTAATACCCGATGGTAGTTATGCATTAGCTGAAATAAATGCCAGGAGAAAACTCCTTAATTGGTATCGAGGACTATCTCTAGAAAATAAAAAGCAACTGCCTATTTTTGGTAATAAGATTTCACTTGGGAAAATGCCTAAAGAGCAATGTCCTATAACTAAATATCATTTAAAGTTTAGCACTGTTAAGGCTGCTTGGAATTACATTCATCAAGACCTTAAAGAAAAAGGGATAGTAGATGCTAATTATAAGACTGTTGCCGAACGAAATCATGAAAGGCAAATTTTTCAGGGTACATCTAAGGAAACCTTTAAAGGTCATTTCAATAGATTAGCTACTCTTAAACTTACTAATATTATTGACTTTCACAAACCTTCTGAAGCAGAACCATATATTCAAATAGAGCAACTATTTGCCTCACAATCTAAAACAGTGTCTTCTGAATCAGCAAAAGAAAACTATCAAGGTGCATGCAAGGAATTTATCAAATTTCTTTCAAATCTTTATGGAAATACACCTTTAATAATTGTAGAGACTTTCGATGAACATCTTCTATCTAAATTTAGAAAATACCTAGAAGATAAAATAATAAACGCAGATATTTCCAGCTCTCATGCACAGACTCTTTTAAGTGCTGTACGGAAATCATTAAAAAGGCTCACTCAAATACAAGATATAGAATATAATTTTTTCAATGCAGTTGGCTTCGATGTATATAGACAAACAGATGTAAAGAAACCATTTAATCAAAATGAACGCCTGCAAATATTAGAAGCAATCGACAAAGGTATTACTGAGTCTAGATCGATCCTAAAACCCTATAGAATTACTGGTATTGGTAAGAATCCTCTCGATCAATATGGATATCGAATTAAAGGATTATCAACTCTTAATAATGCTCGTTGGATATTTGAAAACCTACTTAATTGTGAACCTATTTTTTACAACACAGCCAAAACACGAATTCAAAAATCTTTTCTTAAAATTATTCAGGATTCAGGAAAAAAACTAGACGATATATATAGAGAGTGGGGAGTCATATCTATGATTGGAATAGATGTCCTATTACCCTACTTATTAAAATTAGCCCAAGTCACAGGTATAAATACTGAGTCTTTACTCGCTCTTGATATAGATGACTTTACACTTAAGCATCCAGCTACAGGTAGACCTTGTCTTAGATATTGGAAAGAAAGATCAGACGGAAAAAAAGACTATCATCTTGATTTAATTAAAGCCAAAATCACTTGGCTAACTCCAAGTCAAAAAGAGTCTGTAAAAAATATTTTTGATGAGGTGATTAGACTGACAAGTAACATTCGGGAAAATATTACAAGTGACACAGTCAAAAATAGGTTATTTATCTATCAATCAAATAGCAAAAAATCACACCAAAGAGTAGCTCCTTTCTTAGGACTTAATGGAAGAAATTACAAAGCTTTAGGAATCAGCATTACTCGATTTGTTAATAAATATCAGTTAAAAGGTGATCAAGACCGCCCACTAATTCTAACAATAAGTAGATTTAGACCAACTTTAGTCAGCGAATTGATTAAAGCTGATGTAAGTATGAGAGAAATTCAAGTAGTATTAGGACACTCATCTATACAAACCACTCTGAGTTATATTGACTCTTTAGACTTTAATAATATAAGTCGAGCACAGCTAGATAAAAAACTGACAGAAATACATTGCTCAACTTTGGAAGCTAAACCCCAAGAGAATCCCAAAAAGATAGAAGTTAAAAATAAGGATGAACCAGCAGTAACTTTTATAACACCTTTAGCGGCGTGCAGAAATATTTTTGATCCACCTGAATTTGTAAAAAAATTGGCCTCTTATGTCCAAGGAACTCCGTGTTCACAATATAATAAATGCTTACGTTGTGACAATGTTGTGCTTGCAGTTCATCACCTTCCTCAAATTTTTGCAATGCAGCGTGATTACAAAGCTCGTTTAGAAAACACCCAAATTATTGACACTCCCTACGGGCATATTCTTCGAGAAAATCTAGAACTCATGAATCAGATTACAGCCCCCAACTTATCTAATTTTTCCCCATTGGAGCTTGAAAACGCAAGAATTGCATCTGAATACATTGAGAACACTGTATTGATAGATGGAGTAATTTAATGAATATAGAAACTCAGCTAAATATACTGAAAAATTTTGCAGAACATCATCACAACCTGATAAATAGTCCAAGTGTAGGAAACAATCTAGAACAATGCCTACAAAAAAAATATATCGAATCTAATATATACATAAATCAGTTTATGGAAAGATCCATTTCGAAAATATCTAAATTTTCCGATTCTACTTGGGATTTTAATTCTGATTACCCAAATGCCGCACGAAATGTCCAAGGGGCAAAATTACGCATAAACTTTTCAAAATATAATGATATTCCTAGATTTATTTTAACCGAAATAAAAGTCATATTTGAGCTCGCTTTACTCAACAACACTATATTTTGGCCCCAATATAATAAGAAAACATCAGGGAAAACAAAATATGCAAAAGGTGTCCTAAAAGCCAACACATTAATTCCCATTTTTGAAAATGGTTTAACATTTATTAATGAAATATTTAAACAATTAAATTTAGAGTTTGGTTTTGAATATGTTCAAACAAAGTTTAAAACCCTAACAGCCCTCTCTCCAGCATATTACCATAAAGCGGCTAAAAACTATGAACGCATAAAAAACACTGAATTAGATAGATTTTTTGAATATTTACGAAACCCTAGCTCTATCAAATATGTATTTAATAAACCCATTGCCTATGTCGACTTAAATAATTTATGTTGGAAAAACCCTCCTAATACTCATAAAATTCAAAAAAAACAGGTGCTCCCAGATAATATATTTGAATATTTATCTAAGATGGCATCTTTCATCGTAGTCGACTTTTTAAATGCTATCGGGGATAAGTCAAAAATATCAGATATCAACTCTTTAGAACGTTTTGAAGCCAGTAAATATTCATCTTGGGCAAATAATGAGAGAGTTAATCATGAAATTCTTAACGCCTATATTGCAATGCGATTAAGGACCAAAGGGTACTCTTCAAGTTGTGTATTAGGATTAATTAAACCCTCTGACTGGATGATAAATAAAAATGGTTTGGCAGGTGGACTTACTCTACGAAAAGCCTTAAAGAGTCGCAAATACGAATTAAATAAACTTCGTGAATATTTCAATCTAGTGGCATATTCATGTCTATACTTGGTTGGTCAATATACAGGTATGAGACCATCTGAATTAGCAGAAATAAAAGTAAAAGATTGTTCATGCTTAGTACAAGATGATGGTGTTTGGTTAATTGAAAGTACTATTAAAAAACATCAACAAGAGATTAATACTGGTTTATTTGATGATCGTTGGGTAGCTATTCCAATCGTTAGAGACACTATATTAGCAGCATCTTATATCGCAAAAATCAAATCATCCCCATATCTCGTTTCTAATATGAATACTGTTCATCCTACTGGCTCAGAAAAATCTATGAGTAGTAATGGGATTAGTTATCAAATCAACGCGTTGATTAGCCAACTTTTGGGGGAATACATTGCTAATCAGATTAGTTTTAACTCCTATATGCTACGACATACTCTAACCTACCAACTATTTAGAGCCGAAGTTGGCCTACCTTTAATTTCATTTCAGCTAAAACACTTCGTGGCAGAAATTGGTAAATTTGTCTCCAAAGGTGCTACTACGTCAGTTACGTTAGGCTATGGTGAAATTGGTGAAATACTTTCAAAGGATGGTAATAGAAACAGCAAAAATTCATTGAGACATGCAGCTGAATTAGAAGCTATAAAAAATGTTTTCAATCACAATGGAACATTTTATGGAGGTAAAGCAAATGAACATAAAAAAAATTTGATCACTCTGTTTCAAGGATATATGGTAAATGGTTATACCGAAGAAGAAGTATATGAAGCACTAGCTAACCAAGGTGCTGCCGTTACTAATATTGGAAATGGTTTATGTTATGGAAATAAACAGGACGATACCGATCCAGCTTTACCATGTATTGGCTCCCTACGCTGTAACCCTATTCGATGCAAACACGCTATTGTTACTCTAAAACATGCTCCTAAATGGCGTGAAATCTATATTGTGAATAAAGCAAATCTCAATAAACCAGGATATGAGCATCTTCGTGAACAAATGTTAGCTACTATGAATGAAGCAGTAATGGTTTTAGAAAATCTTGGCGAAAAGGTTGAACTATGAAGAATCAAGCTTACGACCTTAAAAACACAGAGAATTATGAAGCAAATACCTTGAAAATTAACAATGCACTACTTCAAATTGAGCACAATCCAAAACTAAAGTAAGCGTCCGCTGAACCCCATGCCTATTTTTTAATTCGATTTAGGTTTCCAGCGGTGTGGTAGCAATTCTTCAATCTGAGTCACTTTATGTGTCGGCAACCTTTTCAGCACATCACTTAAATAGGC
>NZ_VOZF01000071.1:0-1874 GCF_013419905.1 Acinetobacter sp. YH12046
GTGGACATTTACCTTCCCGTTTTAACCGTGATAAAGCACGTCCATATGTGGGTGCTTTATCCGTGTTGATCACTTGTGGAATTTGCCACTTCTTCACATTATTTAAAATTTTTCCAAGAAAACAATAAGCTGAATGGGTATTTCGTCTAGCAGAAAGATAGAAATCAAGAGTATGGCCACGTTGGTCAACTGCACGGTATAGATATGCCCATTTGCCATTCACTTTTACGTAAGTTTCATCCAGATGCCATAAATGTCGATCTGTAGGATTACGCCAATACCAACGTAAACGTTTTTCCATTTCTGGAGCATAACGCTGAACCCAGCGATAAATTGTGGTGTGATCAACATTCACTCCACGTTCGGCCAGCATTTCCTGAAGTTCACGATAGCTGATGCCATATTTACAATACCAACGAACAGCCCAAAGAATGATTTCACCTTGAAAGTGCCGACCGTGGAAGGGATTCATCTGCTGTATCTCGAAATAAATAAGATATTTAGCTTATCATGTCAGCCTATTTGCAACAGTGCCGTTGATCTTCCGTCCTTCATGCATGAGGGCCACAGTGCCATCCGGGTACTCCAGAAATGAAATGTATTGCCCAACAAGCTTATGATTCAGCTCTGTCGGTTCAAGCAGATAAATACACTTGTCATAGGTGATGGTTAGGTTCTTCGTGACCTTACGCGGTTCCTGCCAAGTGAATATATCCTCCAGCTCAGCATCAGATTCCGTTAAAGATCGATGTAAATTCTTCGAGTTTCTCGCACACTTGGCAAACTTCTGATTGAAGTGCTCAATGAAGCAGGGTAGCCATGCATTGGCTTCGGCAATTGAACTGATGCCTTCCAGACGCATCTCCTTGATCAAACGGTCTTGAAGGGTTCTATTCGCGCGTTCTACGCGACCTTTAGCCTGTGGTGAGTTGGCAAAGATAATATCAATATTTAACTCGTTCAGAATCCGCCCAAATTGCGTGATCTGGCTGTCTTTCCTGGATTTCTGATTAACTCTGAATACCGAATGTTTGTCGCTATAAAAGGCCAGAGGTTTGCCGTATTGTTCAATGTAGGCTCGGGTTGAAAGCATATAGTCGAAGGTGGTTTCCGCCTCACAGAAGCGTAGATGCAACAGCTTTCCAGTGGCATCATCGATATACACCAATAAACAGCACTTAGCAGCGCGTCCTTCGAACCAGTCATGATATGAGCCATCAATCTGGATCAGCTCACCGAAGCAATCCCGGTTATAACGTGGCTGATATGGACGTTTAAGGCGCTTGGATCGCGGAATCCAGAGGTCATTGGCCATCATCCAGCGCCGAACCGTTTCTACCGGGATATTCAGGTCAAATATGCTGCTGAGCTTCTCATGCGCCAAGGTAGGTCCAAAGCCCAGCAGATGTTCAGAAATAATGGAAAGACATTTTGATTTTAATAACTCATCATGGCGATGATGGCCAGGTTGACCACGACTGGCATGTGCCAGACCTGAAACACCGTCTTGATTGAGTTTCTGCAATAACCGGGTAATTTGACGAGTGGAAAGATTCAGGATTTCAGCAGCACGGACCTGGGTAATACGATGATCTCGAACGTCTTGCAGAACTGCAAGACGTTGAATTTCCTTGTCAGACATAGTGATCAACATCTCTAATTTATATCCAGTCCATGATGGTAAAAACCATCATAAACTAGACATTTTTATTGGTGAGAATATAGACACTTTAAATGGTTTCTAACAAGGTTACTTCACATAAGAAATTTTATGTTAAATGATTGTTAGAAATGCCCCTTGATCGAGGCATTTTCTATAAAGAATACTAAAAACTAATTAAAGCCAACCAAGTTTCAAAACAAGGCAGTTCTCA
>NZ_VOZF01000072.1:0-1484 GCF_013419905.1 Acinetobacter sp. YH12046
GCTTACGCGCCTGCGCAATGGCTGCGTCTGGCGCCAGATACCGGCCTCCATCGGAGAAACTGTCCGAGGTTATGTTGACGATGCCGAAAATGATGAGCGATTTATTCATGGGGGCTTCTATAATAATCTCTGTACACGACAAAAATAGATAACTCATTGAAATAATGTCACAATAATTGTTTTCTAACGACGAATACTATGACACATCTCAATGAGTTATATCTTATCTTAAACAAATCTCTAAAATGGAACAAGTCACATTTAAAGTGCTTTGCGCTCATCATGCTTGTGATTATTTTAAAGCAAACATGTAATCTTTCTTCTGCATCTAAAGCCTTGCCCATCAAGTGTTTACCACAATCATTTTATCGACGTATGCAGCGCTTCTTTGCAGGTCAGTATTTTGATTATCGTCAAATTTCTCAGTGTCATCACCAGAACGATGGTGATGACTACGGCGATCTGACCCCAAAGGATTCGGCCTCCGCGCAATGCAGGCTCCAGTCGGCAAAAGAGACGGAGCCGATCAGAGAGTAGGCAAAATCGGGACGGGCAACAGGAAAGAGGATGCCGGAGGGCTGCCGGATACTATCGGCGGCAAATAGGATGGATCGCCTGTGCCGTTATCGTGCCGGTCGAGTGCCATCCAGGAAACGATTGGGCGAATCGCCGTCACGCTTCATTTTGCCTGCGAGGTTGAGTAGATTTTTCAGTGCGGAGTTGCGATTGAACGGCGACCAGACGGCTGTAAAGGCAACCGGCTCCGGTTCATCGAGGAAGGGCAGGAAGACGATGCCGGTCGTCGGCAACAATGACGTTGCCTCGCCGACGATAGTGATGCCGAAGCCTTGTCCGACCATAGATAGCAGCGTGTCGCGCCCCACATCAAAGCGCCGGATCGACGGTGCGGGCCAACGCCCGGCAAGGCGCAGCACGATATGGTCATGGACCTGCGGGCCGGTGCCACCATAGCGAACAATGAAAGTCTCGCCGACCAGATCGGACCAAGTGATTGCGGACTGCCCGGCGAGGCGATGCCCATCCGATAGCACGGCCACCAGCGGTTCGGTCCAGATCGGTCGGGTATGGCAGTCGGGCATCTCGGGCTTGCCCGCGACGAACACCACGTCGAGCTGGTCAGCACGAAGCTGCATCACCGCATCGCGGGCTGTGCCTTCGGTGATCTCAACCTCAATGCCCGTATGTTCTTCCCGATAATGACGGATCAGCTCCGTGAGAAAGCTGCGTGGGATTAAGGCATGGATGCCGATGCGAAGCCGGCCGTATTCTCCTTGAGCTGTCATGCCTGCGGTCTTCACTGCGTGATCGAGTTGATCGACACCCGCCGTGACACGCTCCATGAAGTGCCTGCCTGCGTCTGTTAGCCGAACGCCCCGCGCATGGCGCTCAAATAGCAGGACACCAAGGTTATCCTCCAGCGCTTTCACACGCGCGCTGACGCTCGACTGGCTGATACCAAGTGC
>NZ_VOZF01000073.1:0-1471 GCF_013419905.1 Acinetobacter sp. YH12046
TGTCTTAACGAATGCGGATAGAATGCATAAACTTACCTAAAAAATAAAATTCAGTTTTATGATAACTTTACTGTTAAAAGAAGTCTAGACAACCTTGTTTTATGCTTGGATATAAGGCTTATTTTAATATAAAATATTCTCAAAACTTTTTAACGAGTGAAAAAGTACTCAACCAAATAATAAAACAATTGAATTTAAAAGAAACCGATACCGTTTACGAAATTGGAACAGGTAAAGGGCATTTAACGACGAAACTGGCTAAAATAAGTAAACAGGTAACGTCTATTGAATTAGACAGTCATCTATTCAACTTATCGTCAGAAAAATTAAAACTGAATACTCGTGTCACTTTAATTCACCAAGATATTCTACAGTTTCAATTCCCTAACAAACAGAGGTATAAAATTGTTGGGAATATTCCTTACCATTTAAGCACACAAATTATTAAAAAAGTGGTTTTTGAAAGCCATGCGTCTGACATCTATCTGATTGTTGAAGAAGGATTCTACAAGCGTACCTTGGATATTCACCGAACACTAGGGTTGCTCTTGCACACTCAAGTCTCGATTCAGCAATTGCTTAAGCTGCCAGCGGAATGCTTTCATCCTAAACCAAGAGTAAACAGTGTCTTAATAAAACTTACCCGCCATACCACAGATGTTCCAGATAAATATTGGAAGCTATATACGTACTTTGTTTCAAAATGGGTCAATCGAGAATATCGTCAACTGTTTACTAAAAATCAGTTTCATCAAGCAATGAAACACGCCAAAGTAAACAATTTAAGTACCGTTACTTATGAGCAAGTATTGTCTATTTTTAATAGTTATCTATTATTTAACGGGAGGAAATAATTCTATGAGTCGCTTTTGTAAATTTGGAAAGTTACACGTTACTAAAGGGAATGTAGATAAATTATTAGGTATACTACTGACAGCTTCCAAGGAGCTAAAGAGGTCCCTAGACTAGCAAGAAGTACACAAGAAGCCTTAAAGATTATAGAAAAGCTTTTCCATGAAATGCTTAACATTATTTAATGTTAACATGTGGCTTTGTGGTAACTACCACGAGTGGTAACTTGTAACATGAAAAAAGTTACAAGTTACAAGTGGTTTATTTACGAACATAAAGGCTAGGAAAGCACTTGATAAGTATATCAAGTGCTTTTTTTCCGTTCGATTTTACTATCCAAGATACCGCTTGACGTACCTAATATTTTAGTGTGCTAAGGGCTTTGCTTTTTCTGGTTATAGTTCGTTCAAAAAAGACCGCAAGGGTAAATGCACGATCATAGATCGCCCTTGCAGCTTTTTAATCTCTCCACTTTTTTATAACCAAGCAAACGGTAATCCTCCCTAAAAATAATTGAGTTTAAAAGTAGAAAATCGAATAACCTTGATTTAAGGAGATTTTCTATGAAAACATCTAAGTATTCAGACAGCTTGATCATGAGTATCTTGAAGCAAGCTGA
>NZ_VOZF01000074.1:0-1408 GCF_013419905.1 Acinetobacter sp. YH12046
TGACCTGACCTGATTTAAAGCGTGCTTTATAACCGCTGTAATCATCACAGACCAGATGGCCCTGCCAGTCTTTCAGGAACGCTTCAGCATGCTGACCTGAACGACTATCCTGAAAGTCATAGATCACGGCTTGAACTGGATTGTACTGTGTAGTGGCATAGGCCCAGACATAACCTTTCTTCGGTTTTTTATCATTCTCACCCATCCGCATGATGGTGACCGGCGTTTCATCGGCATGGATCACCCGCTGTTGCAGCACCACCTGTTTTAAGGCATTGGCCAGAGGTTCCAGTTCCACACCGCAGCGACCAATCCAGTCAGATAACGTGGATCTGGACAGATCAATGCCAGCCCGCTGATAGATCAGGCGCTGACGGTACAGCGGCAAATGATCGGCATACTTCGATACCAGCACATGGCTGAGCAGTTCAGGACTGGCAATACCTTTATCAATCACATAGGCGGGCATCGCTTGCTGAGTCAGGGTGTCGCACTGATCACAGACCCATTTGCCACGTACATGCTGTTCCTTATAGAACTGTGCCGGTCTGAAATGCAGTTTTTCACTGATATCTTCGCCGATACGACGTAACTGGCAGCCACAACTGCATTGGGTTGATGCAGGTTCATGCTCAATACGGATGGTGTGTAGATGATCGGGTAGCAGTCGACGTTTAGGTTTGTTGACTGTGGCTTTCTGTGTCCCTGCATGGGTTTTATCTGCATTTAATCGTTCTAATTCCAGATCAACGGCTGCGATATCTTCTTCGACCGCCTCATCCCACAGATGGATTTGTTTTGCGGTGAGATGTTCGTTTTTACTGCCGAATTTATGCTGTTTAAACAGCGCCAGTTCATGCTCGTATTTTTGATTGAGAATAGAAAGATGCTGAACTTTAGAATCTAATTGCTGATTGGTGACTTCAAGATGTTGAACTTTGGCATCTAATTGTTGATTTGATACTTCCAGATGTTGAACTTGAGCATCTAATTGTTGTTTATCTTCTGCGAGTTGTTGATGCTGCATCGCCAACTGCCGGGTGAATTCCAGCAGTTGTTCATGGGTCAGTTGGCTTAAATCTGGCAGCGTATTCATGACCGCAGTATGCCTGAGGTCATGAGAAGAATGAAATAGAACGTTTGGAGGATGGCAGAATAGCCGAGCTTGGTTTAGAGCATCGTGACCACCTGCTGTCGTCCAATGCGCTGCCAAGGCAAACCCTGGATTAATGCCTGTAACTGTTCCGGGTTGAGAGCTACGCTTTCACCCTGGTGAACTTTAGCCCAGTGGAATTTTCCCTGTTCCAGCCGCCGGGCACACAGCCAGATGCCCAGTCCATCATGTACCAGCACTTTCATGCGATGGCCACGTTTATTACAGAACAGGTAAGCACAATGCGGTTTAATG
>NZ_VOZF01000075.1:0-1387 GCF_013419905.1 Acinetobacter sp. YH12046
ACGTATAGGAAGAATAAACGCCCTTTTCACCCAAGTCCAACAGCTTTGGACCGCAGTTGACTCTTTCGACACCCCTGCGATGCAACCCAATCCGGCTGACGGGGAGCCAGCAACGCTGAAAATTTACCCTCCTCTTTCCCACTAGCGGCTCCTTTTCCGACAACCAGCACGGCGGATCCCTGCCGCGGCGCTGTGAACGCAGCATTTTGATTGGTATCGTTGGCCTTCAGGCTCGTCAGTCAAACAGACCCAGGAGCAGCTCAGCCGGTGGCGCCCGGCTTTCGGGTAACGCCCTGGTCCCGCTGGTTTCGGCTTTGTGCTTCAGGTGATCAAGGATCTGCTTGATCACTATAGGGTCTTCAATGCAGGCGATGACTTTCATGGCGCCGCCGCAGCCGCTGCAGGTCTCGATGTCGATATTGAAAACACGCTTGAGCCGTTGCGCCCATGTCATCGACGCTCGCCGTTGTGCTGGTGTTGCCGGTTCATCAGCCACCCTGACCTTGTTGCCCCTGCCCCGTTTTGCCGGCGTGACCAACGCCCGGTGCCGACTGTTGGGTGCGAACACCCCGTGGAAGCGGGTTAGGTTGACTCTGGGCTTCGGTACCAGGGCGGCCAGCCTTGCAATGAAATCCAATGGTTCGAAAATGACGTGCGTGGTGCCGTCCCGGTACGGCGTCTTGAGCTGGTAGCGCACGTTGCCGCCTCGTGTTAACGACAGCCGCTTCTCGGATACCGCCGGGCGGCTGATGTACCGGCACAGCCGTTCGAGCTTCTTGCGTTCATCGGCCCTGGCCGCCACGCCGGCGTGCAGGCTGGACCCGGCTACCTTGCCAATCCCGTCACCGAACGGATCACCACTGGTCGGCAGAGTTTGCAAAGTGAACACCTTTCGCCCCGCCTGTGAACCGACAGCGATACGGTAAGTGATCGAGTGCCCCAGCAGGGGTGTCATCGGGTCGTCATCCACCGCATCCGAGGCCAGATAGCTGTTTTCGACATCCCGTTCCAGCAGGCCTTGCCGTTCCAGATAGCGACCCACCCGGTGGGCGATGGTGTGCGTCAGCTGGGTGAGCTCTGGGCTGGTCGGCGCCTTGACCCAGCGGAAACGCGCTGAGCCGTGGGATTGCTCGACATACACACCGTCGAGAAACAGCATGTGGAAGTGAACATTCAGATTGAGCGCCGATCCAAAACGCTGGATCAGGGTGACCGCGCCCGTCTTGGCCACTTGGTGGGTATGGCCCGCTTTCTTGACCAGGTGCGTGGCAATGACGCGGTAAACGATGCCCAGCACCCACCCCATGATCTCGGGCCGGCTGGCAAACAGGAAACGCAGCTGAAACGGGAAGCTCAACACCCACTGACGCATGGGTTGTTCAGGCAG
>NZ_VOZF01000076.1:0-1366 GCF_013419905.1 Acinetobacter sp. YH12046
TGACCTGACCTGATTTAAAGCGTGCTTTATAACCGCTGTAATCATCACAGACCAGATGGCCCTGCCAGTCTTTCAGGAACGCTTCAGCATGCTGACCTGAACGACTATCCTGAAAGTCATAGATCACCGCCTGAACTGGATTGTACTGTGTGGTGGCATAGGCCCAGACATAACCTTTCTTCGGTTTTTTCTCATTCTCACCCATCCGCATAATGGTGACTGGTGTTTCATCTGCATGCAGCACCTGCTGTTGCAGCACCACCTCTTTTAAGGCATTAGCCAGAGGCTCCAGTTCCACACCGCAGCGACCAATCCAGTCAGATAAAGTGGATCTGGACAGATCAATGCCAGCCCGCTGATAGATCAGGCGCTGACGGTACAGCGGCAAATGATCGGCATACTTCGATACCAGCACATGGCTGAGCAGTTCAGGTGAAGCAATGCCTTTATCAATCACATAGGCAGGCATCGCTTGCTGAGTCAGGGTGTCACACTGATCACAGACCCATTTGCCACGAACATGCTGTTCCTTGTAGAACTGTGCCGGTCTGAAATGCAGTTTTTCACTGATATCTTCGCCGATACGACGTAACTGGCAGCCACAACTGCATTGGGTTGATGCAGGTTCATGCTCAATACGGATGGTGTGTAGATGATCTGGCAGCAGTCGACGTTTAGGTTTATTGGTTTTGGCTTTCTGTGTCGCTGCATCGGTTTTATCTGCATTTAATCGTTCTAATTCCAGATCAACGGCTGCGATATCTTCTTCGACCGCTTCGTCCCACAGATGGATTTGTTTTGCGGTGAGATGTTCGTTTTTACTGCCGAATTTATGCTGTTTAAACAGCGCCAGTTCATGCTCGTATTTTTGATTGAGAATAGAAAGATGTTGAACTTTAGAATCTAATTGCTGATTGGTGACTTCAAGATGTTGAACTCTGGCATCTAATTGCTGGTTTGATTGTGCCAGAGACTGATGCTGCATCGCCAACTGCCTGGTGAATTCCAGCAGTTGTTCATGGGTCAGTTGGCTTAAGTCAGGCAGCGTATTCATGACCGCAGTATGCCTGAGGTCATGAGAAGAATGAAATAGAACGTTTGGAGAATAGCAGAATGGAACAGCCTGGTTTAAAGCATCGTCACCACCTGCTGTCGTCCAATTCTCTGCCAGGGCAAACCTTGGATTAATGCCTGTAACTGTTCCGGGCTGAGGGCCACGGTTTCACCTTGGTGAACTTGAGCCCAGTGGAATTTTCCCTGTTCCAGCCGCCGGGCACACAGCCAGATGCCCAGTCCATCATGTACCAGCACTTTCATGCGATGGCCACGTTTATTACAGAACAGGTAAGCACAATGCGGTTTAATG
>NZ_VOZF01000077.1:0-1295 GCF_013419905.1 Acinetobacter sp. YH12046
GTAAAACATACCTTTTAGATTTTTCCATTAAACTTTCTAGATGTTTAGGCAAATTACCTGCGGAAGCCAAAGAATCAAACTTCAATAGGTTAAGGATAGCAATAGAGGTAATATGAAAGCTCATTCTCAAAGGACTGACTTTTGCACGTTGCGCCATATATTTCATTTGTCTTCTTAGAATATTATAGGCAATAAAGACTCCCCATAATTCTTGATAAATCAAGGCAGGTTGTTTACTCCTTAAATGCTTCCCTTCCTGTAAGTTACTCTTGATTTCTCGGTAACACATTTCTATTTCCCAACGCTGGGCATAGAGTTTTGCTAAAGCTAATAATGGATATCTCTTTGAATCTATTAGTGAAGTGATATAACGTCTAATCTTACCTGCCTGCTCAACCTCAATGAGACGTGCCTCCCAATAGTCTCCTAAGGCTGGATTAAGTTTTTTAGCTCTTGTTGATATCGGCATTCTAATATGAAAGTCATGTTGCGAATTACGCTCCACAATCTCATACCGTAAATTATCTTTTGCACGCATAA
Organism: Acinetobacter sp. YH12046; assembly: GCF_013419905.1. Taxonomy (NCBI): domain Bacteria; kingdom Pseudomonadati; phylum Pseudomonadota; class Gammaproteobacteria; order Moraxellales; family Moraxellaceae; genus Acinetobacter; species Acinetobacter sp. YH12046. Next base: position 541 of record NZ_VOZF01000077.1, read on the forward strand.
GCCAATGACTTTCTTCTGCACGTTTTTGCCACCCGATGAGAAAATCTGCAGAGAAATAGGCTCGATCAAATAGGGTAATACTGTGTGAACAAGGAGATAATTGGCTTGCCAGTGTGAGTTCACCTTGATCCATACTACCTATTTGAGCATCTATAATTTCATGGGTCGCGGTATTTACTAAGCAGGTTGCTCTCACTTGTGGATAAGGAGCATCAGCAGTTTTTCCTTTAGATGAACCAAAGTGTGCAAAATTCTCATCTGTATAAGGCATAGACCAAACAACACCATCAACAGCGCACACACTCAGACCGTGAAAGTTTGAGTATTGCTGCTGAGATTCTTCAAACCAGGCTTGGCTAAGTAAAGAAAATAGCGCATTTAAAGGTTCTGATCCTAAACGTTGTCGTGCTTGTACTACTGCGCTAGGAACACAATATTCTGTTGTACCAAATACAAGTTTTAGCTGTTCTACGACATATCCGATAGGTTGATTTCGAAATAAAGCGAGTCCAATGACAAGCCACACCACATGTTCAGCAGGTAACTTCCTTCTTCTAATTGATGCCTTACCTGTTTGATGCAGACTTTCCTCAATCCAGTTGAAATCAATAAATTCACTAAAATGGCTAAGTGAAGGTAAAGAATGTTGAAGGGTGCAATCTAAATTTTCAGATAAAGTCATAAAAAAATGAGCGTATTTACATACACTCATTTTTACTACATTTTACTAATATTTGCTTAACTGACTGGCATTA
>NZ_VOZF01000078.1:0-1280 GCF_013419905.1 Acinetobacter sp. YH12046
CCCGTCAAATTACCCGGTTATTGCAGAAGCTCAATCAAGATGGTGTTTCAGGTCTGGCTCATGCCAGTCGTGGTCAACCTGGCCATCGTCGCCATGATGACTTGTTAAAAGCAAAGTGCCTTTCCATTATTTCTGAACATCTGCTGGGCTTTGGGCCCACCTTGGCGCATGAGAAGCTCAGCAGCATGTTTGAGCTGAATATTCCTGTGGAAACAGTTCGTCGCTGGATGACTGCCAATGAGCTCTGGATTCCGCGATCCAAGCGTCTGAAACGTCCATATCAGCCTAGATATAACCGTGATTGCTTCGGTGAACTGATCCAGATTGATGGCTCCTATCATGACTGGTTTGAAGGACGATCCGCCAAATGCTGTTTGCTGGTTTATATCGATGACGCCACTGGAAAGCTGTTGCATCTGCGCTTTTGTGAGGCTGAAACGACCTTCGACTATATGCTTTCCACGAGAGCCTACATTAAGCAATATGGCAAGCCTTTGGCCTTTTATAGCGATAAACACTCAGTATTCCGAGTGAATCAGAAATCGAGCCAAGACAGCAAGATCACGCAATTTGGGCGGATTCTGAATGAGTTAAACATCGATATTATTTTTGCCAACTCACCACAGGCCAAAGGACGTGTGGAACGTGCTAACAGGACACTTCAGGATCGTCTGATCAAAGAGATGCGTCTGGAAGGCATCAGTTCGATTGCTGAAGCCAATGCTTGGCTACCCTGCTTCATTGAGCAGTTCAATCAGAAGTTCGCCAAGTGTGCGCGTAACTCAAAGAATTTACATCGACCATTAACCGAATCTGATCTTGAACTGGATGATATTTTTACCTGGCAGGAACCACGTAAGGTCACCAAGAATCTAACCCTGACGTATGACAAATGTATTTATATGCTTGAACCGACTGAATTGAACCAGAAATTAGTTGGACAATACATTTCATTTCTGGAGTACCCGGATGGCACTGTTGCGATCATGTATGAAGGACGGAAGATCAACTACAGTATCTTCAATAAACTGACTGGACTGCAGCAGAATGAAGTGGTTGAGAATAAACGGTTAGGCGCAGTTCTGGCCCATATCCAACAACAGCATGAAGAGTTGGAAAAACAGAATAAACGTTCCCGTGCCAAGAAAAGTATGCCGAGTCGTAAAGCTCAGAAAGCTAGCAATGAACAAAGAAATTTAAATCCTGTTCTTGACTCTTGCAGTTAAAAACAGGACATTTTAAATGGTTTATCGCATAGACATTTTAATTGGTGAATAACA
>NZ_VOZF01000079.1:0-1268 GCF_013419905.1 Acinetobacter sp. YH12046
TGATAGCAAGCCAGTTTACTGGTGAAGTGGCTGATACCATACTTCCAGGAAAAGTCTCTAAGCTTCAGTTACACTGGAATCGTACCCGAAACCGACACAGGTGGTCAGGTCGAGTAGACCAAAGCGCTTGAGAGAACTCTGCTGAAGGAACTAGGCAAAATGGTACCGTAACTTCGGGAGAAGGTACGCTGCCGGCGGTGATAGGACTTGCTCCTTGAGCTGTTGGCAGCCTCAGAAACCAGGCCGCTGCAACTGTTTATTAAAAACATAGCACTCTGCAAACACGAAAGTGGACGTATAGGGTGTGATGCCTGCCCGGTGCTGGAAGGTTAATTGATGGGGTTAGCGTAAGCGAAGCTCTTGATCGAAGCCCCAGTAAACGGCGGCCGTAACTATAACGGTCCTAAGGTAGCGAAATTCCTTGTCGGGTAAGTTCCGACCTGCACGAATGGCATAATGATGGCGGCGCTGTCTCCAGCAGAGGCTCAGTGAAATCGAATTCGCCGTGAAGATGCGGTGTACCCGCGGCTAGACGGAAAGACCCCGTGAACCTTTACTGCAGCTTGACATTGAACTTTGATCTTACTTGTGTAGGATAGGTGGGAGGCTTTGAAGTGGTGACGCTAGTTGCCATGGAGCCGTCCTTGAAATACCACCCTGGTAATATTGAGGTTCTAACTCTGCTCCCTGATCGGGAGCGAGGACCATGTCTGGTGGGTAGTTTGACTGGGGCGGTCTCCTCCTAAAGAGTAACGGAGGAGTACGAAGGTGCGCTCAGCGTGGTCGGAAATCACGCGTAGAGTATAAAGGCAAAAGCGCGCTTAACTGCGAGACCCACAAGTCGAGCAGGTACGAAAGTAGGTCTTAGTGATCCGGTGGTTCTGTATGGAAGGGCCATCGCTCAACGGATAAAAGGTACTCTGGGGATAACAGGCTGATACCGCCCAAGAGTTCATATCGACGGCGGTGTTTGGCACCTCGATGTCGGCTCATCTCATCCTGGGGCTGAAGCAGGTCCCAAGGGTATGGCTGTTCGCCATTTAAAGAGGTACGCGAGCTGGGTTTAGAACGTCGTGAGACAGTTCGGTCCCTATCTACCGTGGGCGCTGGAAATTTGAGAGGATCTGCTCCTAGTACGAGAGGACCAGAGTGGACGAACCTCTGGTGTACCGGTTGTGACGCCAGTCGCATCGCCGGGTAGCTATGTTCGGAAGGGATAACCGCTGAAAGCATCTAAGCGGGAAGCCTACCTCAAGATAAGATTTCCC
>NZ_VOZF01000080.1:0-1268 GCF_013419905.1 Acinetobacter sp. YH12046
ATTGGTAAGAATCCACAACAAGTTGTTCTTCATGACGATGTATCTGAGGGTCTGTAGCTCAGTTGGTTAGAGCACACGCTTGATAAGCGTGGGGTCACAAGTTCAAGTCTTGTCAGACCCACCACTACTGACGAAGCAATTCATACAGAAACGGAACGATACATTGACTTATTGATAAGCTGGGGACTTAGCTTAGTTGGTAGAGCGCCTGCTTTGCACGCAGGAGGTCAGGAGTTCGACTCTCCTAGTCTCCACCAAATTTCAAGATCATAAAAGCACTGCTTTTACTTGAAATTTAAGCAAGAAGCTACGCTTCGCGCAGTATGTAATCATACAGTGATGAAGTTGTTTAGTTCCTAAGCGATCAAGTGTTTAGATCCTAGAGATTAGCAAGTACAAGCGTTATGATACGCGCACTTGATAATCTCTGTGATTTATCACAGTAATGCAGTCCGACGAGGATGCATTAAATCATTAACAGAATATATTTGAGTTGAAATAATTTGTTCATACTCATACAAGAGCGGAAACAAGAGATCGCAAGATTGATTGTTGAAGTGATTGAATGAGAACTAGCGAAATTAACTGAATCAAGCGTTTTGGTATATGAATCTAATTGAAGCTGTACAGTGATTAAGTTCACGAAACTCTAACTGTGTAATTGACTGAGTGATTGGTTGATTATGTTGTTTATCCTACTTGTAGGGATGAACGACTGTTTGGGGTTGTATAGTCAAGTAATTAAGTGCATGTGGTGGATGCCTTGGCAGTCAGAGGCGAAGAAAGACGTGATAGCCTGCGAAAAGCTCCGGGGAGGCGGCAAATATCCTGTGATCCGGAGATGTCTGAATGGGGAAACCCACCGGCTATAAGGTCGGTATCATAAACTGAATACATAGGTTTATGAGGCGAACGCGGAGAAGTGAAACATCTCAGTATCCGTAGGAAAAGAAATCAATTGAGATTCCCTCAGTAGCGGCGAGCGAAAGGGGAACAGCCCATTAAGTCATATCAGTTTTAGTGGAATGCTCTGGGAAGTGCAACCATAGTGGGTGATAGTCCTGTACACGAAAGGGCTGATATGATGATGTCGAGTAGGGCGAGGCACGTGAAACCTTGTCTGAATATAGGGGGACCATCCTCTAAGGCTAAATACTCCTGACTGACCGATAGTGAACCAGTACCGTGAGGGAAAGGCGAAAAGAACCCCTGTGAGGGGAGTGAAATAGATCCTGAAACCGCATGCATACAAGCAGTGGGAGCCACTT